>DASTZI010000391.1:0-10560 GCA_035764385.1 Vicinamibacterales bacterium
CGCTGGAGGCCTGGGATCGCCACACGGCGATGGGTCCCAACGGGGCCAACATGAGCAACGTGTTCAAAGGTCTCGGTGAGCAGCGAAAGGCGTTTGCCGATTGGACCGAGCGAATCGCCGCCGGCGCCTATCCAGAAGCGCCGCCGCGTCCCGTCGGTGTCGAACGCAACCTCGTGATCTCGATGTGGGACTGGGGGCTGCCGACCAGCCGCCGCAGCGATGCGGCCGCCACCGACGAACGCACGCCAACGTACAACGCGAACGGGTTGGTGTACGGACCGTACCAGAGCTCCGACATCCTGGCGGTGCTCGACCCGAAGACGAACACGACGAGCGAGATCAAGCTTCCGTCGAACGGGCCCGTGCTCGATGCGAATACGCCAGCGTCTCCCTACTGGGGGACCGAGAAGATCTGGCAGCGGCAGGCCGATCCACGCAGCGTCGCCATGGATGCGAAAGGACATGTCTGGGTGACCGCGCGGATCCGTGCGCCGAAGGATCAGCCGGCGTACTGCAAGGACCCGGGGAACAAGTTTGCGAAGTACTTCCCGATGGAGGGTCCGAGCGCGCGGCAGATCGAATTGCTCGATCCGAAGACGAAGAAGATCACGATGGTCGACAGCTGCTTTGCCGCGGACCACAACATGTTCGACGAACACGACAACCTGGTCTTCGGACAGGACGACGCCGTCGGCTGGCTCGATACTGTTGCGTTCGATAAGACGCACGACGCGGGCACATCGCAAGGATGGTGCCCGGGTGTGGTCGATACAAACGGCGACGGCAAGATCTCCAGCGGCTGGACGGAGCCCAACCAGCCGGTCGATCCAAAGAAGGATCACCGTATCGAATTTGGATGCTACGCGATCGGAATCAGTCCGACCGACGGCAGCATCTGGTGCTCGGGCATCGGCCACGAGGACCAAACGTTGGTGCGCCTCGAACGGGGTGCCAACCCGCCGATGTCGTGCAAGGCCGAGGTCTATATCCCGCCACCGTCGAAAGCCTCGTTGAAATATTCCGGAGGCGTCGCCATCGACAGCAACGGCGTTGTCTACCAGAACTGGCGCGGTGTCCACGAGATCCTCAGCTTCGACCGCCGCAAGTGCAAGGTGCTCAATGGCCCGACGGCGACCGGACAACAGTGCCCTGAGGGATGGTCCGTGTACACCAAGCCGGGACCGTCATTCAAAGGAGCGCCGCCATCGCGTGAGACCAGCACCGACATGCTGTACCTCACCAACATCGATCACCACGATGCGCTCGGTCTCGGAAAGGATGTCCTGCTGGGGGGCGACGTCAACGCGGACTCGTTCTTCGTCCTGAGGCCGCAGAACGGACAGATGCAGACGTTGACGCTGCGCGTGCCGTACCCGCTGGGATTCCACGCGCGGCACATCGACGGACGCATCGACGATCCAAACGCCGGATGGAAGGGCCGCGGCATGTGGACGAGCTATTCGATGTACACGCCTTGGCATCAGGAAGGCGGCAAAGGACAGCGGCCGAAGGTCGTCAAGCTGCAGATGCGGCCGAATCCGCTGGCGAAGTAAGGAACTATGCGAATCACGTTCGTCGCCCTGTGCGCAGGGCTGTTGCTCGCGCCGGCGCTTGCCGGTGCCCAGTCGTCGCCGAAGGTGCACGAGTTGAAGGCATCGCCCTCAACCGTGCATCGCGGCTTCTTTGATGCCTCGCTCAAACCGGTTCTCACGATCGACTCGGGCGACATCGTTCGACTCGAGACGGCGACGGGCAACCCGCGGTATTTCGAGAAGCTCGGTGTTCCGAAGGACAAAATTCCGGCCGAACTGTACGCGGTCTATGAGGGAGTCGACAACGACGGTCGCGGCGATCACACGCTGAACGGTCCCATTGCGATTCGTGGCGCCGAGCCGGGCGACTCGCTTGAAATCCGTATTCGGTCGGTCGACGTGCGGCTGCCGATCGCGGGTCAGGGATTCGTGCCGAATCGCGGCCAGCTGCCTGAGGATTTCCCGTACGCGAAGGATCACGTCGTCTGGATCGACGTTGCTCGCAAAATGATCCTATTTGCGCCGGGCATCGAGATTCCAGCGAGGCCGTTCTGGGGCGTGATGGCCGTCGCACCGCCGGCGAGCATGGGTCGTGTGCCGAGTGGACCGCCCGGCGTGTCGTTCGGCGGAAATCTCGACAACCCCGACCTGGGAGCGGGGAGCACGCTGTACCTGCCCGTGCAGGTTCCGGGAGCGTTGCTTTCGATCGGCGATGGTCACGCCGTCCAGGGACAAGGAGAAGTCAGTCTGTCAGCGGTCGAAACATCGCTCAAAGGTGAGGTCCAGGTCATCCTGCACAAAGGACAGCATCTACGGGGGCCGCGAGCCGAAACGGCGACGCACTACATGACCATCGGCCTTCACGCCGATCTCGACGAAGCGGCAAAGATGGCAACGCGCGAGATGCTCGACTGGATCGTCCAGATGAAAGGTCTTTCCCGCGACGATGCGTACCTGCTGGCAAGCGCAGCGATGGATCTTCGCGTGACACAGGTTGTGGACGGGACCAAAGGCGTCCACGCGATACTGCCGAAGGCCATCTTTCGGAAATAGTTCCTGGAGGTCGTCATCGTGAAAAGTCGATCGCGGATCGTCGTGACTCGCCGCGAATTCGTGTCCGCAGCGGGTGCAACCGCCGCCGCGATTCTGGGTCGTTCGGCGCTGGGTGCCGCGCAGGCGAGGCGTTACGACCTCGTCATCAGAGGCGGGCGCGTCATCGATCCCTCAGCCGGCCTCGAAGCGGTTCGCGATATTGCGATCGCAGGCGGACGCATCGCCGCGGTTGCCGCCAACATTGCCGGCGACGCGGCCGATACGTTTGATGCGCGAGGCAAGCTCGTCGTTCCAGGTCTCCTCGACATTCACACCCACGTCGGCCGATACGCTGAAGGACCGCAGCTCGTGCTGCAGGACGGCGTGACAGGATGGATCGACGCCGGCAGCCAGGGCGCCGACCACATTGCGGACACGATTGCCGTCGCTCGCACATCGCCGCAGCAGGGGCGCGTCCTGATCAACATCGGCCGCGCCGGCATCCTGCCCGAGGGCGACACGATGGACCTTGCACGCGCCGACGTCAGCGCGGCTCGCGAGGCGATCTCGAAAAACCGCGACTTCGTTGTTGGTGTGAAGGCCAGGCTCTCACGTGATGTGGCTGGACCAAACGACTTCGAGGTGCTGCGGCGTGCCCAGGAGGTTGCCTCGTCGTTTGGCCTTCCCGTGATGATTCACATGGGACAGACCATCACGCCGTTGGCGAAATTGTTCCCGCTGCTCAAGCGCGGTGATGTCGTCACGCACATGTTGGCGCCGCCGCCGAACAGCATCGTCGATGACAGCGGCAAGATTGAGCCTGTGGTCACGGCGGCGCGGCAGCGCGGCGTCTGGTTCGACGTGGGCAACGGACAGACCGGCCACATCCGGTGGGACACCGTCGAGAAGATCATGAAAGCGCGCTTCTGGCCCGACACGTTCTCAACCGATTGGAACGCCAACAGCCGGCAGACCGGCGTGATCGATCTGCCCAATTGCATGTCGAAGCTGCTCGGCTATGGCATGACCGTTCCGGAGGCCGTCGCGCGCGCGACGATCAACGCCTCACGGATTTTCCCGGTGTTCAAGGATCGCGGGACGCTCAAGGTTGGTGCGCCGGCTGACATCGCGCTACTTGAACTTCGTGAGGGCAACTTCGAATTCCTCGATAACTTCAAGGGAACCATCACAGGCCGCCAGCGCTTCTTTCCGAGCGCCACTGTGCTCGCGGGCAAGCGAATAACACGGACCTAGGGATTGGGGGACTAGGGACTGGGGACTAGGGACTAGGGACTGGGGGCTGGGGACTAGGGGTTGATCGCGGCCGTCTCTGCGATGATGGCCGCGAAAGTCTGACGACCGCAGTCGATGTGTTAGCATCCGGCCTCTCACTCGCCGCATTCATCTCAGGAGGAAATCGTGCGCCTCGCAACCGCGTTGCTCGTTGGTATCGCGCTGGCTGGCTCCCTATCTGTTGCACGCGCTCAGAAGTCGGCGCCAGCACCAGGCTTTGAGTATCTGGGGACGATGCAGGTTCAGACCGGCACGCGAACGGTCGTCGAGAACGGACCACAGGGCACGCGGACCATCGTCCAGATCGTCAGCGGGCGCTTCGAGGGACCGCGCCTCAAGGGCGCCGTGCAGATACCTGCGGGCGACTGGATTACCAACCGGGCCGACGGCAGTTACCGGCTCGACGTGCGGCTCACGTTGAAGACCGACGATGGTGCACTGATCCTGGTGACGTACAACGGCATCGGCCAGACGACCACTGCCGGCGCGTCGCTCAGAGCCGCGCCGCTGTTCGAGACCGGTGATCAGCGCTACGCATGGCTCACGAAGCTCCAAGCCGTTGCCGTCGGTGAACGTGTCGGGACCGACGTCAAATACGACGTCTACGCATTGAAATAGGGATCGCGGATAGGAGAAGGCCTCGGTTCCCACGCGTTGGTGATGACTGTTCGGTACCTGCCGCCGGTTTCAATCGAAGGGCATCAGTCGTCCGGCTCGGGAGGGCGCGATCATCCGATGCGCATCGCGACGCGTCGAGCCGCCGGACTCGATCCCGGCGGGTGGACGCCGGAATTGCGCAGCGAAGTGGGGGCGTTCTTCGACGCGATGTCGAGCGAATGGCACACGCGGACGTCTCCACAGCGCGCGGCTGTCGTCCAGGACGCGCTCGAACGTGGACTCGGACGTCGGGACTCGCGGGGCGGCGTTGCGGTGGAAGTTGGCAGCGGCATTGGCGCCTATTCGGGTCTGCTCGCGCAGCGCTTTGCGACGGTACTCGCCATCGACCTCTCTCTCGCGATGCTGCGACTGGCGCCGCCCGGCATCGCGCATCGGATACAGGCAGATGCCGCTGTGCTCCCGGTGCGCGATTCCTCGTCCGCGGCAGTGGTCCTGATCAACGCCTTCCTCTTTCCAGCCGAAGTCGATCGAATCCTGGCACGCGACGGGGCGTTGATATGGGTCAACAGCAGCGGCGAGCAGACGCCGATATTTCTGTCTGCGGAGGATCTCCTGTTGGCACTACCCGGCAAATGGATGGGTACGTCGAGCCGGGCTGGTGAAGGTACCTGGTGTGTCCTTCGGCGCGCCTGATTTGGGGGGATGATGCCGGCTATTGATGAGGGGCTTCAATTCGATCGAGACCGGCTGCGTGACGAGATCGAGCGCGCGATTCAGCAGGTGCGGCGCTCGGGCCGCCGCTACCGGCGTGCCAGCATGCTGCTGCTGCTCACCGGTCTACTCTGCGGCACGGTTTCCACCGCGCTGGCCAGCGATGCGTTCCGCGGCGGCCGTCTATCGGCACGCACCGCGGAAGCGACGACAGGGAGAACGCCCGCCGCGCTCGCGCCCGGATGGCGCAACGTCTGCGGCATCATCGCCGTGCTCACGCTGGCGGGAACGCTGGCGACGGGGACGAACTCGGTTTTGAAGCTCTCCGAACACCAGGCTCGGACAACCTCGTGTCTTGGCGCGCTCGCCGCCCTGCAGGCAGGGTTATTCGAAGAGGGCGCAGGACGACAGAGTGTGCTGGACAAGACGAAGGCGTCGCTGGCGACGGTCCGCCTGACCTACGACGAGTACTTTCCATAGTCGTTCGGGTCGTTCGTTCGAACTGCACAACCTCCGGATGAGGCGGGTGTAGAATCCGCGCCGTCAGGAGGCGTTCGATGGCCCAATCCGAACAGAGTTACAAGAACCATGTCCGCTTGTTCCCGCCGTTTCATTTCTTCGTATTGCCCGTTTTCCTTATCAACGTCATCGTCACCGGCTGGCTTCTCTATCGAACACCATCGCGACTCGGCGGGTGGCAGTTCGTCGTTGCCGTTGCGCTCCTGCTCGCGGCGCTGACGGCAAGGGTGATGGCGCTGGCTGTCCAGGATCGAGTCATCCGCCTCGAGATGCGGCTGCGGATGCGCGAATTGCTGCCGTCGGATCTGCAGCCGCGAATCCCGGCGATTACACGTGATCAATGCGTCGCGCTCCGGTTTGCCAGCGACGCCGAGCTGCCCGGTCTCGTGCGGAGAATCGTCGCCGGCGAGCTGACGTCGAGCACAGATATCAAGCGACAGATAACACACTGGCAGGGCGACTACCTTCGCGCCTGACGCGGTTAGGGCCGCCTGAAGGCGGCCCCTACGTACGTGGGGGCCGGCTTTAGCCTTCCCCTACGTTGCCCTTGCGTACGTAGGGGCCGGCTTTAGCCGGCCCATCGTTGCTTCAGCCGGCCCGTATCGTTGTTCACACCGACTGTCTGGGTTAAGGTGTGACGACTCTGCGCGTGAAACGGTGTATCGCGGCCCTCGTGCTGGTGTCGTGCTCGAGCATAGCCGTCGGGTGTGCCGCGCATCCTTCGCAGCCAAGCCGTCCGCTTGGCCAGCCGTTCGATGTGAAAGCCGGCATGTCGGCGGTGTTGACGGATGGTTTGAAGCTGACCTTCGATCGCGTACGGGCGGATTCGCGTTGTCCGCTGGACGCGATCTGCATACAAGCCGGGGAAGCGATTGTCGTGTTGACGCTGTCGCAGTCGGCCGCGACACCAGAGGAGCGGGAGCTGCGCACAACAGCCGCCTTGTCGGAAGCCTCATATCTCTCGTACGCGATCAAGCTCGTGGCGTTGGTGCCGTATCCCAGATCGACGCAACAGATTCGTCCCGAGGACTACGTCGCGACACTGACTGTCGAACGGCGTTGATGAGGATGTCGCAGCGGGACAGGAGCACGAAGAGGTGACTCTCGTTCGGAGCCTCCGGAGATGGGATCTGGTGGCCCTGGTGATCAACTCCGTTGTCGGCGCCGGCATCTTCGGCCTGCCATCGCAGGTCTATGCGCTCGCCGGGACGTACAGCCTGGCGGCATATGCGGTCGCGGCGGTGGCGATCGGCCTGATCGTGCTCTGCTTCGCGGAGGTCGGGAGCCGCTTTGGCGCGACCGGCGGACCCTATCTGTACACCCGCGTCGCATTCGGACCGCTCGTCGGCTTTCAGGTCGGTTGGCTGATGTGGATCGCGCGCGTCACCGGATTCGCCTCGCTGACCAACCTGTTCGTGACTTACCTGGCGTTGTTCGTTGCGGGGGCGGGCACAGGCGCCCCTCGGACGCTCATCATCGCGTTCATCGTGGCCATCCTGTCGATCATCAACATCGTCGGCGTCCGGGCGAGCGCGACGGTCACCAATGTGCTGACGGCGGGAAAACTGATTCCACTGTTCCTGCTCGCGGCGGTTGGACTGTTCTTCGTCGATCCACAGCGTTATTCACTCGCCATCGCGCCGGGGTACGAATCGTTCTCGAAGGCGACGCTTCTTCTCGTCTTCGCCTACATGGGTTTTGAAGGCGCCGTGATTCCGTCAGGTGAAATGCGTGATCCGCAGCGGCACCTGCCGTTTTCCCTGATCGCCGGGATGGTGGTCGTGGCCGTGCTCTATATGGGCGTGCAGGCGGTGTCCATCGGGACGGTTCCCGAACTCGCGCGCAGCGAACGGCCGTTGTCGGATGCGGCATTGCAGATCGTCGGACCTGCCGGAGCCGTACTGATGGCGGCAGCCGCTCTGGTATCGATTGGCGGCATCCTGAACGCGATTCTCTTCGCGACACCGCGCCTGCTGTTCGCGATGGCAGACAACGGTGAGTTGCCGCGCGTGATCTCCCAGACGCACGCACGATATCGAACACCGGTCGCCGCCATTCTCGTCACCGCGGCCGCCGCGGGCACGGTGGCGGTCTTCAGCACGTTCATTTCCGCTCTGACGATCAGCACGATCGTGAGGTTGGTCGCCTACATGGCGACCTGCGTGGCGCTGCCCACGCTGCGGCGCAGGCGCGACGTGCCGGCCCCGGCCTTTCGCGCGCCGGCCGGATGGCTGGTCTCGGCCGGCGCTGTCGCCCTGAGTGTCTGGCTTCTGTCCAACACCGCGTGGGCCGAACTGCGCCTCGGCGCCATGGCCGTGCTGCTCGGGGTCATCATCTATTTCGCGTGCGCGCGGCGCACGCGCGGCGTCGCGGCCGCAGTGCTATCATCGCGCCCTTCCTGATTCAGATCGGAGATTCTGCGATGACACGAATTTTCTCGTTCGCAGCAGCGATCGTCATTCTTGGCTCTGCCGTGTCGTCGGCGCAGGTGCAGCCGCCGCCCGCGCCCTGGCGCGGCGCCGGACCAACGCCGTGCGTCGGCGCCGACGGCGGCGTCTACAAGTGCGCTCCGGCTCCCCGTACCGTCGCCATTCGCGCCGGCCGCCTGTTCGACAGCACGACCGGTCAGATGCTGACGCGGCGTGTGATCGTGATCTCCGGTGATCGCATTACCGAGGTTGGTGCCGAGGGGACGGTCAAGATTCCCTCGGGTGCGCAGGTGATCGATCTGAGCCAGGCAACGGTGCTGCCGGGCCTCATCGACGCCCATACCCACATGTTCAACACGCGCCGTCCGAAGGGGACGACGGAAGCGTCGATGCTCATCGCGGTGCAGAACGCGCAGGCCGACTTGCGCGCAGGGTTCACCTCGGCGCGAGACATGAGCTCGCACGGGAACGGCTACGGTGATGTCGAGATCCGCAATGCCATCAATGCGGGCCTGTTCGACGGTCCGAGGTATCAGGTATCGACACTTGGCATCGTGTGGGGCGCCAAGCCGCGTGATCCGAAGACACCGGACAATCCGCTCGCGAGTACGGTCGTGCGTTCCGTTGAGGAGGCGCGAGCGGCGGTCCGCGATCAGGTTGCTCACGGCGCGGACTGGATCAAGCTGTTCCCGGCCGGTGCCTACTCGTTCGACGCGGCCGGCAAGGCGCACTACGAGGTCACCTATCCGCTTCCCGTCCTGCAGGCGCTCATCGACGAGACGCATCGGCTCGGAAAGAAGTCGGCGTGTCACGTGTACGGCGGCGAGGGGCAGAAGAACGCGATTGTTGCCGGTTGCGACACCATCGAGCACGCCTTCGGTCTCGATCAGGAGCAGGCGAACATGATGGTCGCCAAGGGCCTGTACTACGATCCAACGCTGCAGCGATACACCGAACCCTACATGGACGACAACGACGCGAAGAACACCGGCGGCAAGTACCGGATGATTCCGATCTTCCAAAAAGCTGTCTCGCTGGCGGCCGCGACCAAGGGAATGAAGATCATGGTGGGCAGCGGAGCTGATGGGTCCACCTACCCGCATGGGGCGCAGGCGCTCGACTTCGAGGTGCTCGTCCGGCACGGCGGCCTGACGCCCGCGCGCGCCATTCAGGGTGGCACGATCATCAATGCCGAAGTCATGGGATGGAAAGACCGGGTTGGATCAATCGAGAAGGGCAAGTACGCGGACGTGGTCGCCGTTCCTGGCGATCCGCTTGCGGACATCACGGCGTTGCAGCGTGTCCAGTTCGTGATGAAAGGTGGAAAGGTCATCCGCAGCGAGGTGACTGAGTCGGTGTCGACGAAGTAGGCCCCGTTTCGGTAATCCGTACGGCCACATGCATGCAGTACGATCGGAGGGACGGCGGGAGGTATTCATGAGCGTTGAGCGCACGTCCACCGGCGATCCGCATGCAGAACTCGAGCGCGCGTTCATGGCTGAGTTCCTTCAGGACCGCGGCCATACCTTCGAAACGGTCCGCACGTTGCCACCCGATCAGGCGCACGCGCTGCTGCAGCAGGCTTCGGTCTACGCGTCGTGCCGGTTAACCGAAGTGGAATCGCGGGCGCATTTCGTCGACGACATGCATCGGCGACCTCGAGATTCGTGATCCATGGGTTCGTGACTTCATAGTCACCAATCGCAAATCACAGGTCGCCAATCACAAATCGCAAATCGCGATCCCACCCGACGCCTGCGCTCGCATATGATCGGCTCGCCAGACAGGAGGCGTCCGATGAAGCTCACAGCAGTCGTAGTCGTCGCCATCGCCACAATGGTGGTCACCCTCGCCGCCGCCAAAGGCGTTCCGAGCACCGTTACCTACATTCCGCACGACAAGGTCAACTCGACGATGGCCAAAGGCGGACAGATCATCGGGGAGAACGGGTTGATCGTGCTGGCGAATCGCCGAGGCGCGGGCGAAGTGGAAGTCCACGAGAACACCAACCACGTGTTCATCATCGTCGAGGGCGAAGCCACATTCGTGACCGGCGGCACGATGGTTGAGCCAAAGAACACGGCGCCAGGGCAGATTCGCGCGAAGAGCGTCAACGGCGGGCAGACGTATCACCTCACCAAAGGCGACGTGATCACGGTTCCGGCAAAGACGCCGCACTGGTTCAAGGACGTGCCGACACAGACGATCGCGTACTACGCGGTCAATCTCGAACCGTAGAGCGAAGATCGACGTGAGACGAACCCACGCACGCTGGACACGCCGGCGCATGATCGGCCACAGCGCCGGTGTGCTCACCGCGGCAGCGGTACCGCTCCAAGCCCAATCCACTCCCGTCGCACGCGAGCAGGCCGCATCTGAGGCGGATCTCACAGGGCGGGTTGCCAGGTATATGGCGGCGGCGCGCC
>DASTZI010000392.1:0-7548 GCA_035764385.1 Vicinamibacterales bacterium
ACCGTGAGCCAGTTCATGGAGACGATGGGATTTATCTCCGCGTCTCTCGGGTATAACTGCAGCGATTGCCACCAGTCCTAAAACGACTGGGCAGCGTATGCGATCGACAGCCCAACCAAGAATACGGCTCGCCGCATGATCGCGATGATGAATACGCTCAACCAGAACAATTTTGGAGGGCGTCGCATGGTGACGTGCTACACGTGCCATCGCGGCGACCCGAATCCCCGAGTCACGCCGACGATCGCGGGGATCTACGGCACGCCGAACCTCCCCGAGCCCGACGACGTCGTCAAAGACGCGCCCAATGCCCCGGCCGCTGCGCAGATTCTCGACAAATATCTGCAGGCGCTGGGCGGCGCCCAGCGGATCGCTGCGATCACCAGCCTGGTGGCCAAGGGGAGCTATCAGGGTTATTCCGCCGAGGAAGGGCGGAAGATTCCCGTCGATATCTATGCAAAATCGCCCACGCAGCGGTCCCAAATCGCGCACACGCTCAACGGCGACTTGGCGACGACCTATGACGGGAACGCCGCCTACAGCGAGGTGCCGGGTGCGCCAGTGCCAGTGCTGGGGCTGACGGGCGCGGAGCTGGAAGGCGTGAAGCTCGATGCCCTGCTTTCGTTTCCCGCGGGAATCAAGACCATGCTCAGCGACTGGAAGGTGGGATTTCCGGTGGAGATCGCGGGAAGCGACGCCGACGTGGTGCAGGGGCGCCTTACGCCCAGCTCGCTGCCGGTGAAGCTCTATTTCGATCAGAAAACGGGATTGCTGGTGCGCCAGGTGCGCTATACCGAATCACCGCTTGGGCGAAACGCGACGCAGGTGGATTACTCCGATTACCGCACGGTGAACGGCGTGAAGATGCCGTTCCACATCGTGACGAGCTGGTTCGATGGACGTGGCGACGTGCAATTGAGCGAGATACAGGCGAACGCGGCCGTCGATTCCGCAAAATTCGGCAAGCCGGCGCCGCCGAGGTAGTTTTTTGCGCCCACGTCAAGCCTAGCCCCCTCCACGATCCGTTTCGAAGCTCTTCGATCATGATTCTTCCCGCACAGGTTCGAACCAGCGTCAGGGTGCCATCGGAAAGTCGCGTCGAGTCAACGCGTTGGACTTGGCGTCCCAGCGGGATTCGACCGTATTTGGACGGCGTGATTACCAGGTAGATATCCCAGCGGCGTAACCGCCGCAACCTTGGGGGCGCCTTTACCCGTCAGTCGTCGTGCGCACTTCGGAGGGCAGGACGTCGGAGGTGCGCACGGCTGTAGCGTGGGTATCGATGTTCGGTATGCTGCTGCCAGTGTTGCCGGTGGTTGAATGTCGATCGCCTGCCTGCCACTAGTTGACGCGCAGCCAAGATCACCACGGCTCAGGTCACCCATGTGATGGTGCACGTGCCGTAGCGAGGATCCTGACTGCCGCGTCTACCCAACCACGATCTGACCGGTCATCTTCGGATGCAGCGAGCAGAAGTACTTGTAGGTGCCAGGCGCGTCGAAGCGATGCGAGAACTGCTCACCGGTGTCGAGAACTGGCGACTTGAACTTCTGCTCTGTGCTGACGATGGTATGCGGAATATCGTCGCGATTCGTCCATGTGATCGTCGAACCAACCGCGACCGATGCCGTCGTGGGCGCGAAGCTGAAGTTGTCGACCGAGACGCCGTGTGCGTCTACAGTCGCCACTTCGTGTTCGAGCGGGACGTCCGTAATCGCAATCGGGTGATTGACATCGTGAAATGAGATCCGTGAGAGACCGAGCACTTTTCGGAGTCGATCGTCGGCCACCTTCATCGGTCCCGGCGACGGCGCGGTGCCCGGTGCCGGCTGTGGAAACGCCGTTGACATCGCCGTGTGGAACGTGACGTGTCCTTCGACCTTCTGCATAACCTGATGGATGTGCCCGTTCAACACCGACACGGATCCGAACCGCTTCAGGTACGACAACGCACGGGCGCTGTCGTCCGTGCCCCATCCCCACTCGGGGTACACCGACCAAAGCGGAATGTGCGCAAACACAACGATTGGCGTGCTGTTCTTCAGGTGCTTGACGTCTTTCTCCAGCCATTCGAGCTGCTCGTGGCCGAGCGTGCCGAGCCCACCGGCCTTGAGATTCACGACATTCACCAGTCCGATAAAGTGCACACCGTTCTGATTGAAGCTGTGCCAACCCGCCCCCTGTGTCCCCTTGCCGAATCGAGCCAGGTAGGTCGCGCCATCGTCTTCCAGGACATCGTGCTCGCCGGGCACATAAAACACCGGGAGCGATAGCTCGGACATTATCTGCTGCAGCATGTCGAACTCTCCCGGCTTCGAGAGGTGCGTCAGATCGCCGGTGTGGAGAATGAAAGTCGGTTGCTCAGACTCCGCCTTGATCTTTGCCACTGCCTCGCGCAGCGTGGCTGTGACGTCGGTGTTCGCGGGCTTGTCGAAGCCAATGTGACTGTCACTGATCTGGACGAACCGAAGGCCGTTATTCGACGCGTGCATTTTCATCGCGCCGTGATCCAACTGGCCGAGCGGCGAGCCTTTCAGCACTCCGCTCGACATCGTCCAGATGGCGCCCGTGCCAACCCACGCCATGCATTTGAGGAAGTGCCGTCGATCGAGTTGTTTTTCATCATCGCTGTGTATCACGTAGCCCTCCATCAGGGACGCAGGAAATCGGCGCCCCATACCAGCAGTCCTCCGAGATGACCTGTGGCGGCCACAGCAATCGCCGCGCTGGCCAATGCGATGCGGTACATCCGCAAGCCGCGCACCGATCCGACTCCTGTCCTGAATGTCGCAACCGCAGCTGCCGCCGTCAGAACGGTGGCGGCCGCACCCAGCAATCCGTGCCATTGCATCAGCGGGGTCGACTCGAGGCCGAACGTCGGTGCCAGTCGCCAACCAGCAATTGCCGCCGCGAACGCGAACAGTGCTCCTGCGCGTACGTTGATGACGGCCACGGCGCGCCAACGAGAATCGTGCGTGGCAAGGGCAACGCCCTCCGCCCACGCGGCGACCATGACCAGCGCGATCGGAAAGTGAACGATCAACGGATGAAAGCGACCAACTATTGCCATCTCGCTTCCACAGACTGTCGGCGGTCCGAATCTATTCCGCACCGCGTGCACGGCTGCAATCCGCACGCGTTGGGAATAAGGGAACGGCTTCGTGGGTCTTGATCAAAAGAAATGCCTTCGCGCGTATTCGAAGACACCGTCCTTCCGCATCTCAACGCCGCTTTCAACTACGCACGATGGCTTACGCGAAAGGACGAAGATGCGGAGGATGTCGTGCAGGACGCCTGCGTTCGGGCGATGCGCTTCTTCTCGTCGCTCCGTGATGACGATGCACGATCGTGGCTGTTCGCGATCGTCCGCAATACGTGGTACAGCCGGGTGACGCGTCGAGGCGCCGTCAATCCACTATCGTTGGATATGACCGACGATCCAGCCGACAGCGCACCGAATCCCGAGGCGCGGCTGCTGCAGCAGCAGACCGTTGCGCGGGTAAGGGGGGCGCTGGAACAGTTGCCCGTCGAATTTCGTGAGGTGCTCGTGCTTCGCGAGATCGAGGGGATGTCTTACAAAGAGATTGCCGCTGTCGTGCAAGTACCAATCGGCACGGTCATGTCGCGCCTCGCGCGGGCGCGCGACCGCCTGTCGGCGGTGCTCAAGTCCTCTCCGTTGGCGATGGAGCGAGCGCGATGATCTGCATCGAGCTGGAACAACATCTCGATTCGTACCTCGACCACGAGATCGCTGCTGATACAGCTGCGGTCGTTCGGGAGCATCTGCGCACGTGCTTCTCGTGTCGCCAGCGCGTAGCCGACCGGGAAGCGGTCGGCCGGCTCGTCAGGTCCATGCCCTATTACGAAGCGCCGGATCGCCTGCACATGCACGTGTCGACACAAGTGCGGCGCATCCGTTTCACGCGGCATCTGTTCGCATGGGCGGCCGCCGCGGTATTTGTGGTGTCCGTCGGAGGAGTGATTTCGCTCGTACTGCCAGCGACGGGCGACGACCGCACCGCCGGCGACGTGGTCGACGGGCACGTGCGTTCGCTGATGGCCGGGCACCTGTTCGACGTCCGTTCTACCGATCAACACATGGTGAAACCGTGGTTTCTAGGCAAGCTCGATTTCTCGCCGCCCGTTGTGGACCTTGCGTCAGCCGGCTTTCCGCTCGTCGGCGGCCGCCTCGACTACGTATCGGGGCGACCCGTTGCCGCGCTCGTCTATCAGCGACAGCAACACACGATCAACGTGTTCATCTCGCCTACGTCGTCTGACAGGCCGAACATCGGCACCTGGACCCTTCGAGGATTCCAGGTGCGCCATTGGGTGCGTGACAGGATGTCGCACTGGGCGGTCTCCGACCTGAATGACATTGAGCTGAGCGAGTTCGTTGCAGCGCTTCGGAGGATGTGAGCGCGATTTGCCTACCGTCCAATCAAGTCGACGCGGTTACCGACTTCGATGAGACCGGCGCGAACAATGGCCGCGTTCAAACACAGTTCCCCGCCGAACCGCCGAACGATATCACGCAGAACGTCAGGGTCCTGCGCTGTCGTGTCCGGATCGTACGTCGTCATCACGCAACGGCCTCGAAGGTCGGCAAGCGCGATCTCCGCGTTGGGCAGGCGCAGAGTCGCACCCGGCCACTGTCTTTCGGCAAGACCCCCGACGCCCCCGACGACCAGATTCGGACGCAGGCGTCTGACGTCGCGGCCGAACGTCGACACCGCGCCATCGGTGCAAACAAGCAGCGGCAAGATATCGAAACGCTCAGCACCGTCGAATCGGTGCAGGCGCGCTCCCGGCCCGACCGCCGCCTCGACGCGCCGCTCCACCTCACGCGAACGCCACGGCAGTCCATCGACCAGCGGTTCTCCGTCGATGCCAAGAGTGGCGTGAAGTTGGAGCAGGCGGGGAAACGTTCGAGCGGTGATCATCCGCCCGCGCCGATCGTAGACCTGCACGACACGATCGCCGACGAGGCCTGTGTTCGTCAGTTGCGTGGATTGAACACGCTCCCCCGCCATGGACTTCACGGGATAACGCCAAATCGCGGTGACCGTCATCCCAGGTCAGGCGCTGAGCTTCGGTGCCGCTGGCGCGTGCTCGAAGTCGGCGCGACAGAGTCCGTGCATCTCCGCATCGCGACTCGACGTGCAGGATCGAGACCTCGACGGGTTTCATCCTGGAACACGGCTTGTAAGGCGGGGCTGAGTTCGTGCGGCGGGATCACCTCGAATCCAAGTCTCACGAAGAACGGCATATTCCACCGTACATCCCGAAACGTCGTGAGAGTCACACATCTGTACCCAGCAGCTGCGGCCCATGCGCTGACGGCCTCGACCAGCCCTCTTCCTAGACCGCGGCGTCCGTGTTCGGGACGAACGTCAATCTCCTCCAGATGAATGGCGCCCGGCTCGAGCAGCAGCGCGTGCGCGAACCCCACAGGAAGATCATCTGCGAGTGCAACCCACAAATGACCTTGCCGCTGGGCGCTTTCCAGATCTTCGACGCTCGTTGTTTCAGCAAGAACTGTTTCCGGAGCATGGCCTACGAGAAGGCTGGCGGCATCACGCTCCACTGCTGCCAGCAGCGGTAGGTCGGTGGGCCGCGCTTCCGTGATTGTGTACGTCGGCTTCATCGCCGGGGTTTTGCTACCAGGCACTGATGTGGTGCCGCTCGGTGTCGTAAAAGAGCAGGTCGAAATTTCCGGGCACATAGCCGAGTTCTCTCAGGAGCACAGCCACTTGGCCGCGGTGATGGTCCGCTGACAGCTCTGTCGTCGGCAGCACCACAGCTGCGCCGATGAGAACGACACCAGAAATGAGTGGGGCGTTCACGCCTTCATGAAATGTGAACGCCGAAATCAGTAGTCCCACACTGGGTACGGCCAGCAATGTCACGGAGATCGTTGTAGCGGGAACGTAACGTCCGATTTTCACTACCGACCAATAGGCGAACGCGGTTGCAATCGGACCGACGTAGGCGAGGGATACAACACCACGCAGACTCAACGCAGGCAATGCACCATCCACTCCGATCGCGAACGGCAGCAGCAATGCTGCTACCAGCGTCAGACACCGCGTCGTCGTGGCGTTCATGACGGACCGCCTTTCGGCGGTGTCGGCTCGTTGCCAATGTCGACACTCGAACGCTGTGAGACGAGACCATCGACTGATAGCGGTCCGGAGCCACCCAGGTTCAGAGCCACGAGACAAGCAATATAGAGAAGGGCTGTCTCGTACCCTGGCGGTCCGAATTGCGGACCATCGTTCGTGACGGCAATGAGTTTGATTGAGCTGAACCCGTACGGCAGGTGTACCGTGAAGATGGCGACCAGCAGAACCGTCACCATTGGTACGCTGACCCATGAAACGAAGGCGCCAATCAACACGGCGAAGCCACCGAGTACCTCGACGACGATGGTTGCCCACGCCATCACGTGAGGAATTGGCACCCCCAACGCGTGCAGAGCAGCTGTGAATGCGCTTGGACCCTTTGAGATCTTCGCGAATCCATGGGCCATGAAGCCGAAGCCAACCATCACTCGAACTACGACTGTCCACCATCCGCGTGGTACCCGATTCGCCGCAATATCCCGACCATCGGCGTTCATAAAGGACCCATCAGCCGACCAGGTTTGCCCGCCTTCCCGCGTCGTCGGGAAAGACATCGAAAATGCCGAAGCTCGCCTGCGTGAATCTGACGACGAACCAAGCAGTGGTGGCAGGCTCGTTCTCGACCAGCGAGAGTGCCTCTTCCAAGAGCTCCGTGAGCTCTGCCTCTTTTCCTGGCTTCGCTGTCAACCGAACTAACAGACCGACGGTAGCCATAGTTACTAACACTTTCCGTCCAATGGACGCTCAAGGCTTGCACAGGGAATCGCCGCGGCGTGCGCTCCAATTCAAGTGACTTGTGGAACCAACACGCACACGGCTCAATATGTTTACGAACAGGAGGCTGCCACGACCTTAAGGGTCTTGACCATCAGCGTTGATTCGTCTTTACCCATCACGTCCTTGCCACTGGACGCCGATGAACCGGTCACTGACACTTTGCGGCCGACATGTTTGCTCAGGTCGATTAACTTTGCCGCCGTGAGAGGCAGCGTTGCCATCGCCATTGTGTCGTGCGTCATTCGGTCGCCGGCTTTCGTACCGTCCGGCATCGAGTTCTTCATCATTTGATGAGCACCACTGAGGACGAACGTCCCAGGTGTGCTTCCGAATTGAAGACAGCCGGTGTAGGTCGCGTCAGCCGCCATCTTGGCCATGTTCGCGGTCTTGCCCGCGTGGTTGTTGTTGTTCATTGTTCCGCCGGATTGCGCGGCGATCGTCGCGGCTAGAGCCGCAACGAATACTGTCGAAAAGACGATTCGGTTCATCGATTTCTCCTGAGTCGAGTGCGAAGCAGATTTGAATTGGAGAAGCCGGCGCTCACGATGTAACTGTCGTTCGGGCCAGCTCCGCTGACGTTAGAACTAGTTGTCAGAGATGATCGCCACGCCGTTGGCCGGACTCGCTATGGCTGAACTCGTTGTCT
>DASTZI010000393.1:0-2521 GCA_035764385.1 Vicinamibacterales bacterium
GGTCGCATTGTGTGCGACATCGCGATCGACATTGCCGACACGTACGGCAGCGACACCGTCGGATTAGGTGGAAGCCTCTTCGCGCACCATGAAATCGCCGCCTGCGTCCGAGCGTCGCTTGGGCACCGCGCACAACTGGCCCTGCTCCCCTCTTCGTTGGGGCTTGCGGTGGGCGCAGCCATCGCCGGCGGACGCGCCACATCGATACTTCTTCCCGTCGGTCTGGCCATCGGTCCACAGTTCTCCGAGTCCGACGTCAAGGAAGCTCTCGACGTCGCGCATCTGGATTATGTGTACGAGCCGCAATGGGAGCGCATCATGGACCGGGCTGCCGGCTTGCTCGCGCGCGGCAAACGAATCGGCTGGTTCCAGGGCGCCATGGACTTCGGGCGTCGATCGCTCGGAGCACGCAGCATCTTGTGCGACCCTTCCGGTCGGTACGCGCGCGAGAATCTGAACTGGTTTCTTCGTCACCGCGCTGAGGCCTTCGCACCGCCGCTCGTGATGACCGCTGACGCGGCTCGTGAGTGCCTCGAACATCCCGTCTGCAGCCCGTTCGGGCGCGTGAGCGCCGTCGTCAAACGTGAATTCCGCGGTCAACTGCAGGCCGGAATCGACGAGCGCGGCCGCTGCCGCGTACAGACAATCGCCGACGACTCGCCTGCCCGTCTTCGTGATCTCTTGCGCGTTCACCGTCAGCGCAACGGTGTACCTGCACTGTTACAGATAGATCTGTGCGGTCAGGACGAACCTGTCGCGTGCACGCCGCGCGACGCGCTCCGTACAACGTATTCGAGTCCACTCGACGCGCTCTTCATCGAGCGGTTCGTGTTGATGAAAGACTATTGGCTCCTCAGAAGCGACACGTGCGAAACGCGCTAAAGCGGTCAGTGGTCCGTTGTTCGGATCGGGAGAGTGCGCGCGGCACTCCACAGACCTATGTACGCGCCCGCCAGACAGACACCGATGTCATTAAGCGCGGAGAAGCCACCCTTGTGTCCGTCGATCCATTGGACGGTTGCCATGGCCGCCGCGCCGAGACAGAGGGCAGTCACCACGCGCAACTTGGCCCGAAGTTCCGCGTCGAGCGCACTGACGAAAGCTCCAGCGATACCGCTAGCGGCATTGGCGAGCGCACCAGCGGTGGAGGGCAGCCGCGATTCGATGAAGATTTGGCTGGCCTCGAGCGCAATGCCCGCGGTGATGACCACGCCGACTCCGACGACGACCGGAAAACGTACGCGCAGCTCACGAAGCCACTGAGTCAGCATGAAGCCAAACAGCAGAAACGGAACGAAGACGACGATCTGCTCAATGGAAAACGATGGCTGCCAGAGCACCGCCCGGGCTGCCTTGAGGTGTCCCGTGACGACGCCCACATCCAGCGTGAAATCGAATGGTTCCCAGGACGCGACGCAGACCAGGAGCCCGCTGGCGAGCATCGGATAGTAAGTCGAAGCCGCGGCGAGCCTGGTTTTGGCGAGTTCGATGAATTCCGCCGACTGCCGCTTGCGCACCAACATGGCCGTCAGCGCTCCCATCAAGGCGCCTCCCGTGTTGGCAACGACATCAGCGAGCGACGATATTCGGTCGGTGGTCAGCAATTGGATGGATTCAGCGCCGATGCTCAGGGCGCATGCGAGCAGCACGACGGAAACGATGTGGCGGGTCGGCCTGTGGCCGCCTAGCGCCCACACCGCCGCGGCACCGAAGGGGACGAACAAGAGCAGGTTTTGGACGAAATCGGGAATGGAGATACGTCGACCGGTATCGGGTGAGATCAGAGGGTGGAGTGAGATGCGCGACAGGTGCGCCAGGACTGAGGTGCGATTCGTGTCGAAGTGGAATGGCGCAGCGGTTAACAGGAGGATGAATACCGCCGTGAAACCCCAGACCACGTGGGCAATGCCGCGCCGCTCGCGCGTGGACCTCTCAGCCAGGTCCATCCTCGTAACGAACATGATTACAGATACTTATAGACACGCTGCACAGCCGCGACCGCTTCGGAGCGTGATGTGCGTTTCGATGCGCGGCGCCCAATAACGATGACACACGTGGCCGCCAAGCGGACCGCCATCCTGGGTATTTCGGCCTTCTACCACGACAGCGCCGCTGCCATCGTGGTCGACGGCGACATCGTCGCGGCCGCCCAGGAGGAGCGCTTCACGCGCAAGAAGCACGACCCCGGATTCCCGTCGAAGGCCGTTGAGTACTGCCTGAAGGAGGCGGAGGTCACACCCGACGATCTCGACTACATCGTCTTCTACGAAAAGCCGCTTCGAAAGGTCGATCGGCTGCTCGAGACCTATCTCGCGTACGCACCAGACGGTCTCAAAAGCTTCAGCATGGCGCTACCCGTCTGGCTGAAGGAGAAAACGCACCTCAAGAAGATCATCCGCACTGGTATTGGCAACGGCCGTGTGAAGGCGCCCGTCGCGTTTACCAGCCATCACGAGAGCCACGCAGCGAGCGCATTCTTCCCGAGCCCGTTCGAGGAGGCCGCGATCCTGACGCTCGACGG
>DASTZI010000394.1:0-9282 GCA_035764385.1 Vicinamibacterales bacterium
CGCGGCGACCGCGATGTCGCTGATCCACATCGAAATCAGCGTGCCCACGAGGAGAATGCCCAGCAGGACGCGGTCGGTGCGCGTGCCGACGCGCAGCAGCACGAGATAGGTCAACCGCGTGCCGAGTCCTGACAGCGTGAACGCGGCGGCGAGGATGAGGACGCCGATGAAGAACGTGATGGTCGGATCGCCGAAGCCGGCACGCACCACGGTGCGGTAGTCCTCGATGCCGAACGCCGGAATGATCAGCAGCACCAGCAGCGACGTCGCGGCAAACGGCAGGGTCTCGGTCACCCACAACACCACCGCGAACGCCATGATGCCGAGGCAGGTCTTGCCGGCAGCGGTGAGCGGAATGAGGTTGCCCGCGCGCTGGAGCGGCGCGGGCGTCGGAAGCAGGTGAATGGCGAACATCAGCGCGGTGGCCGCAAGCAGGATGAGCAGCTTCCGATCGCGCCGCGCGGGCGGATCCGAAAGGACCGGTTGTGCCGGGCCGGAGAGGACGCCGCCTACGGGGTCGGGCCGTGACGCAGGCATCCTTAAAAGCTCAAACGCGCTCCGAGTTGAATCGTCCGGGCAGGGCGGGCGCTCGAGATCACGCCGAAGTCCGCAGCGCCCAGCGTGAAGCCCGGGATGTTGAAGTTCGCGCGGTTCAGAACGTTGTAGGCCTCCGCGCGAACGTCGAACTTCATCCCGCCGCCGAGGGCAATGGTCTTCTCCACCGTCGCGTCGAGCTTCGCCAGGCCCGGGCCACGCAGCACCGACCGCGGCGCGTTGCCAAATGTGAAGTTCGCGGGATTGACGAATGCCGCCGTGTTGAACCAGTGGCTCAACGTGCGCTCGCTCGACGGCAGCTCGGGACTGCCAGCCAGGTTCGGCCGAAGTGGTCCCGAGGGAAACGCGTTCGTCGTGTTCGCGGCCGTGATCACCGTGAATGGCGCACCGGACTGAAGGGTCTCGAGCGCGCTGAATCGCCACCCACCGAGAATCGCCCCGACAGCGCCACGACCGAACGCGGGCACCTCATACATCGCCGTCAGCACGAAATGGTCAGGCACGTCGGTCGCGCTCCGCGCCCAATCGAGCTGCCGATGATACTGGTCCATGTAGCTCCCGGTCGCTCCGTACTCATTCGCCGACTCCACATCGTCCATGAATCGCGACTTCGTGTAGTGCGCGAGCAACGAGAAGCCATCGGAGAGGCGTTTTTCTACGCGGATGAACGCGCCGTGATAACTCGACTTTCCGATTGACGGGTTAATGAGGGAGAGGTTGCTGAACTGCGGGAATGGGCGCAGGGCTTGTGTATCGCCAGGACCCATCAATGCGGCCGGCACCTGATCGAGTGAAAAATCGTTTGCCGTGAGATGCCGACTGATGTTGCCGATGTAGCCCACTTCGATGACGGTACCGCGCGACAGCTCGTGCTGCAGGTCGACATTGACCTGATATGACGTCGGCGCGACCTGGTGCGGATCGAAGAACGAGGCGGCAGTATTGGGACGCGTTCCGATCGGCACGGCACCGAACGCCGCGGTCAGCTCGGGGCGCGCGTAGGCCGGAAAGCCATCCCGCAGTCTGAACGCGCTTTCGGTCGTCGCCTGCGAGACAACGAAACTGGCCGAGGTCGAAAAGCCGAGCGCCGCGGTGTCGCCGATGGTGTTGCTGACGGTAGGACCGTAGAAGACTCCCGTCCCGCCGCGGAGCACGGTGTGGCCCGACTGCGTGAGCTGATACGCGAAGCCGACCCGCGGGCCGACGTTGTTCCAATCCGTCGCGAACGCGCGTTCGGGCGTGCCATTACGGCCCGCAAAGGTGACCACTCCAGGTGTTCCTGATACCGGGTTGATCGCGAGCGGGTCGAACGAGTTCATCTTGTTGTCGACCTCGCGGCGCGGCAGCTCCGCCTCCCACCGCAGGCCGTAGTTCAAGGTCAGGCGGCTGGTCACCCGCCAGTCGTCCTGGGCATAGAACGCCCAGTACGACGCGCGCGAGCGAATCAGATCCGAAATCTGGACGCTGCCTGCATTCACCTCGCCGAGCAGAAGGGACGCCAGTGCGTTGCCGGTGTTGGCCGCACCCAGATTGCTCGTGATGAGCGGCGTAAACGTCAAGCTACCGGACGAACCACGATCGCGGATCTCGTCGTTGGCGCCGCCACGGAACTCACCGCCCAGCTTGAACGCGTGACGTCCCTTCGACCAGGACAGCGACTCGAGCACCTGGTGATCGAGGATAGGGGTCTGGAACCGCGACACGGTGGCGCTGCTCAATGACGCATAGCCTGGGATTGTGAACGCAGGAAATGCCTGCGCCGTCACGCCGCGGAGTCCAATCGTTGCGGCGAGGTCCGTTCCGAGACCGGGCCGCTGATCGATGAACTTGCGGCGCAGATACGTGACGCGGAGCTCGTTGACAACCGTCGGCGAGAAGATGTGCGTGTGTGCGCCGGTGAGGCTCTGCACGCGGACGTCGGTGGAGTCGGCCAGTGGATCGGCGGCAGCATTCCCGTAGGACCCTGTCACGTTCGTTCCGCTGTTGTTGATGTAATAGCGAACGGTCATCAGGTCGGCGATGCGGAGCTGATGATCGACGCGGCCGACGAGGATGTCGCGATCGAGCGTCGAGTCACTGTTGCCTACGTAGTTGTTCGCGTTCGCCATCGTCCCCTCACGGTTCGGCAGCGGATAGTACTGCAGCGCCGCGCGCGCGATGGGATCGATGCGATTCGCCGGAATCACGTTGCCTTCGAACGGCTGTCTTGTGGCCGGGTCGTAGACGACGACAGGCACCCCGCTGTTCGTGCGCAGATCGGAAAAGTCACCGGCGCGATTCTGCAGCGTCGGAACGGTCGAAAGCACGGTCTCGCTGGTGAGCTGCCGCGTGCGTTCCCACGAGCCGAAGAAAAACGTCTTGCCGCGGCGAATCGGTCCGCCAAACGTCCCGCCGAACTGATTCAGATTGATGGGCGGCTTCGCTGCCGCGAAGAAATTGGTGGCGTCGAGCGCGTCGTTGCGAAACGACTCGAAGAGTGTGCCTCGGAAATCGTTGCTCCCCGAACGCGTAGACATCACGATCACGCCCCCGGTGGAATGCCCGAATTCCGCCGAGTAGTTGTTCGTGATCACCTTGAACTCCTGCATCGCGTCGACCGGCAGCGTGGTCAGCTGCTGCGGACGCGTGAGGCCAACCGCATTCGATGCGTTGCCGCCGTCGAGAATGAAGTTCTGGTTGCGTGCGCGGCCGCCGGCCACGGAGAACACCGGATAGTTCTCCGCCGTGCCCGTTCCAGGGTCGATCATGATGACGCCCGGCGCCAGCGAGACGAGCGACGATGCCGCGCGGTTCGGAAGCGGCAGCGCGGTCAACATCTCGCGCGTCACTGTCTGCGCGATGTTCGAGGTCTGCGAATCCACCAGCGGCACGGTCGCTTCAACAGACACGGTTTCATTCTGCCGCGCGACGTCGAGCGTCACGTCGATCGCCAGCGTCTGGCTGACGACGAGGGTCACCGTGCGAATGAACGGCTCGAAGCCGTCCACGCTGGCTTCGACGCGGTAGTGGCCGGGCACAAGCGCGCCCACTCGATACAGGCCTGCTTCATTGCTCACCGCGTCAAACGACACGGCCGTCTCGACGTTGCGGACAACGATGGAGACCCCCGGCAGCGCCGCGCCGGTGGTGTCCTTGACGAGACCGGAAATCGTGCTGTTGCCACTCTGGGCGTAGAGGGCGGGGGATGTGAACAGAAGAACGAGTGCGGCTTGAACGGCGAGCTTACGAACAATCATGAACGCTTCTCCTCGACGAATCACTGCAGGTGGCTGACCCTGAACATGGATGCCCGCATCGACAACAGTCGGCCGGGCATGGACAGGCGCAACAACAGCGCTCGTGAGGAGTGGCGGTCATCAAAGCCGACATAGTCTACATACTTACTAGACTAATTCGCTACTGATTTTTTTTGGCGAGGGCGAGTCGCTCGACTGGGGTTGGGGCTCGTTGTCCGACGAGGCTCCGCATCCGGCGTGCAGGCACGGGCAACCTCGGCATTCAGGCCGGCAAGCGTGGTGTTATCGAGAATCTGGGCCGTGGCATCGCGGACCTCCTTCATCGCCAGCCGCACGCCACAGGCCTGTTCATCGGGACATTCGTCGCATCTTCGGTACGCGGTCTGGCTGACGCACGGCGTGAGCGCCAGCGGTCCTTCGAGCACCCGAATCACCTGCCCGACCGTGATTTCGGTCGGTTTCCGGCCGAGGACGTAGCCGCCTCCCTTGCCCTTCTTGCTGTGCAGCAGGCCGGCACGTTTCAACTCGAGCAGGATCGCCTCGAGAAATTTCTTCGGTAGACGCTGCCGGTCCGCAAGCTCGGAGATGAGCACCGGCCCCTGGTCCGCCTCCTCAGCGAGCACGAGCAGCGCCTTCAGACCGTATTTCGACTTGCGGGTGAGCATCCGGGATCACTCTACTACCAGCCGAATTGACTTCACGACGCGTGAAAGGCGAAAATTTGGGCTCTGTGACCGCAAACTGCTGCCTGTGCGCGTGCGCCTGCGCCTGTTGTTGTCGGAGGGCCCCTGAGGTCCCCGCGCATTCGGTCACGGTCTAGGAGCACGGATTAGACAGGCTCCTGACAACGCAAGGAGATCGAAGCCCGGGGATGACAAATCCCCGGGCTTTTTTATTTTTGGAATGGGATGTCGACCATTACGCTGCCAGTGGATATGGACGTCGCGATAGCGCCGCGGCTGGATCATCTGCGCGCCCTCGAAGCCGAGAGCATTCAAATCCTCCGCGAGGTCGTCGCGGAGTTCGAGCGGCCGGTCATGCTCTATTCAATCGGCAAGGACTCCTCCTGCATGCTTCGTCTGGCGCAGAAGGCGTTCTACCCTGGCCCGATTCCGTTTCCGCTTCTGCACGTGGACACGACCTACAAGTTCCGCGAAATGATCAGCTTCCGCGACGACATGGCAAAGTCCGTCGGCGCGCGACTGATCGTCCACACCAACGAAGAGGCCATCGGCGACGGCACACAGCCGTTCAAGGTCGGCACGCAGCGCTGCTGCGGCCTGCTCAAGACGAAGGCGCTGCTCGACGCGCTGCAGGCAGGCAACTTCGACGCGGCAATCGGCGGCGCCCGGCGCGACGAGGAACGCTCACGTGCCAAGGAACGCGTGTTCTCGGTGCGCGACGCCAACGGCCAATGGGATCCCAAGCGCCAACGTCCGGAACTCTGGAGCCTCCTGAACGGCAAGCTACGCCCGGGCGAGAGCATCCGCGTCTTTCCGCTCTCGAACTGGACCGAGATTGACGTCTGGCAGTACATCCACGTCGAGAAGATTCCGATCGTCCCACTCTATTTCGCCAAAGAACGCCAGGTGATCGTGCGCGGCGCCTCTCTGATCGTTCAGGAGCAGCCGTTTGTCGTCACGATGCCCGGCGAGAAGCCCCAGATGGTGAAGTGCCGGATGCGGTCGCTCGGTTGCTCGCCGTGCACTGGCGCGATCAGATCGGACGCGGACACGCTGCCGAAGATCATCGAAGAGCTCATTGCCACGCGTCAGTCGGAGCGGCAGCTCCGCATCATTGATCACGACCAGGACGGCTCGATGGAGCTGAAGAAGCGGGAAGGCTACTTCTGATGTCCGGCCTTCTTCGCATCTGTACCGCCGGGAGCGTCGACGACGGCAAGAGCACACTGATTGGGCGGCTGTTGTACGACTCGCAGTCGGTGTACGAGGATCAGGTGCATTCGGTCGAAAAGGCGTCGAAGAACCGGACCGCCGGTCCGATCGATTTCTCCCTCTTCACCGATGGCCTGCGCGCCGAACGCGAGCAGGGGATCACCATCGACGTGGCCTATCGGTACTTTGCGACGGCCCGTCGCAAATTCATCCTTGCCGATACGCCGGGACATGAGCAGTACACGCGAAACATGGCGACCGGCGCGTCCACCGCGGATGTCGCCATTCTGCTGGTCGATGCGCGTCATGGAGTCCGCGTGCAGTCGCGCCGCCATGCCCGCATCGCCCGGCTGCTCGGCATCCGTGATTTCGTCCTCGCCATCAACAAGATGGACCTCGTCGATTTCGACCGCGACGTCTACGAAGGCATTCGAGACGATTTCGAAGAGATTCTGGCGGGGGCGCGTGCGCACGCGATTCCGGTCAGTGCCTTGCACGGCGACAACGTCATCACGCGCAGCGATCGGACGCCGTGGTTCGACGGGCCGAGTCTGCTCCAGTACCTGGAGACCGTCGAAGTGACACGCGACCTGACGTCGCTGCCCTTCCGATTCCCCGTGCAGCTCGTGCTCCGCCCGGATCACGAGTTCCGCGGCTACGCCGGGCAAGTGGTGTCCGGCCGTATCCATGTGGGCGACCGCATCACCGCGTGGCCCTCAGGCCGCTCCGCGCGCGTCAACCGAATCGCCACCTTCGATGGCGATCTCGATTTGGCGTTCGCACCGATGTCGGTGACGCTGACGCTCGACGATGAGATCGATATCTGCCGCGGCGACATGCTCACGGCCTTCGACTCCGCTCAGGCCGCCGCGAGCGCCAGTCGAGGGGCGATCGAGCCGCCGACCGTTGGCACCGAGTTCGAGGCGGACGTCGTCTGGATGGACGAACGGCCGCTCGATCCTGGCCGGGTCTATCTGATCAAGCAGGCGACAAAGACCGTCACCGCCGAAATCCACCATGGGCTCGTCCTCAACCAAATCGGCACGGTGAATGTCTCGACGGCGCGGCCGCTCGTCTTCGATCGGTATGGGGAAAACCGCGCGACCGGAAGCTTCGTCATCATCGACCCGGCCACGCACTTCACAGCCGGCGCCGGCATGATTTCCAACCCGCTCACGCACACGGTCCGATCCGTCAACGCGCCGATCAGCGCCGCCGAACGGCTGGCACTGCTGGCGCGGCATGCGGGATCGGACGCGGAAGCGGTTGAAGCCATTCGGAAGGCGCTCGAGGAGTTGTTAAGTTGAATTCGATTGCCGAAGCGCTTGCACGCGCGAAGGCGCCGTGCATCACGTCCAGCTTCCAGGCCGAGTGCGTCGTGCTGACGCACGTGCTGCTCGAGTCGACGCCGCACATTCCGGTGCTGTTTCTCGATACGGTTCATCACTTCGCTGAAACCTACGCGTATCGCGATGCCATCGCGGAACGATGGAAGCTGAATCTCGTCAACCTCCGCGCGGCCGAACCGCAACCAGGCCTGTGGCGCGAGAGCACCGACCGCTGCTGCGCGGTTCACAAGGTGGGACCGCTGTTTGCGGCGCTGGAGCAGTACGACGTCTGGTTCACCGCGCTCCGCCGCGAGCAATCGCCATCACGCGCGAATCTGCAGGAAATCGAGCCGTTCCAGCTACCGAGTGGCAAAATCATTCAGCGCGTCAGCCCGCTGGCATCGTGGACGACGCGCGACGTGTGGAGGTACGCGAAGGAGCACTCGATTCCGCTGATGCCGCTCTATGACGTGGGCTACACGAGCATCGGGTGCGAGCCGTGCACGTCGTTGCCCCTCGATCCGAACAATCCGCGCTCAGGCCGTTGGCAGGGTCAGAAGTTGGAGTGCGGCATACATATCCAGGCTGGAAAGGCGGGAGGGGCGGGATAGGCAGGAGGGAAGCGTTCTCATACCCGCCCTTCCAGCCCATCCCGCCCTTCTCGCCTATTTCTTCACCTTCTCGTACCGTCCCATCAGCTCCGACTGCGCGAGGATGTGCCCCTTCATCGCGGCTTCGAGCTCCGCGCGATCCTTGAAGGTCTTCCCCGTCACCGGTGCGTCCAACGCGTAGAGTCGGAAGAAATACCGGTGCTCGCGATCCGGCGGACAGGGACCGATGTAGCCCGCCTTACCGGTGCCGTTCATCCCCATCTGCGCGCCCGCGCCTTCGGCGATGCCCTTGCTCGTCGGTGCGATGTCCCACACGAACCAGTGATCGAAATTGCCGTCGGGCCGAAGGTTCTTTGGCACGTCCGGGTCGTGCATGGTGAGCACGAGCTGCTTCGTATTTGCCGGCACGGCGCCGAAGTTGAGCGCCGGGTTGACGCCGCCGCCCTGTGCGTCGCAGGTGTACTTCGATGGAATCTTCTCGCCCTGCTTGAACGCGGGTGAGGTGAGCTCGAGCGCTAATGCTGCGTGCGCCATGAGCAGTCCTCCTGCAATGAATGCGATGGTGCGGAATGTCTGTCGATGCATGGGTCTCCCTGTAGAGGTTTGACGATCAGAAACAAACGCTGATCGTACGGCCGTCGGCAGATCGCGTCAAACGGCCGGCGCGCGTCGATGCCACTCGGTCGCCTGCTCGAATGCGTGCGCGAGAGCAAGCACGTGAGATTCGCCGAGACGAGGTCCGCTGATCTGGAGACCGATCGGGAGGCCAGTACGGCTGAAGCCGCACGGAATGGAAATGGTCGGCAGGCCGAAGATGTCGAATGGCTGCGTGTTGCGCAGTGTCGGCGCCACACCACCAGGCGGTGGCACGACGGGACTGTTCAGCGCTTCTTCGACGGTCTGGGGCAGGATCGGCGTGGTCGGCGTCACCAGCAGATCGACGGACGAAAACACCTCCGCCACCGCGCGCCGCAATCGATCCAGCTCTCGCTTCCCCTCGATATACGCGGACGTCGAGATCCTGGCGCCGCCTTCGATGCGCTGGCGTGTGGCCGGCTTGTATAACTCCGGCGTCTTCGTGAAGTACGGCGTGTGGAACGCGTACGCTTCCGCGCCAACGACCGGGAGTGTCTGATACTTGGGCAGCTCGACGTCGCGCGTCGAAGCGGTCAGACGCTGAAGAACCTGCAAGGCATCGTTGACGGCGTGCTCGACCTCGGGCTCGACGCCTTCGTAAAACACCGCTCGTGGAGTGCCCAGCCGGAACGCGGCAACCTTCTGTCCCAGCGCCTTGGTGTAGTCGGGCGGCACGGCGTCGATGCTGTTGGTGTCGCGCGGATCGTAGCCGGCGATGGCCTGCAGCAGAACACTGGTATCGGCGACGGTCCGCGCCATCGGTCCAATGTGATCGAGTGACCACGAGAGCGGGACGACGCCGGTCGTGCTGACCAGACCGTAGGTCGGCTTCAATCCAACGATGCCGCAATAGGCCGAAGGCTGGCGGATGGATCCCCCTGTGTCGGATCCAAGCGCGCCATAGCAGAGCCGCGCCGCGACGGCGGCGCCTGAACCTCCGGAGGATCCGCCGGAAATCCGCTGACGATCCCAGGGATTGTGAACGGGCCCGAAATGGCTCTGGGCCGACGTATCGCCGTAC
>DASTZI010000395.1:0-23694 GCA_035764385.1 Vicinamibacterales bacterium
TCGGTCGTCTGCGCTTCGCCCTGCGTGTAATGGGCGTGGACGGACGCAATCACCACATCGAGCTGAGCGAGACAGTCTTCCGCCAGGTCGAGCGTCCCGTCGGCGAGCACGTCACATTCGATTCCCGCCAACAGCGTGAGCCCTTCGAGTTTCCCGTTGAGCGCCCGGATGCGCGCCGCATGCTCCAATGCGCGATGCTCGTCCAGGCCGTTCGCCATCGCCAGCGCCTTGCTGTGGTCAGTGATCGCCACGTAGCCGTAGCCGAGCCGTTGTGCGGCCGCAGCCATGGTCTCGAGATCGTCACGGCCGTCGGTCACGTCAGTGTGCATGTGGAGATCGCCGTGAAGATCCGTGGCCGCGACGAGCCGCGGAAGGTGTCGGGCAGCCGCCGCCTCGATTTCACCACGATTCTCGCGGAGTTCCGGAGGCACCCATGTCATCTCGAGGGCATCGTAGATGCCCTCCTCGGTTTCACCGGCGACCTTACTGTCGTCGGTCACTCGGAACAGCCCGTATTCGTTCAGCTTGAAGCCATGCTGAATAGCGCGGTCGCGAAGGGCGACGTTGTGTGCCTTTGATCCGGTGAAGTACTGCATTGCAGCGCCGCGGCTGTCAGCGACAACGAGCCGAAGGTCCGCCTGATAACCGCCGGTGATGCGCACGCTAGTTTTCGTCTCGCCCTGCGCGAGCACGCGCTCGACGCGCGGGAATGCGATGAGGTGGTCCATCAACGACGCGTCTCCACCTGTCGCGAGGATGTCGATATCCCCGCAGGTTTCACAACCACGTCGGAGACTGCCGACCGGCATGAGGTCCGCGGCGGGCGCCCTTTCACGCAGATGGGAGACCAGCTCCGCCGCAATGGCCGTCGTGTCGGACAGCAGATGCCTGCCACGATCCTTTTCGCGCTCTTCGACCGCCTTGAGAATGAGCGCTTCTTTTTTGGGTCCCATTCCCTTGAGCGCGCGCAGGCGTCCCGCCTTCGCCGCCTCGACGAGTTCGTCGACGCTGCGGATGTTGAGCGTCGAGTAGAGCAGTGCAACCGTCTTGGGACCCACGCCTTGTAGGCGCAGCAGGTCGAGGATGGTTGGTGGGAATTCCAGGAGCAGGTCCTGATGGAAGCGGCAAGTGCCGGTCTCGGCGAGTTCGCGGATCTTTTTCGCCAGGTCCTTGCCGATGCCCGGCAGCTCGAGCAGCTCCTTTTCGTCCATCCGCGCGACCGGATCCGCCCACGCACGGATCGTGTCGGCCGCCGAGCGATACGCCCGAATCTTGAACAGGTTCTCTCCTTTGATTTCCATCAGGTCCGCGATCTCGGAGAAGACCTGCGCGATCGGATAGTTATCCACGCCGGAGCCCGTCCCGTTCGATGGTGAACTCGAGGAGCCGCGCTCCACCGGCGGCGAGCGCCTCGGCGATGGCTGCACGTTTGGATGGGGGACCGTAGCAAAACAGGCATCCGCCACCGCCCGCCCCGCACACCTTTGCCGCGTTGGCACCCGCCGCCATCGCCCGCCCAATGAGAGCTTCGATACCCGGCGTCGTAACGCCTGGCGCCAGCCGCTTGCGGTTCTCCCACTCCTCGACGATGGCTGCACCCACGCCGTCCCAGTCCCCGCGCGTCAGCCGCTCGCGCATGGCGCTGGCGGTGTCACGAATACGCTCGAAGCAGTCGAACACGTGCCGATCGCCGTCGATATGCTTCTTCGTGATTTCCCAGTTGTTCGTCCCCGAATTACGTGGCTCGCCCGTGTAGCACAGGACAATTCGGCTCTCGAGCTCGCGGACGTCGACCTCGAGCGGAACACGATGGATGCCGTCGACGTCGAGGTCGAGGGCGGCGATTCCTCCGTAGAGCGCGGGCCGGTAATCCTGCAGGCCGGTCGGCACCGCAATGGTCTGCGCTTCGACGTTCATCGCAATCTGCAGCAGCGCTTCGGCGTCGTACTGCCGACGGTTCCAATCCGCCAGCGCGCCGCATACCGCGACGTTGAGTGCCGAAGAACCTGCGATGCCTGCGCCTGCCGGCGACTGAGACGACGTCGTCAGCGTGATGCCGCGTGTTTGGAAGAAGTACACGAGCAGGGAGAGCAGCCGCAGCTCGCGGCGATCGCGCAGCTCGCGCCAATCGGAGGCTTCGACGGTGGCGCCCGTATCTTCGGAGCGGATGACGATCCGTTCGTCGGAGCGCGATTCAACGCGCGCCCGTGCTCGCAGACTGATCGCCGCGTTGAGCGTCTGTGCGCCGGGATGAAACAGATAGAGAGGCCAGATGTCGATGGTGCCGCCCGCAAGATCGATGCGAGTCGGCGCAGAGGTCTCGATGAGCACGAAGCAAATGTAAACCACGAAGGCCATGAAGGTCGTGGTTAAATAAACTCCGTGGCCTCACCTCTGCGACGCCAGATTGGTCAGCTGCTGATCGGAAGTCTTCCGGGGACGACGATCACGCCGGAGATGCGATCGCTTGCGCGCGAGTTTCAGCTCGGCGGCGTCACCCTGTTCAAACGGAACATCGAAGCGCCGGAGCAGGTCGCCGAGCTCAATCACGATCTTCAGTCGCTGTCCTCCGAACTGCCCCTCTGGGTGGCTGTCGACCAGGAAGGCGGACGCGTTGCCCGGCTGCATGCGCCGTTTACGGAATGGCCGCCGATGGCTACGCTGGGGCGCAGCGGCGACGACAAGCTCGCCTATCGTTTTGCTGCAGCGCTCGCGATGGAGCTCAAGGCCGTCGGCATTACGCTCGATTACGCCCCGGTGCTGGACATCCACACCAATCCGCGGAATCCCATCATCGGCGACCGTGCGCTCGGCGAGGACGCCGAGACGGTTGCCAGCCTCGGCGCCGCCGTCATCCGCGGATTTCAGGACAACGGCGTTGCGGCATGCGGCAAGCACTTTCCGGGGCATGGAGACACGTCCGTCGACTCGCATCTCGCGTTGCCGATCGTCGAGCACCCACCGGATCGCATCCGGCGCGTCGAGTGCGTGCCGTTTCGAGAGGCGATTCGCAATGACGTCGCGTTCATGATGACGGCACACATCCTGGTGCCGGCGCTCGACGAGCAGCGACCGGCGACGTTGTCTCCGACCATCGTGCAGGGGATGCTGCGCGAGGAGCTCGGGTTTCAAGGCGTGATCCTGAGTGACGATCTCGAGATGAAGGCACTGGCGGATACCTACACCGTTCCAGAAGCGGCGGTGCAGGCAATTGCCGCAGGATGCGATGGTGTGCTCGTGTGCCGGCATCTGTCCTCTGACCGCTCCCAGGATGCGGAGGTGCAGGCAGCGGTGCTGGAAACACTGGTCCATGCGATCGAAGACGGCCGCATTCCCTACAAACGAGCCGAAGACGCGCTCTCGCGCAACCGCCGTGCGAAGGAGCGGTTCCTGACCGCGCCCGTCGTGCCCGGCCGCGGCGCCCTGTTGCGCGAGGTCCTGGGCAACGACACCCATCGGCGTATCGCCGACGAAATGGCGCGTTTTCTCTAAGACCGTGTTGAAACCAGCGGCGGTCAGGCCAGGTGCCCGCATTGCCATTGTTTCGCCCGCAAGTCCCTTTTCCCGTGAGGAATTCGACCGCGGCGTCGACGAGCTTCGGCGGTTGGGGTACGACCCCGCGTACGACGATGACGTCTTCGCGCGTACGGGGACGTATCTCTCGGGCACGGCTGCACTGCGCGCTGCAGCGTTCTCGCGGGCGTGGGCGGATCCGTCGATTGCCGCACTCATCGCCGTTCGAGGCGGATATGGCAGCGTGCAATTGCTGCCGCTGTTGGACGAGACACTGATTCGCTCCACGCCGAAACTGTTCATTGCCTATAGCGATAACACGTCGCTTCTCTCCTGGCTGACATGCCGATGCGGCGTCACCGCACTCCATGGCCCGATGATTGAGGGACGGATTGCGAAAGGGAGAGAGGGGTTCGATGTTGATTCGATGCTTGCGTTCATGCAGGACGGAGAGGGACGCACGCTCAGTCCCGACGGCTTGGCGGTGATCCGAGGCGGGGAAGCGGTTGGTCCGCTGTTTGGCGGCACCATCACCCAGCTCGCTGCTTCGCTCGGCACGCCGTACGCCTTCGATCCGCCGCCTGGATGCGTACTGTTTCTGGAAGATGTGAATGAGCGGCCCTACCGACTGGATCGCTTGTTGACGCAGCTTCAGCTGGCCGGGATTCTCGGCCGGGCGAGAGCGCTGGTCTTTGGCGAGATGCGGGCGTGCGACGAAGCCAACGGACGGGGGAGCGCGCTCGACGTGATCCGCGGCCTCACGACCCAATGCGAAGGCCCCATCATCACCGGCTTTCCATCCGGTCACACCACCGGACCGTGTTGGACGCTTCCGCTCGGCGTCCGCGTTCGAGTGATCACGGCACCGCGCCCAACCCTCGTCGTGGAGGAGTCGCCCGTTGAGTAACGGCACGCCCGAGTCCCGGAAGCACATCCACCTCATAGGTATCTGCGGCACCGCGATGGCGACGCTCGCGGCATTGTTGAAGCGCCGGGGGTACGACGTGCGCGGTTCGGATCAGAACGTCTACCCTCCGATGAGCGACTTTCTCACGGCCGAGGGAATTCCGATCCTGACCGGCTACGCGGCCGACCACATCGGCAATGACGTCGATCTCGTGGTCGTCGGCAACGCCATTTCGCGCGGCAACCCGGAGCTTGAAACCGTTCTCGAGCGCAAGATCCGCTACTGCTCGTTGCCCGAAGCCATTCGGGATCATTTTCTCTGGGGCGCACGGTCGATCGTCATTGCGGGCACGCATGGGAAGACGACGACCACGTCGCTCACCGGGTGGTTGCTGACCAGCGGCCGATTGGACCCGACGGTGCTTGTCGGCGGCATCGCGCTCAATTTTGGCGACGCGGGTTCGAGCTACCGCGTTGGCGGCGGCCGCGATTTCGTGATTGAAGGGGACGAGTACGACAGCGCTTTTTTCGACAAAACCGCGAAGTTTCTGAAGTACCTGCCGGACGTCGCGGTGATCAACAACGTCGAGTTCGATCACGCCGACATTTACGCGGACCTTGCCGCGGTCCTGCTTGCCTTTCGACGGCTCGTCAACCTGGTTCCACGCAACGGATTGCTGCTGCTCGGTGCCGATAGTCCTGATGCGACCGGCCTGGCAAAACACGCGGTCAGTCCTCACGAAACGTTCGGCACATCGGAAGATGCGACATGGCAGGCCACGGACATCGAGCCGGCCGATGGCCTGACGCACTTCAACGTGCGCCGGCATGGCGAGCTATTCGGTCGTTTTGCGTCGCCGCTGCTCGGCGTGCACAACGTCCGCAACGCCGTCGCCGCGATTGCGGTCGGAAGCTATGTCGGGATTCCGCCGGCCGATCTCACCGAGGGATTGAGAACGTTCCAGGGCATCAAGCGCCGGCTGGAAATCGTTGGTACCTCCGATGGCGTCACCGTGATGGACGACTTTGCTCATCATCCGACCGCCGTGCACGAAACGCTTTCGGCGCTGCGGAGCGGCTATCCCGATCGGCGGATCTGGGCGGTGTTCGAGCCGCGGTCGGCCTCGTCGTGCCGCCGAATCTTCCAGGATGATTTCGCTCGCGCATTCGGTGCCGCCGACGAAGTGATTGTGGCGGCCGTGTTTCGGTCGTCACTCCCCGAGTCGGAGCGATTGTCCGCCGAGCAACTCGTAAAAGATCTGCGGGCTCGTCAGCAGCGGGCCCGTTACATTCCGACGGTTGACGACATTATCGACACCGTCGTGCATGAACATCGAGGCGGCGACATCGTCGTGTTGATGTCAAATGGCGGGTTCGGAGGGATTCATCGGAAACTGTTACAGGCGTTGACGTGACCTCAGTCGGGAATCGAGATTCGGCTGGCCCCGAGCGAAGTCGAGGGGGATTCGGGATTCGCGATGCCGGAGATTCGGCGATTCTGCTCGAGCTCGAACCCATGATCGATCCTGACGTGAACGCACGGGCAATTGCGATTGCGACGGTCCTCCGAGATCAAGCACTCTCCGGCGTCCGCGATGTCATTCCCACGTACCGTTCCGTTGCCGTTCACTTCGATCCGTTGGCGTGCGACATTGATTCGCTCCGCAGTGCGTTGCACGAGGCCGTAGCTTCGCCACCGGTAGCGGCGGGCGGCTCGCTGATCGAAGTGCCGGTGGCCTACGGCGGGGACAACGGACCGGATCTCGACGAGGTGGCGGCGTTTGCAAAGCTGCCGGCCCAGGCGGTGATCGATCGGCACTGCGCGACCGAGTATCGCGTCTTCATGTTGGGATTTCTTCCCGGCTTCGCGTACATGGGAGCCGTTGACGGATCGATTGCCGCGCCGCGGAAGGCGACGCCGAGGGTGCGTATTCCTGCAGGCAGCGTCGGCATTGCCGGACGGCAAACGGGTGTGTATCCACGTCCTTCACCAGGTGGCTGGCAGCTCATCGGTCGAACCTGGCTGGACGTGTTCGATCCCACCCGCGAGCCCGCGTCGCTGTTTCGCGCGGGCGATCGCGTCCGCTTTGTGCCCAGCCGGGATCCGGGATCCGGGATTCGGGATTCGCGTCGCGAACCTCGAACCGACGAATCCCGAGCCCCGAATCCCGAATCCCGGTCCATCACCATCCTGAAACCAGGGCTCTTCACAACCATTCAGGACGGCGGTCGATGGGGCTATCAGGATCAGGGTGTGCCCGTTTCAGGCCCCATGGATCGCCACGCGCATCGTCTCGCAAACGCGCTGGTTGGAAACCCGAGTGAGGCAGCATCGCTGGAAGCGACGCTCCTTGGCCCGGAATTGCGGTTCGACCAGCCGGCGGTGATCGCACTGACCGGCGCGGACCTCGAGGCTGCGATCGACGACAAACCGGCAGCGGTCGATGTTTCGCACCGTGTGCCGGTCGGCGGAATCTTGCGGTTCGGCGCGCGGCGGTCGGGCACGAGAGCCTATATCGCGATTGACGGCGGCATCGATGTGCCACCGGTACTCGGAAGCCGCTCGACACATGTCGTCAGCGGCCTTGGCGGCATCGATGGTCGTGCGCTCAGAGCGGGCGATCGCCTGGCTCTAGGTTCCCCCAGTCGCCAACAAGGTGAATCGCGGCGCGGACCTTTGAGGTCCGCGGCAAAGTCCCCTGGCGGCGCTCGTCTTCGCGCCATCCGCGGTCCCCAGGACTACCACTTCGACGAGCCTGTTTTCGACTGGCTCACGCGGACGCGCTTTACGGTTTCACCGCGATCCGATCGAATGGGCTACCGCCTCGTGCCGGGTTCCCGAATCCCGAGTCCCGAATCCCGAATCCCGGGCGCAATGATTTCCGACGCCGCCTTCACCGGCGGCATCCAGATTCCTCCATCCGGAGATCCGATCGTGCTCATGGCGGATCGACAAACGACCGGTGGCTATCCACAGATTGGCACAGTCATCACTGCCGATCTTCCGCTCGCCGGTCAGCTCGCGCCCGGCGACTGGATTGAGTTCGCGTTCTGTACGCGCCTCGACGCAATGGCCGCGTTGACCGAACAGCAAGAGGCGTTCGGTGCAGGTTGAGCGTTTGCAGGAAGGGGTGCCCCTCGCACCGCTCACCACACTCGGCATCGGAGGACCGGCCCGCTGGTTCGCGCGCGCCACGCACGTTGACGATCTGTTCAAGGCGTCGGAATGGGAAGCCGAGTCGCTGTTTGTACTCGGCGGTGGCAGTAACCTCGTCATCGCTGACCAAGGGTGCGGCGGTCTCGTGCTGCAGATCGCCATCCACGGCGTGAACGTGGCCGCAGACGGCGAGGACGTGCTTCTCAGGGCCGGCGCGGGCGAACCGTGGGACGCCGTTGTTGCATCCGCGGTGAAGCAGGACCTCGCTGGGATCGAGTGCCTTTCCGGTATTCCGGGGACGGTTGGCGGCACGCCCATCCAGAACGTGGGCGCGTACGGCCAGGAGGTTGCGACCGTCATCGAATGGGTGGCCGCATTCGATCGCATCAAGCGGGCGGCCGTGCGACTGTCACGGAACGACTGCGGCTTTGCTTACCGCATGAGCCGGTTCAAACGCGAAGACGCCGGGCGCTTTGTGATCGCCGAGGTTGCGTTTCGTTTAAAACGTGGCGCACCCGCAACGGTCACCTACCCTGATGTCGTCGATGACCTGGCAAAGCAGAATATTCGGTGTCCAACAGTGCAAGCCGTGCGCGATGCCGTGCTGCGGATTCGGCGCGGGAAGGGGATGGTCCTCGACGCCGAAGACGCCGACACGCGCAGCGTCGGTTCGTTCTTCATGAACCCGATCGTGGATCGCCCCACATTCGAGCGGATAGCTCCAGCGCCGCACTATCTGATGGACAATGACGGCGTGAAAATTCCGGCCGCCTGGCTCATTCAACAGAGCGGGTTCGCACGTGGTCACGTCGACGGCGCCGCCGGACTATCGACAAAGCACCCGCTCGCCATCATCAATCGCGGCAGCGCCACCGCACGCGACATTCTGCGGCTCGCGCATCGCATCAAGCTCGCTGTGCGCGAGCGATTCGACATCAACCTGCGTCCCGAACCGGTCTTCGTCGGCTTTTCACCTGACGATGACGACGTCGCGTTTCTCACGTCGTGATAGGCCCCCAACCTTTGAAATTCCAAACGGCGGACGAATGTCAACGTTGCTGATTGAAGGCGGCCATCGTCTTGGCGGCCGCGTGGCAGTGGAGGGCAACAAGAATGCGGCGTTGCCGCTGCTTGCCGCGTGCCTTCTGACCGACGAGGAGTGCGTCCTCACAAACGTGCCGCGCATCGGCGACGTCGAAGTGATGGCGCGTCTGCTGCTCGATCTCGGGGTTGAGGTCCACGGCATTGGAACGACGACGCTGCGGATTTGTGCGAAGCAGGTGAGGACCCATGCGCCGAACAGGTCCCTCGTCGGACGACTGCGCGGTTCCGTCCTCCTGCTCGGGCCGCTGCTGGCGCGCACGGGCAGGGCGCACATCGCGCCCCCCGGGGGTGACTTTCCGGCCCGTCGCAGCATCTCTACGCATCTCGGCGCGCTTCAGGCGATGGGTGCGCGCGTCGTCTCAGGCGACGATCACTTCCTGGAGACGCCTGACGGGCTGAAGAACGCGTCGATGTATCTCGACGAGGCGTCGGTGACAGGCACCGAAACGGCGCTGCTCGCGGCCGCGAGTGCGCGAGGGCCGACCGAAATCCGCCATGCCGCCACCGAACCGCACGTCGTCGAGCTCTGCGAATTTCTCTCGAAAATGGGTGCGGTCGTCCACGGGATCGGGAGCTCCAAGCTGCGGATCGAAGGGGTGTCTCGGTTGCACGGCGCACAGCATCGACTGGGCGGCGACTACATCGAGGCGGGGAGCTGGGCCGTGATCGCGGCGATCACCGGCGGCGAGATTGCCATCGACGGGGCACGGGAAGACGACATCGAGGTAGTCGCCTCGGTGTTGAAGCGCATGAACGTCCAGTGCGGGATGCGCGACGGCACGTTCGAAGTGAACCCGTCCAAGCCGAAGGCCGTTCGTCGGATTACCACAGGGCTATGGCCTTCGTTTCCAAGCGACCTCATCAGCCTCGTGACCGTGCTGGCGACGCAGGCAGAGGGGCGCACGCTGGTGCACGACTGGATGTACGAGCTGCGGCTGTTTGCGCTGGAGCAGATGAGCGGCATGGGAGCAGATATGTTTCTCGCCGACGCGCACCGCATCATCGTCACCGGCCCGACGCAGCTCCGCGGCGGGCGCATGCTCGACACCCGCGATCTCCGGTCAGGGATGTCGCTCATCGCGGCTGGTCTTGCCGCCGATGGTCAGACGCGTGTGGCGCCGCTCGAAACCGTCGAACGCGGCTACAGCCACTTGGTCGAACGACTCAAGGCACTTGGCGCGAAGATCGCGAAGGTGGAATGACGCGCGGCCGCGCGCGCAGTGTCGACTGGCGCGCGGCGTCACATTCTCGAAGGGTGATTTGCTAGGCGGTGGTCTGGGCGGGGAAGCTGCCGATGGCCTCCGCCTCGCTGTCGTACGCCTCGAAGACCGTGAGGAGCTTCGCGATCGCCAGCAGGTCCTGGAGCCGCTTGGTCAGGCTCACCAGCTTGATCTGGGCGCCATTGTTTTTGGCGGTCACGGAGGACGCGACGAGCGCGCCGAGGCCGGAGCTGTCGACGTAGGAGACCGCGCCCATATTGAGGACGATCTGCTTTTTGCCCTGGAACACCAGGCTGTGAATCTTGTCCTTCAGCAGCGCATCGCCGTCGCCGAGTATGAGCTTTCCGCTGAAATCGAGAACTGTCACTGAGCCAACGACGCGCTCCTGAATCGTCATGTCCTACTCCTGGTGCGTTGTACGCAAAGGGATTCCGTGGCCGTCTAAAGCAGGGCGGATTATAGCTGTTCGATATGAGCCCAAGCCAGAAAACTGCAGGTTTATTCAGCGATTTGGTCTCACAGCCCTCCCGCCCCGTCATCGAAATCAAGTCAACATGCAGAGTGGACAAGAATCAGACAGTCTCTTAATGCCTCTACCTAAGTCCAAGGACCGATCGAAGTTGACGCCCCATTTGTTACGGAGCCTCCGAATTGAATACAGGGCGACGGCTGCCAACCGGGAGGACGTCGAGATCGATCCCTCATGGCCTCGATTGCGCGCCGATCAGCTTTCGCACTTGATCGTCTGTCAACGACGGATCTTTAGACAGCCCAAACTTGAGCCCGGTGAGTAAAGTTACGCCGTTTCCTGTTCCGGTCTGCGCGCCCTGGTCGCCACCGATCGAGAGGTTGAGCCACAAGTTGTCGGCCAGTCGCCGGTCGGCGCCGGCGGCCCAACGTGTCGAGGTGTCGTCGGAACGGCCTGCGGCAGCGGTCCGTAGGTACGACACTTCGAACGAGACGCCGAATCCCGTCGTGCCCGCACGCAAGCCAACGCCAGCGATGGACGTATCGCGGCTTTCTTTCCCACCCGGGAGAGCGGCATCGGTCACGAGTTCGTTCGAGAGGTGTCTGAAGTGTGCGGTAATCTGAGCGTTGTTCTCGAGCCCCGGCACGCGGTCGAAACCGTAAGACAGCGATGTCCACGCCGCCACTGGTCCGGTGTCGAGATTTGCGGCCAACCCTGTTGGGCTGATCCACGTCGGGGCGACGGCCACAATCCAGCTCGTGCCGTTCCATCGTGCGTTTCGCTGGAACCGGGTTCGGCACGCGTTCACCCCTGGAACAAGCACCGTGTCCTCGAACGTCTTCTTCAGCAGATCAAGAACGTTTGGATCTGCAATGGAAGGCGGCTGGAACAGGGGGAGATCGCTGAAGCATTTCATTAACTGATCGTTGCCAAGGCGCGGATCCTCACTGTCAATGAGTGTCGCGTGAAAGCCGATCGCCGTCCGCACGGTCCTGTCTCCTTCCGTCGTGGCCTTGGTCGTCGCCAACGAAGCCGTGGTACGGGACAGGATCTGGGTGACGCGGCTGCGGCGATAGTCGCTCAACGTGATCCGATTCGCCACGAACACGAGATAGGGCGCGACGTCGAGCGCAACGCCGGTCTGGAGGTGACCTTTGCGATCCACGCCGTTGAGGAGCGCCGTGGCAAACTCCCGGGGCGTCGACGGCCGAACGATCGTTTCCGGAGAGAGCCCGAGCGCGGCAAACGCCGGCGATTCAGGCACCGTCAGGTCGGCGACCGCGTTTTTGATTTTTAGCTCCATCTCGGCGGTGGAGCGGAACGTGGAGGTTGTTGTTTCTGTCTGACATTCGGCTGCTGCCGGCAGGAATATCGACACTGCCGCCAATACGCCCAGGACGCGCCTCGCCGTCACGCGCCGACCTCCAGCTTGACGAAACCGAAGTCCGCGCGTGGGCCGGGTAGCGGGCCCTGCGACGTAATGGGAGAACCGGCCACGTCCCGGTTGTTCTGGCGAACGTTGATGGTCAGGCTGAACTGGGCGTTGGACTCGTTCCCCGCCGGAATGATGTTCGCGGACCAGCTTAGGAATCGGCCATTGAGCGCTTGCGGGTTGCCGTCGATCTGAAAGTTGTCCGGCAGCTTGTCGTGACTCAGGCCCGAGCCAACGACGACCGGATTCCTCCCATCGGTGTCGAACAGCGAGAGCTCATATTTTCCAAACTGCGCGTGGCCGATTGTGATCTCCACGTTCGGCGGTCCAGCAGCGGCCGACAAACGCACACTCTTGATTCCTGCCATGCCTCTCCTCCTTGCGGACTCCTGCGCTGAATTGGGTGACAGATCGGTTGACGGAACGCTTACCAAGACATCAGACAGCACTGACACGACATCGGCGTTGGTCCCGCACGCGCGGACTGCCGTCGCCATACGTACAACGCCAGAATTTACGGGCCCTAACACTCACTCGATGGAAGGAACGGCGGCCGCCGCCGATTGGTTTGCGCTAAGACTTGGGCGAGGCGACGTGAGGTGTGGTGACCCTGTTCGTTATAATCCGCGCATCCCGTGACCGACGTTCAAGACGCACGCCTCGAAGTCAACGATGCCCAGGGCCGGCGCATCGTTGTCCTCAGTAAGGCGAATTTCACAATAGGCCGTCGTTCGGTCAACGACCTCCAGCTGACGGGCACCGACGTGTCCCGTGATCATGCCGAAATCCTTCGAGCCGAGGGCAATTACCTGATTCGCGACCGCGGCTCGCGGTGCGGCACCTACGTCAATGGTGCCCCTGTGACAGAGCGGCGGCTCGTGCACGGCGACAAGATTCAGGTCGGCCGGGCGGCCGGGGCGCAGCTCGTTTTCCTAATCCACGACGTGGCGACTGACACGGGGTCCCGTGGGGGCGCGTCCGGGATTGTCGGCGGATTCCGACAAATCGCGACGCTGCTCGACGCGTTGCGTGGGCTGGGGAGCAGCCGCGTACTGGATGAAGTCCTCACCCTTGTGATGGACGCGGCTATCGAAGTGACTGGCGCCGAGCGCGGGTTCGTCATGCTCGCCAACGAGCGTGGTGAGCTCGACATGAAACTGGCGCGGATGCAGGGGCATGTCTCGCTCTCCGGCACCCGGTTCGACACGAGCCGGAAGATTCCCGAACAGGTCTTTGCCACGGGACGCGAGATGGTGGTGCGCGATCTCCGCGAAGGGGAGCTGGCCGACGCGCATTTCGCGACGATCGCGCACGGGATCCGGCAGGTGCTCTGCGTCCCGCTTCTGCTCGTTCGATACGTCGATCGTCCGGGCGCGCAGGTTGAATCCAAGCCCATCGGAGTGCTGTATCTCGATAGCCGCGAGAAGGGCACCCTGCTGTCACCGGCGACGAGAACCGCGCTGGAAACACTGGCGGCAGAAGCGGCGGTCGCGATCGACAACGCGCGCCTGTATCGCGAGGCGGTCGAAAAGGTACGGATCGAAGAAGAGCTTCGCATGGCGTCGCAGATCCAGCAGGCGCTGCTCCCGAAGTCGCGGACGCGCGGCTCCTTCTACGATGCGAGCGGGACATCGATCGCGTGCCGCGCGATCGGCGGCGATTTCTTCGAGTACATCGACCTGCCCGACGGCAGCTTCGGGTTCGCACTCGGCGACGTGTCCGGCAAGGGACCGCCCGCGGCACTGCTGACGGCGATGCTGCAGGGCATCTTCTGGACGCAGTCGTTTGCACCCGTCGAACCCGCCGCAATGATGACGCGTGTCAACCACGCGTTGCTGGCACGCGGGATCGAGAACCGCTTTGCGACGATCTTCTTTGCGATTCTGAGCCCCGACGGCCGGCTGACCTACTGCAACGCGGGACAGAATCCACCGTTACTCTTCAGCGCATCAGGCGTCCGCAAGCTGGAAACCGGAGGGATGATCGTCGGCCTGTTTCCGCACGCGGCCTACGAGCAGGAAGAAGTGCGGTTACACGCAGGCGACCTGCTGGCGGTGTACAGCGACGGCGTGTCGGAGGCGCTGAATCCGACGGGAGACGAGTACGGTGATTCCCGGATTCAGGATGTCATCTCGCCCAACTGGCTGGAGCCGAGCGACGCGGTCCTGCAGTTGCTGCTCCGTTCGGTGCACGCCTTCGCGCAGGACGCGCCGCAGAACGATGACGTCACCGCGCTGATCGTCCGTTACACCCCTATGCGGGGCGGGGAAGGCGGATAGGTTCGCCCGACTACGCCGGTTTCGCTTTCAGGACGCCGATCTGGACGAGCATACCGGTGAAGTCGTAGATGCGTCGCTCGTGCGTGATGAGGCCGTCGGCGACATGACAGACGAATACCACCGGTAGCTGCGCGGGTCGCCCGGTCGGCGACGTGCCCATGAAGCCGCCGTTGTCGGTACCTGACACCGTCACGACCTGAACAACACGTTCGCCGTCGATGACCAATTCATCCTGCGTCATCCGCACGTCGCTCAGCGCGCCAAAGAAGGCGCCGATAACCGATTCAATCGCGGTGCGTCCCTGATGCGTGCCCCCGAGCGGGCTCTCGACGACCGCATCAGGCGCGTAGAGGTCCGCGACTGACTCGACGTCGTGCTCGTTTGTTGCCTTCAGGCGCCGTTCGAACAGCTCGACGATCTGATCGCGCGTCACGTCTGTCCTTTGAGGGTGCGCGGGATTGTAGCGCGGAATGTACCACCGCAGACAGGTGGACGAAACCTTAGTGAATCGAGTCTGACGACGCGCGTTCCAGGGTCACATGGCGAACCGGCGACGTGATGATGCGCCGCCCGTTCGTGAAAATCTCCATCCGCAGGCCGACTCCAATCCAGCCTACCTTGAGCAAAGTGCCGCCAAAGCTGGAGCCGTCGATGCGGGCAGGGGTGGGATCCGGAAAAAATGCGCCGCCCCGAACGAGTGCCGTTGTGTCGTGCGCGATGAGAATCCGGTAACAGGAATTGTCAGTGCGCACGACGATCGTCGTCAGCGGCTCGACGTTGCGCAGATAGATGCCGGGCGCGTGGGCGAGATCGGTCACGAAGCCGTCGAGCGTCGCTCCGCGTCGGATCGGCGTGCCGTCATACCGACGCTCGATGATCGTAGATGAGTTGCTCACGCCTCTCGCGATTGTAGCTCCATCGGAACGGTCCGAACGACCGAACGATCTATCTCGGCGGCGCCGGTGCGAGTGTGCCCGGGATCGGCTGCCCGGGCGGCGGCGGCTGTGCTGGATTCTGCGCGGGCGGCGGCGGGTTCTGGCCCGGAGGCGCGGGTTGAACCGGTGGCGCCACTGGCGGCGGAATCGTGACGGGCGGTGTCTGAATAATCGGCAGGTCGATCAGCGGCGCATTTGCGTCGGCACTGACGCGGAACGGTCGCAAGTCGTCCGCACTGAGATCGAGAACGCGGATGATGTGCGGCGTCAGCGTGAGCACGATGTCGGTCTGCACCGTATCTTTGTGATTCCGCGCAAAGAGCCGCCCGACGACCGGCACATCGCTCAAACCAGGAATCCCATCCATTGACGTCCGCTCGTCGTCGCGAATCAGGCCGGCCAGCAGGTTGGTCTCGCCGTCGCGCAACCTGATCGATGTCGTGATTTCACGGTTGCCGAACGTCGGCAGCCCTCCAAACCCGGTGCCCAGCTGGCTCGTGACGACGACCTTCACCGCGAGCGACACATCGTCGTCGTGGTGCGTGCGCGGCGTGATATCGAGGTTCACGCCGATGTTTTGATACTGAAACGACGTGATTGGCTGCTGGGCCACGCCGCCGGTCGCAATCGGCGCAAACGTGGTCACGGGAACGGGAATTTGCTCACCGAATCTCGCCTGCGCAACCATCCCTTCCGACGTCCGCAACTGTGGATTCGCCAACGTGCGTGTGTTCGAATCGGATTTCATCAGCCGGTAGAACAACGCGGGAAGACCGGTCAGGATGATGTCGGACTGGGTCAGGTTCACCAGGTTGTTGAGAGTGAGCTTGTCGCGGTTGGCGTCGACGGCACCATTGATTCCCGGTGAACCGGGGCTCGCAATCTGCAAGCCGTATTCGAGCAACTTCGTTCGGTTGACCTCGAGCAGCTCGACATCGATGACCACTTCGGGACGCGCCTTGTCGATCGCCTGGATGATGCGGCCGGCGGTGCTGACGCGTTCGGGGGTGTCCTTGATCGTCAGCGCGTTTGTCGCCGTCAACGGTGCAATGCGCCGGGCGTCGACGACGATGCGCAGCAGGTCGATCGTTTCTTTCAGATCCGCGTTGCTGAGATAAAACGTGCGGACGATTTCCTCTTCGTACTCCCGGCGTTTGGCAGCGGTGTCTGGAATGACGGTGACCGTTCGCTGGGCGGTGACCTTGTAGAAGTTCCGTGTTGCGGATGAAACGGCCGCCAGCGCCTGATCGAGCGTCACATTGCTCAAGTCGATGGTGATGCGATCGTCGCGGAACGTCGGGTCGAAGACGATGCTGACGTTGGCAAAGCGCGCGATGACGGTAAACACGTCACGGACGCTTGCATCGCGAAATACGAGCGATGCTGGGAGCCGTACGTCCGCCGGCAATTCCAGCCCGGCGGGCCCGAGCCTCTGCGACTGATCGATCAACGTCTGCAGCTGTGTCTTGCCTTCACGTGAAACGTTCACCCGGTTGCGAAGCTGCGTCCGGAGGTTCCGCAACGCGTCGTCGATGTCGCCGTTTCCCGGGTTCAACTCCCCGGCCAACTCGTACTCGACGAGCGCCTCATCGAGCTTCCCGGTGGCCTCGAGGCGGCGTGCGCGGGTGAGGTGCTCCTGCGACGCACGCAGTTTGGCGCGCTGTAACGCCAGCTGTGTGGTGCGATCGTTCGGGTGTTTCTTGTTTGCGACGGTGTATTCGGCCACTGCCCGGTCGTAGTCCTCCGCCTGCTCGGCGCGTTGAGCGGAGCGATAGGTGCCCGTGGTGACGCACCCGCTGACGGCAACGGTCAGCGCGAGAACAGCAACGAAGCGACTAGTGTGGACCATCCGTGATGACGTCAACGCCTTTTGGAATCCTGAACGCAAACACCTTATCGGATATTCCCTGATTTTCCTTCAAGTTCGTAAACGCCAGGGTTGATTCGCCCCCTTCGCGGTCACGCGTGGTGAGGGCTCGAATCTGCAGCGACGCAGGGTCGACGGCCACGACGAGATACTCGTAGTCGGGCTCACTGCGCCGAGGCGTCAGCTTCAGCGCCACGGTTCCGGGGATGGTCGATTGCGCGTAACTTGCTGAAAAATCACGGGCGATATCCCCTTTGCCGGCAAGGAAGAGGGCAGGGGTCGTGGCCTGGTTATCGGGCGGAACATTGCTGACGATCACCTGTTTGTCTTGGGGAATGTACGAATAGATCTTCAGGCCGTCCGAGACGAACTCCTTCTTTTCAGGCGTGGTGTAGTTCCACCGCATCCGGCTCGGTTTCTTCACGTTGACGGTGCCCCGCTCCTGCGATTGCGTCTTCAGGACCCCTCCGCGATAGCTGTGCACGAAGTCGGCGGAGAAGTCCTTGATGCCCTGGTAACGCTGTTGAAGGGAGCGCGCCAGCGCATCGGGCGGGGGTTGCGACTGCGCGGCGGCGGCTACGGAGACCGCGGCACACAGCGCTAGAAACGTTAATAGATGAGCCAGTCGCACCATCTTTCCTCTAACGATAGCAGTTCCGCTCCAGGCGGACCGCAATCCGATGCAAGAAATGCTTCGTGTCTCTACGGACGATTGATCGCGGAAATTGGACGGGTGCGGAGATCCGCAAGCGACGGCGAGACCGAGGAGAGACGGTATCTGTGGCCGGGTGAATACACGCTTGCCGCGTAGATCGGATTTGATGCGCGGGCGTTGCGGTCAAACCAGACGAGGCTGACCCCGCGTTCGAGCGTCAGCACGTGCTCGCGGCCGCGTAGGACGTGGCCAAAGCCCGCCCGGCGAAATGTGTCGGACGGCAGCCACGATTCCATACGAACGGTGAAGGGGTCATCCAGCAGCCGGAAGTCCATTCGAAACGGCGAGTCTTCGGCGCGCACCACGATTGGCGCCTCGCCGGTGAGGCCGGCCATCAGTTGGTACCGCCGGCCGATTCCGTTTTCCGCGGAACCTCCGATTCGCAACTCGGCTGGAATCCGGCCGCGCGTCAGCATTCGGACGGCTTCCCCAAGCAGCTCGGGGTCGAGATGCTCCTCGCGCGGAGGCGTCAACACGCACAACACGTACGGCGTCCCCGGCGACAGCCCGCTGATCTCGTCGATGAGATCCGGAGACGCGCTGATCGGATCGCGCTGCATGGGAAAGAGCGGGCCGAATGACGCCACGACATCCCGCGCGGAATACGCATCGAGGATCAGGTCGCGTGAAATCGCTTCGTTGTCGCGGACGAGCAGCGGAAAATGCAGCTCGACATCCGGCAGCCGCACCCACGGGACATCGCGCCGCCCGAAGCGGGTGTAATAGAGCAGTGCGTTCTCGAGTTGCCAGTTCACGTCGGTGACGAGGACGGCGTTCTGCGGATTGGCGCCGAGTGCAAGGCGAGTTACGAGCGATTCCGCCCGCCGGTCATCGTGGCGATCGATCGCCGGCCAGGTGTCCCACGCGCGCCAGCCGGCGTACGCGATGACGAGAATCGTCGCCGCGGTCCAAAGTGGAGGGCGGGTCCTTTTGGACCCGGCAAATGGAGAAAGCGCCGCGCCAGCCAGAAATGCTGTGAACAGGTGGCTCGGCAGATAGAAGACGTGCGTGTCGCCCACGTTGTAGGTGAAGGCAAACGAGGTATTGATCGCGTAGGCAAGCACAATGAGGGTCGCCCACGGGCGCGAGATCGTCCACAGACGAACCGCACCGACGACCGCGAGCACCAGACCGAATATTCCGAACTGTTGTCGCGCGTCGAACCACCACATGCCGACACGGTCGGCAAGTTGATCGCCTCGAACGCCCATCACCATCGACTCGCGCCAGTCGACCTTCGTCGTGTCAAACCAGAAGGTCGCGAGTCGCTCGCCCCATGAGATGGGCCCACCACCGAGGTGGGAGGTCGAGACGAAATTCGGCCAGTATTGCAGCGCGCCCGCCGCCGCAATGATGGCTGCGAGGGCAATAGTCGCCGGCGCAAACAACGTGCGCCGATCGGGGGTGACTTCCAGGAGAAAACCCGCGAATGGCACCAGCAGCAGAATCATCGACAGGTGGTTGCCGAATGCGAACGCGTAGACGGCGAAGAAGATCGCGAGCCGAAGGCGCGACGGCTGCTGCGCGTACGCATAGAGGGCGAGGCAACTGACCAGGACGAGCGTCAAATGGAGCGTGTAGACCTCGGCGATGATGGCTTGGCTCCAGAACGTGTACGAGAAGGCAAGAAGAAGACCGGCGACGATGCCGGCCGCCAGCGATTCAGCGACGAGCGCGCATAGGTAGGTAAGAAGACCGACAGCGACCGCACCAAAGATTGCGGAGAACAGATTGAGACCGCGTGCCGGGTTCGCCATGCTGGCCGCACGCACGAACGGAGCGGCGAGGTCGTAGTAGAGCGGATAGGCCTGTCGCGCGCTCACTTCCGGCCACAGCACCGCCGCCTGAAAGCCTCCCGTGTCGCCGAGATCGACGCCGGGAAGCAGCGTCTTCGTATACGCCCAGAACGCGAGCGTCGCGACAACGGCTGCGGCAATGCTCGCCGACGATCCAAATCCGGTCGGGATTCGGGATTCGGGATTCGGGATTCGCCTAGCCACGAGATCGCTTGCGCGCGATGAACGCGCGGACCTCTTCGAGGCTCCTTGTGTTGAGCACGTGCCGAGGCTCGATCCAGCCGCGACGCGCGGTGCCGACACCGAACCGCATCTGGCGTGCCAGCCATTCGGCCCGGTGGCAGTCGCTGTCGATGGCAATGGTGACACCCGCTGCTGCGGCACGGCGTGCGATGGCGCCGTCCATGTCGAGGTGTCCTGGCGCGCCGTCGATTTCCATCGCCGTTCCGGTCTCCACGGCTGCCTGAAACAGCGCGTCAAAGTCGAGATCGAAGCCCGTTGAGCGTGCCGGTGAACGATTCGCAGGATGCGTGATGACGTTCACCAACGGATGATGCATCACTTTCAAATAGCGCTCGGTGAGCTGCGGCCCGTCCTGCTCGCACGCGTCGTGGAGGGAGGCAAGCACGATGTCGAAACCTTCCAACACGTCATCGCCAAAGTCGAGGCTGCCGTCACCCATGATGTCGACCTCGATGCCGTGGAGAATCTCGATGCCCGGGAGCTTCCGCCGCAGCGACTCGATTTCCGCACGCTGCTGCGGCACCTCGTCGAGCGCCAGCCTGCGGCTCGACCACGCCCGCTCGGAATGGTCGGTAATTGCGATGTACTCGTACCCGAGCTGCTTTGCCGCCCGCACCATCGTGTCCACGCTGTCGCGGCCGTCGCTCCAATTCGAGTGCGTGTGCAGGTCGCCGCGCATGTGCCGTTCGAGCACGAGCGACGGAAGGGTGTTGTGCTCCGCCGACACGATTTCCTCGTTCCCGGAACGGAGCTCTGGAGGGATGAACGGAAGATCGAGGCAGTCGTACAGGTCGTCTTCCGACGGACAGCGTACCGGCCGACCGGTTTTCTCCGTCAACTGCGCGTCACGGAACTGCAGGCCGCGCGCGGCCGCGCGCTGCTGAAGCGCCTCGACATGTGCTGAGGAACCGGTATGCCAGACCAGTGCGGCACCGGCATCGGCTGGAATTGTCAGATGCACAGTGATCGGACCGCGCTCCGTGACGAGCTTGACACTGCGATCGTCGCGGCCACGCGACACGATAACGATGGGGAGCCGCGCAAAGCGCGACAGGATGGCGCGGTGCTCTGACGCTGCCGCCACGGCAAGGATATCGACAGAGCTCACGGCCGGTTCGTAGCGGCGAATCTCTCCGACCGGTACCAACGTGTCTACTGCGAGCCCGGCGCGCCGCGTTTCCTTGACGACGATCGAGGCGAGCTGATGCGCGCGTCCGAGTGGAAGAGAATCGTCGGCCAACGGAAGTTTCGATCTTATTTCAGTACGCGAGTATGCTCAGCTCGCCGCTTCGAAGGAGGAAAACCCGATGTCCGTATCCCGTTTGTCCGCAGGCATTCTCGTCGTTCCGCTCATTTTCGCCGCCTGTGGCCGCGGCACGCCGCCGGCGCCGGAGCAGGCAACCACCGCGGCAGCACCGAACTCACAGGTGCTGATGCAGCTGCGCTCAGACTGGCAGGCGCAGAAGGACACGATGATGAAGATTGCGGATGCGATGCCGGAGGACAAGTTCGGCTACAAGTCGACCCCCGCGCAGCGCAATTACGGCGAGCAGATCATGCATGTGGCGTCGAGCAACGTGGAACTGCTGAAAGTTCTCGGCGGCAACGCGGCGGCACCGGGCTTTACGGCCGAGAGCGCAAAGACGAAGGCCGAGATCCTCAAGGCGCTCGGCGACTCGTACGATTACGGCACGGCGCTCATGAACGAGCTTTCGGAGACGACTGTGCTCGAACAGGTAAAGGACTCGCCTTCGTTTCTGGGACCCTCGTCGCGCGCCCGCATTCTCTGGACGCTGCTCGCGCACAGCATGGATATCTACGGGCAGATGGCCGTCTATCTGCGCCTGAACGGCATCGTTCCGCCGGCCAGCAGGGGTGTCTAACGAACCGAGATGCTTCGCGGCAGGTCCGCGCACCGTGGACCCGATCGCGGTGGTCCATCGATCATCACGGGCTGGTCGCCTGATCAAGAAGCACGATGTCGCTGGCGGCATCATGTTGACCAAAGACGATTGAGGAACCGTCTGGCGTCCATGTCAGGCCGCGGATGCGAGGGCCATTCGGCAGCTCGACGAGCTTTCTGTACGAGAGCGCTGCTCCCTGGAGCGTCACGATCCAGATAGAAGCCGGCGCATTCGTGTTCTGACTCACGACCGCCAGTCGCTGCCCATCCGGCGACCAGGCAATCATGCCGTTATTGAAGCCGGTTGCCGGTTCCACCGGCGGGGGCACATTCCCATACTGCGCCTCGCCCTTCGAATTGACGAACGCGAGCCTGACGATCGTTGGCCCCGTCGTGTTCGGTTGCAGGTATGCGATGAGGTCGCGGGTTGGCGACCATGCTGGATCCGTCGCGACTCCAGGTGTGGTGATGCGGCGGACTGTGGAATCGACAACGGATACGGACGAGAGCCCGGGCCAATCGCCGGCAGTGGCGGAGTGGAGTACCGCCGTCCGAGCTGACAAGCCAGATCGCCCGACTTCCCCCGCGATCGGAGGCGAAGGCGATCTGCCGCCCATCGGGCGAGAATGCCGGGCGGTCGTCGAAGCCGGGTCCTGAAGTCAGCGGCTGCGGATTGGATGCGTTCTGGGTCGAGGTCCACAGTTTGCGCTCTCCAGCCCGCCAGGAACTGAAGACGAGCTGACTGCCGGTGGTCGAGATCGTTGGGTCGAGATCGCCGCCAAAACCGTCGGTCAATCGCGATGGCGCCGGAGCGGCAGTCGGTACGACCGCGACGCGCACCAGCGTCTCGTGAATGTCATACGCCGTTGCCACGAGTCGTTGCCCGTCGCTGGAGAGTCTTGGCTCGGCGTACTCGCCAACGCCTGTGGTCAACCTCCGAGGCTCGCCGTTAGCCGGCCGCCACCATAAACTCATTTCCCCTGATGTTGGATTAGCCGCATACACCAACCCGCGGTCGGTCGCGACTGGGTGCATCGCGCGCCGAAGGGTCGAGACGACGGCTTCAGTCGCCCCTCCGCGCGCGTTGATTCGATAGATTTCAGCCTGATCGAGATTGCCGATGGTCGACACCGTGCGCATGAAGTAGATGAAACCGTCAGCCGACCAGGTGGGCCAGTGGATGTGGAGGCCGCCCTGGGCTTTGATGAGTTCTCGCCGGTTCGTACCGTCCGCATCCGCGCTCCACAGCGCGTCTCCTGCGGAGGCCCCTGCCCGGATGTACGCGATCTGCCGGCCGTCCGGTGACCATCGCATTCCGAGGAGGCCGTCGTCGAGCAGCTTGTGTGGCAGTCCAGGTAGCGGGGCTGGGACTTCCCAAGTCGCAAATGGAGTTTGCGCCCCGATCGGCCGTGCCTGCACGGCGATTCGGGTTCCATCGGGTGAGATGTCCAGGCCGCCAATCGCCGTATTTGCCCCAATATCCAGCGACGCCGATGCCGTTAAATTCGCAGGCGCACCGCCTGACACGAACTTCACCCAGATATCGTTGGGCCCCCGTTCGTTTGACACATACGCCACCCATTTCCCATCAGGAGAAATGACCGGGGCGACTTCTCTGGCCGGGCCGCTGGTGACGCGAACGATGCGCGAGAACTGAGGCGTTGCAGCATCCCGATCCGCTGACGGCCTTGCGAGATACCACCCGGCGATTCCGGCGGCACTGAGCGCGACGACCGATATGGCTGCGCCGATCCACCGTAGCCGTACTGACGCGCTCTCATGTGCGGTTGCTGCCGGACTTGCGTCTGGCGTTCCTGCGAGCGCGTCATCGATCTCGAGCGCCGCGTCGGCGACGTCATGGAGCCGGCGGCCCATTTCTCTTGCAAGGCACCGTCGCACCAACCGATGAATGGAGGCGGGAGTGGTTGCCGGCAGCAGCGCCCAGTCGGGTTCGCGATCAAGGACCGCGGCGATGAGATCAGAAAGCGTATTCCCTTGAAAGGCGGCGCGGCCAGCGAGCATTTCATAGAGTACGCAGCCGAACGCCCAGATGTCGGTGCGCTTGTCCACCTCCTGCCCGCGCGCCTGCTCAGGGCTCATGTAGGGCGCCGTACCGAGGATGACGCCGCCGTGCGTGGCTCCGATCGTCATCGTG
>DASTZI010000396.1:0-6648 GCA_035764385.1 Vicinamibacterales bacterium
CAATGGCTCTGGAATGTTTTGCACCTCGATCTCGGCAACTCATATGTGTACCAGGACCCCGTCTGGGACGTAATCAGGACGCGTTTTCCGATCTCGATCTTTCTCGGCCTGACTGGTTTCTTCCTGGGGTACTTCATCTGCATTCCACTCGGTGTGCTGAAAGCCGTCAATCACGGATCCAAATTCGATCTGATCACGAGTGCCCTCGTGTTCATGGGCTACGCCGTTCCCGGCTGGGCGCTGGGGACGGCGCTGCTCGTCCTGTTTGGCGGTGGCAGTTTCTTGAGCCTGTTTCCGCTCGGCGGCTTCCGTCCGGAAAACTGGCAGTACCTGGGACTCTGGGGAAAAATCACCGGGCAGATCCATTACATGTTTCTGCCCGTCGTCTGCTACATGGTCGGTTCGTTTGCCACGCTGACGATTCTGTCGAAGAACTCGTTGATGGAGAACCTCGGTCAGGACTACGTGCGAACGGCGTTCGCCAAGGGACTGAAGGCACGGCGAGTCATCTTCGTCCACGCGCTTCGGAATTCGTTGATTCCACTCGTCACCGGCCTTGGCAACGCCATCAGTCTGATTCTCGCCGGCTCGTTTCTCATCGAGAAGGTATTCAACATTGACGGCATGGGATATCTCGGCTACACGGCCATCCTGCAGCGTGACTATCCCGTGGCCCTCGGCATCCTCGTCATCGACAGTCTGCTGCTGCTCGTCGGCAACATCCTGTCCGACATGATCTACGCCGCCGTCGATCCGCGCATTCGATTCCAATGAAGCCCGACGGCGCAGCACAGCGTGTTCCTCCGGACGCCGGGACCTCGATGGTCCCGCTGCCGGAGCCGCCGTTGGCGGCCAGTCCCCAAACGGTTCGGCCGTATTCAGGGGAAGAGCCGCACATCGCCGAACACGTGCCCGGCGCGCCGGAATCACTATTTCGCAAGCGGCTCCGAAAGTTCCGCCGCATCAAGCGTGGCTACTACTCGTTCCTGGTTGTCGTTATTGCGTACGGTGCCTCGTTTCTTCTGCCCGTGCTCGCCAACAACGTCGCGCTGGTGGTCCATTACAACGGCCGCTACTACTTTCCACTCGTCACGTACTTTCCGGCCTCGACGTTCGGGCAGAACGCGTTCGGCGAAACCGACTACCGCGCGCTGAAACAGCAGTTCACCGAAGCGCGTCAGGGCAATTGGGTGCTCATGCCGCCCATCCCCTATGGGCCGAACGAAGGGCTGCTCGATTTGAGCTCGCCGCCGCCCAACCGGCCGTCCGGGGCACACATCTTCGGCACCGACGACCGCGGCCGCGACGTATTGGTTCGGCTCGCGTATGGGTTCAACATCTCGCTGACATTCGCGCTGCTCGTCACGATCTTCGCCGACGTCACGGGCGTGATCGTCGGCGCCGCCCTCGGGTACTTCGGCCGAAAGCTTGACATCCTCGGCCAGCGCGCAATCGAGATCTGGTCGTCGCTGCCGTTTCTCTACACGATCATGATCGTCAGTTCGATCATCGTGCCGATCTATCTGCCGGGACGGATGGTATTGCTGCAGCCATCTCTCTGGTTGCTTGTCATCATCCTTGCCCTGTTCGACTGGATGGGAATTACGTACTACATCCGTGGAGAGTTCTACCGCGAGAAAGCGAAGGATTACGTCGGCGCAGCGATTGCCACCGGTGTATCCGAACCCGGGATCATGTTCCGGCATATCCTCCCGAACGCACTCACTCCGGTTGTGTCGTTCGCGCCGTTCGAGATTGTGGCGAACATCAGCGCGCTGGTCGCGCTCGATTTCCTGGGCTTCGGACTGCCGGCCCCCACGCCAAGCTGGGGTGAATTGATCGGCCAGGGCATGGAGAACCTGACCATCTGGTGGCTCGTGTTCTTTCCGCTCGCCTTCCTCTTTCTCACACTGCTGCTCGTCGTCTTCATCGGTGAAGCCGTGCGCGAGGCGTTCGACCCGAAGGAATTCTCTCGGCTGCGATGAACCGTCTCCTCGCCATTCGAGGTCTCCGCACCTACTTCTATACGGAATCGGGCGTCGCCAAAGCGGTTGATGGCGTCGACCTCGACATCGCCGAAGGCGAGGTGCTCGGGCTGGTCGGCGAATCCGGCTCCGGCAAGAGCGTCACGGCACTCAGCATCCTCCGCCTGATTCCCGATCCGCCGGGCCGTATCGTCGCCGGCGAAGTGCTCTTCAAGGGACGCGACCTGCTGAAGCTCTCGTGGGACCAGATCCGCGAGATCCGCGGCAACGACATCAGCATGGTGTTCCAGGAGCCGATGACGTCGCTCAACCCGGTGTTCACGATCGGCATGCAGGTGATGGAGGTCATCCTCGCGCACGAGGACGTGAGCAAGGATGAGGCGCACCGTCGCGCGGTCGAGATTCTCACCGAGGTCGGCATTCCGGACGCGGAGCAGCGGATGAACCAGTACCCGCATCACTTCTCCGGCGGCCAGCGGCAGCGCGTCATGATCGCGATAGCGCTCGTGCTCAACCCCTCGCTGCTCATCGCCGACGAGCCGACGACAGCGCTCGACGTGACGATCCAAGCGCAGATTCTCGACCTGATGCTCGAGATGAAGGCGCGTCGCAAGGGCGCCTCGATCCTCCTCATCACGCACAACCTCGCGGTGGTTGCCGAAACCTGCGACCGCGTCGCCGTCATGTACGGAGGCAAGATTCAGGAGATCGCGCCCATCGACGCCCTCTTCAACGAGCCGTTTCACCCCTACACGCACGGGCTGCTTGGGTCGATTCCGAGCGTCGACGGCACCAAGGCGCGCCGGCTCACCGTCATCCCTGGAACGGTGCCCGACATCTATCGCCTGCCCGTCGGCTGCAAGTTCGTGACGCGCTGCCCGTACGCATTCGAGCCGTGTCCGGATATCGAGCCGCCGCTGATTGAAGACGCGCCCGGTCACTGGGTGCGTTGCCATCTCTATCCGAACGGCGGCAGGCCTGCGGTTCCCAATGACTAGCGACACGCTGCTGGACGTCCAGAGTCTCGTCGTGAAGTTCCCCGTCTTCGGCGGCGTGCTGTTGCGCCGGGTTGGCGAGGTCGAAGCGGTCAAGGGCATTTCGTTCCAGTTGCACCGCGGAGAGACGCTTGGCCTTGTCGGTGAATCGGGGTGCGGCAAGACGACCGTCGGGCGGGCGATCATCAACATCCTCCGCGCGATGAGTTACCGCGTCGAAATCAGCGGACACGTGCTCTACAAGTCGGCGACCGGTGATGTCGACCTGCTGCCTCTCACGCGTCAGCAGATGCGTCCGTACCGCGCCGACATCCAGATGGTCTTTCAGGATCCCTATTCCTCGCTGAATCCGCGCAAAACCGTCGATCAAATCGTGGGCGAGCCGCTTCGGATTCATACGCGCATGTCGCGCGCGGAACGCGCCGAGCGCGTCCGGTGGCTGCTCGAGAAGGTCGGCTTGTCGGCGAGGCACGTGAATCGATATCCGCACGAATTCTCCGGCGGGCAGCGGCAGCGGATCGGAATCGCGCGCGCCCTTGCGACCAATCCGAAGATCGTGATTGCCGACGAACCGGTGAGCGCGCTGGATGTCTCGATTCAGGCGCAGGTGATCAACCTGATGCAGGATCTGCAGGAGGAGTTCGGGCTCTCCTACATCTTCATCGCGCACGACCTCTCAGTGGTGCGCCACATCTCCAATCGCATCGCCGTCATGTCGTGGGGGAACATCGTCGAAATCGGCCCTGCCGAAGACATCTACCGGCACCCGCAGCATCCGTACTCGAAGACGCTGCTGGCCGCCGCCCCGCGGGCGGATCCCGCGTTCAGGCGCAGAAGGTCCGGCTGAAGCCGTCCGCCTTTAGGCGGACCTGCGCAACAGCATCCGGACGATCCTCATTCCGCCCTCGACCCGTAACAGGAGGGCGGAGGCCAGAAAGACCAAACCATACGGGCCGAGGATGAGAACCGCTGCGCCAATCGGTGGCATTGGAGGGATCGACAATTTGACGGCCCATGCCGCAGCGGCCCCCGCAATCGCCGCCGTCCACAGTTTCGCCACATAGCTGACCGGCAGGCCCGTTTTGCCGATGCGTGCGTTCATCGTATGCCGCAGCAGCAGCATCTCCACCCATCCTGCGATTCCAGCGGACGCCGTGAGACCCGCCGCGCCCCACGATTGCGGAACGTCGAGCAGGCGCGGCAGCGGAATCGCGAACAGGTAACCGAGGACGGTCGTCAGCACAACACGCACGATGGCGAAGCGAAGCGGCGTGCGCGTGTCGCGCAGCGCGTAGTAGGACGAGGAGTAGAGGCGGCCGAGCGTCGAGGCGAGCAGGCCGACTGACGACCCCGCCAAAATCCCCCATACATACAGCGTGTCCTGCGGACGGAAGCGTCCCGTTTGCAGCAGCGCCGCGACCAGCACGTCTCCAAGCGCGAGAAATGCCATCGCGGAAGGAATCACGAAGAATGCGATGCGACGCAGGCCGATATCGAGGCGGCCCCGCAACGCTGCGTGCCCTTCCCCCGCCATGGCTTCGCCCGACATCGTCGGCAGTTCGGCGGCGGCCACCGACATGCCGAACAGGCTGACCGGAAGCGTATAGAGCACCTGCGCGTTGGCGATGCCGGTGACCGCGCCGGTTGGCAGCAAACTCGCGAGCAGGGCGTCGATGTAGGCGCTCACCTGAACGACGCCGCGGCTGATGAAGACGGGCGCGAAATTCCGCGTGACGATCCGCACCTCGTTCGACGCGAGATCGAGCGCGAATCGCAGGCCGGGCGCGACGCGCCAGACCACCGGCACCTGCACCGCGAATTGAACGAAGCTGCCAACGATCGAGCCCCAGGCGAGGAGGACCGCGAGGCGCGGGAGCGACGACGAAGCTCCGAATGTGACGAGCGTCGCAATCATCGCCGCATTCCACATCACCGGCGCGGCGTACGACAGGAGGAAGCGGTGGTGACTGTTCAGGACGCCGAGACACCACGCCGACAGGACCAGCAGCCCGGCCCCGGGAAACAGAATCCGAACGAGGGCAATCGTCAGCTCGCGTTTGGCGCCGGTGAATCCCGGTGCGATCGCCGCAATCAGGAGCGGCGTGGCGAGGACGCCGAGCAGCACGAGCACCGCCACCACGAGGGCGAGCAGCGCCCCGACGGCGCCCGCCACGCGGTCGGCCTCCTTGCGCTCGCCACGGCTGACGAGCGCGGCGTAGACGGGGATGAAGGACGCCGAGAGCGCCCCTTCACCGAACAGGTTCTGGAGGAAATTCGGGATGCGGAACGCCGCATTGAACGCATCCGCGGCGTCGGATTCGAGGCCGAAGTAGTGCGCAAACACCTGCAGACGAACCAGGCCCGCCAGTCGGCTCAGAAGAATCCCGGCGGCAACGAACACCGCGCCGCCGCGCATACGGACGCGCGCGCCAGATGGCGGGCTCGAAGAATCGGCGGTCTGTGGGTTCGACGTGTCGAGCGTTCGCAGGGTCAGTGGATCAATGGTACGGGTGAAAAACGATCAACGGAAGGGGCGCCTCAGCGCCTCCACCGGACCACGACTGAAATTAGCAAGGCTGCTGCTACTGGGTTGCGCGCGGCGCGTCGTATCCGAGCTTCAGCATCCCCGATTTCATGCCGTTCACGGTGCCCTGCGTCAGCCACTCGAGCGACGCGCGGAACAGCAGCAGGTGATTCCGCTCCCACATCGCATTGTGCGAAGAGCACGCCAGGTCCACGAACACCTTCTCGGCGGAAGCCACGTCGGTGTAGAGCTCGCGCACACGATCGGGAGCGACCTGCTTGTCGTGCGCACCGGAGACCATCAGAAACGGTACGGTCACTTTTCTGGCCATCGCCGGCGGCCACGTTCCCGCCATCTCTGGAGCACGCCGCACGCCGGGTCCCCAGGTCGAGCCGACCGCGTCGGACGCCAGCATCTCACTCCAGACGGCGGCGGATGCAGCGCGATCGTATTGATCGGTACAGCCGACCTGGCGATCCCAGTTCGAGTCGAAGTCCTGTTTCGACTGTGTGTTCATCGGGACGCCGTCGGCAAGCGCCGCCTCCGCGGCGTTCGCGGGTCTGTTCTTGTCGTAGGCGGGTGCAAGAACGACGAGCCGTCGGACTCTGTCCGGATGCTGCGCCGCGTAGCCGCCCGCGCGAGGGCCCCCTCGTGACCAGGCAACGAGCGAAACTCGATCGACGTGCCGCAGCGTGCGGATGTAATTGACCGCGGCATCGATGTCGTTCCAGTCGGATGCGATCGACGTCAGCGTGTGCGGATACGACGCCGCGCACGGGGATGCGACGAACCCGGTCTGCCGATCCTTGGCGAGGTTGCAGGGATCGTTCATCGGCGCCGGGCGGGTCGATCTGCCGTACCCCGTCATGTCGACGGAGAAGACATCGAAGCCCGCGCGCGCCAGGAAGGCCATCCAGCTGTAGTCCTGATACGGAACGTCAAACGCGACCTCCGCCGGCGTGCCGGCGCCGTGGACGAAGAGCACGACGCGATCGCCGAACAACGGACCTCACTGTGTCGAGTTCACAGCCCTCATGCCTTTGAACGCGTACCGGTAGTACCGCATACCGTCGTTCACCTCTCCGATGAACAGGTTGCCTTTCGAATCCACGGCGAAGCTGTGTGGGTGGAAGAACTCGCGCGC
>DASTZI010000397.1:0-2617 GCA_035764385.1 Vicinamibacterales bacterium
GGACGATGCCGGTATCCGGCGAGTCGCATCGGTGGGGTTCGCCTTCAGGCGGACCTTTATCGCCCTTCATCAGCAGCCTGCGCGCTGGTTCGCCGCATCCCCTGAAACAAACCGGCGAGCATGGTCGGTGTCCCGTTCGGCGTCGCATCAGCGAAGCGAAGCCGGCGCAATCCGTCTTCACCCCACAGACGTCCGACCGCGAGCAGCAGATCGAGCTCCGGACGAATGGCCGCCAACGTCGACGTCTTTGCCAGCTCCAGCAGATCCTGATAGCTCATATCGCTCAACCGCACGTGCTGCTTCGCGCGTCTCACCAGGTGATTGGGAACCGCCACCCCCTCGACGAGCGCATCGAGCACCCGGGTCTTCCAGCTTTCAGAGAGACGCGGCACGACACCTCGGAACCAGACCGTGCCCAGAAGCTTTCTCACATCCGCCGGCTCGATCGGCAGGTCGTCCGACGCGCCTCTTCGTGCCAGCGCGAGCGCGACGGGATCCGAACGGTTCATGGCGACGGCGAATTCCCAGAAACTCGAAAACGCGGCCCGCTCGCTGTCACTCGACGCGGGCGCCGGCTCGATTTCCTCGGATGCGAATTCCGAATCACTCGGCTCCTCTACCGGAGACGACGCCCTGAGGCTGGGGACGGGCAGAATGGCGACGTGCGGTTCCTGCTCGAGGTGAAGCACACGCTGCTCGCTGTCTGCGGCCATGGACCATTCGATGTCGAGCGGTTGGTGTGCACCGGTGAATTCGCTGAGCAGCGCCGTCACACCCCACGGTCTCGGTGCATGAGAGGCACGCACGTATAAGGGTGTATAGGGACTGTCGGCGCGGTCGCCCATCGCCGCAGCCGCGAGTTGCCCTTTGATCCTCGCATCAACCACATTCGACCACTCACCGTGAATGCAGATGAGCGACGTGCCAGCGGGTTTGCTGAAGGCATAGTACGGATTCTCGCAGCAGCTCTGCACGGCAAGTTGCACTTCCGTCTTGATCGGATCCTGACCCGCCGCCGGATCCAGTTCCGCGAATGCGATCCGGAATCGTCCGTTCCCGGCAAACAACATCGACAGATCGGACGGGTCCACCTGCGACAGATCCCAGAGCACGTAGATCAATCCGCGCAGGCTCCTGGCGATCGGCAGGTTCATGCGCTCCCACACCACGGCCTGCGGCTGCGGATTGTCCTCGACGTAGCCGCGGTCATTCAGAATTTCCATCAGGCGGATCTTGGCGGCGTCGAACTGCGCTGCAACCTGCAGCGCGTGATCGTAGCGACGTTTGTCGACCTCGTGACGCTCGAAGGAGGGACGAACGAAGATCGGCAACACCAGCTTCCTGTGCTGACGCGCGATCTCCGCCAGCGGAAAGATCGTTCCGGCACCGGTTCCCTTTCCGCCCGTAGCGATGATCACGATCACCGAATGCCGTGCGATCAACGCCTCTACGTCACTCCGGGATTCCTCCAACGCGGCTCTCGCGACGTCGGGACTATGACGCGCCCCGAGCCGTCCGGTCGTTCGGGGGCCGATGAGCAGACGCTCCGACGCCGGCACGTCGCCCAGAGAAAACTCATTCGTATCGAGGAATCGTGTCGTCACCGCGGCCGTCAACCTTGCCGCATACTGCGGATCCGTTTCCTGCGCGACCTCGACGTCACGCTGAAACAACGCTTTCACGGATCGAAGAATGTTGCCGCCGCCGCCCCCAGCGCTCAAAAGAAGAATGTTCACCTGTCACCTGCCTGTCTGATCGCGGGTTTCAACGAGAACGGGAGAACCACCCATCGCCCGTCCATGTACGGACGTCCGTTGACAAACGGTTCATCTCTGAGAAGGTCGAGGACTCGTCTGAGGTCGTAGTCGACGTTGTTTCTGTGATCCGCCAGATTGGGATACCGGCGACCGGAGCCTGGTGCGATCAGGATGTCCAGCCGCGACGCATGTGGGGCGAAACGAAGTTTCGATTGAATCGGCCGGACGGAAAGATCACCCGCGACGAGCGGCCGTTCGAATTCGCGGACGAACTTCTGACTGAATCGCTGCATGGTTTTCAAAACCTGCTCCCGGTCCCTGAAATAGTGGTCAGCGCTGTGCGTGGCGATCGCGATCAACGCCAGAAGCACGAGCCACAAACCGAGATCGGAATCGGGAGACTGAATCAGCCGGGCAACATCCTCGTACGCCGTTCGAAGATGGCGGGGCCATGCCGATGCGTAGCTGTCGGCGGGAGGGGCCACCGACACGGGCAGTCCCGCCGCTACGCAGGCCTGCCACCCCGCCCGCACATAGCCGTATTGCGGCTTCGGCACGAAGCGCGAGGTGGCGGGGTCGACAATCTGGAACCACGGTTCACGTACGCCGTTCGCCTCGCCCGTAATTCGCATCGCGACCTGCGGCGCGGTCTCACCGCGACGAATCGGAGTGCAGTACAGCGGCTGGGCGAGCGCGTTCTGCGCGACGCCGATGGCCATCAGCGTCGGCAGCAGCCAACGCGCCCGAAATTCCGTCGAGATCACCGAGCTCATCCGTTTTTTTCGTGTGGGGTCGTACCCCGGTGATGGGGCGACTCAAGGCCTTGAGTCGTCTCGCCACCGGGGTCTGACCCCGAGGTC
>DASTZI010000398.1:0-9119 GCA_035764385.1 Vicinamibacterales bacterium
CTCGACGCCCTCGCGCGCGTGGACGAGCGCAAGAGCCGCGTCATTGAGCTGCGGTTTTTCGGAGGCCTCAGCGTGGAGGAGACGGCCGTGGTATTGAAGGTTTCTCCGGATACTGTGACGCGTGATTGGCGGCTCGCCAAAACGATGCTGCTCCGAGAGCTCCGGGGACGCGAGAGCCACGCGTGACAGGTCGTGAGTCGTGACGTCGAAGGACCTGATGGAAGGCAACCGCCGGCGACAGATCTCGCAGCTCTATCACGCGGCGCTGCTCAGGACGCTGCCGGAGCGGGCTGCTTTTGTGCGGGAGGCATGCGGCGGCGATCCCGCGCTGCTACGAGAGGTGGAGTCGCTGCTCGCGCTTGACAGCTCGGCTCAGAACCTTCTGCATACACCGGCGGCCGTCGCCGCGGCGGGAATCGTGACGGACGGCCCTGGGATCTCGTTGATCGCGCGACAACTCGGTGCCTACCGCATCGATTCGTTACTGGGCGCAGGCGGCATGGGCGAGGTCTATCGCGCTCGTGATACGCGACTCGGGCGCGAAGTCGCGATCAAGATCCTCCCGCGCGCCTTCACCGCGGACGCCGATCGCCTCGCGAGGTTCGAGCGGGAGGCGCGGGTACTTGCGTCGCTGAATCATCCGCATGTCGCGGCGATCTACGGCGTCGAGGACGCGCCCACCGAAGCCGGCTCGCCGGTCCGTGCGCTGGTGCTCGAACTCGTCGAAGGCGAGACACTCGCCGAGCGGATTGCGCGGGCCGGATCCAAGGGGCTGCCGATCAAAGAGGCGCTCGACACCGCGCGACAGATCGCCGATGCGCTGGATGCCGCGCACGAGAAAGGGATCGTGCACCGCGATCTCAAGCCCGCCAACATCAAGATCACGCCGCAGGGCGTCGTCAAAGTGCTCGACTTCGGTTTGGCGAAGCTCGACGTGGGGAGCGGTGAGGCGGATGATGTCACTGCGGCACCGACGATCACCGTCAACGACACGCGCGAGGGCTTGATCGTCGGCACGGCTGCCTACATGAGTCCCGAACAGGCGCGCGGCCAGAACGTCGACAAGCGCACAGACATCTGGGCCTTTGGCTGCGTCCTCTACGAGATCCTTACCGGTCGCGCGGCGTTTCGCGGGGAGACGATCTCGGACACGATCGCGGTGATTCTGGGGCGCGAGCCTGACTGGACTGCGCTGCCCGGGTCAGTACCCCCTACGGTCAGTCGTCTGCTGCGGCGATGTCTCGAAAAGGATCCGAAGCGTCGTCTGCACGACATCGCCGATGCGCGGATCGAGATCGACGATGCCCTGCCTGGCTCTATTGCGTCTCAAAGCAACCACAACGCCGACGTTCGACGACGATGGCTCTTGGGGCTCGTTGGTGGTTCGCTAGCTCTTGCGTTGGGTTTGGCTTGGACGATCACGCAGCTGCCTCGATCCCCTGCACAAGACCCTGTGCTCAGGCTGACGGTGACCCCTCCGGCCGGGACGGAGTTTGCCGACGATAGCGGCATCGCCCTTTCCCCAGATGGCCGCATGCTGGCGTTCGTAGCGAGATCGGCTAGCGGTTCCAGACTCTGGGTCCGTCCTCTGAATTCGTCGACGAGTCGTGAGCTACGAGGCACGGATGACGCAGTGTTTCCGTTCTGGTCTCCGGACAGCCGGTCGCTAGGCTTCTTTGCTGCAGGACAACTCAAGCGTGTCGATCTCACCGGGGGATCTCCTACCGTAATCTGCGATGTCGGTTCAGGGCGTGGCGGAGCGTGGAGTGAGCAAGGGGTCATTGTCTTCAACTCTGTGAATGACGGCCCCTTGTTGCGTGTATCTGCTAGCGGCGGAACGCCGGAGCCGTTCACAGTTTTTGACAGCTCGCAGGGCGAGGTTTCGCACCGATGGCCCCAGTTTCTTCCCGGAGGCCGCCGTTTTCTGTACTTCGTTCGGCGCCCTCAGGGACAATCCGGTGTCTACATGGGAACAGTGGATCGACCGCAGGACAAGATCCGTCTGCTGGTTTCTGCGACCAACGCCCTTTATGTGCCCGATGCAGACAACGAATCCGGCCACTTGTTTTGGGTGCGTAACGGCGCGCTCATGACACAAGGGTTCGAGCCGGCAAAGGGCCAGCTCACGGGTGAAGCGTCGAGTGTAGCTGACGACGTGGCGTTCGGAAACGCCACTCAGCTCGCCGCTGCGTCGGTTTCGACAAACGGCACCATCGTGTATCGCGCAACGGAAACCAGAGACTATCAGCTCACCTGGTATAGTCGGGACGGAACATCGCTTGGCGTAGTCGGCCGACCAGAACCGGATGTCGGTCCACGGATCTCGCCCGACGGACAGCGTGTTGCGGTACGACGACGCGGGGATATTTGGCAGATGGAGTTTGCTCGCGCCATCCTCGCCCGAGTTACGTTCGAGTGCGGCACGATCAGCGATCCCATTTGGTCACCGGACAGCCAGCGCATCGGGTTCGCGGGCGGCTGTCGCAACGGCAAGCCGAACCCGACTCCGACTCTCTATTCGAAGATTGCGACTGGCGCCGGCTCGGACGAACAGTTGCTGGACTCTCGTGACACGCTAGAGACGCAGGACTGGTCGCCGGATGGCAAGTTTTTGCTGTACTTGGTGAGATCGAATGACCTGTCCTTAAGAACTGTCGATCTGTGGCTGTTGCCTCTGAGCGGCGATCGCAAGCCCATACCGTTTCTGACCACTCCTTTTCGCGAAGGACGCGGGCAGTTTTCGCCCGACGGAAAGTGGATCGCGTACACATCGGACGAATCCGGACGGAACGAAGTCTACGTACAGAGTTTTCCACCGAGTGGCTCGAAGTGGCGGATTTCCAGCAATGGAGGGGATTGGGCGCGGTGGCGGAAGGACGGTAAGGAACTGTTCTATGTGGCACCAGACCGGAAACTGCAGTCAGTGTCCGTTCAGACGGTTGCCGGTTCCCCTCAGTTTGAGACGCCACGTGCCTTATTCGTTCTTCCCATCACGCTGACGCTTGCAGGGGGCCAAATGCTGCCGTACAGCTACGACGTGATGCCCGATGGTCAGCGTTTTCTGGCGCTGGCGCCAGCGACGACGGAATCACCGCCGCTCACCGTCATCGTCAACTGGGAAGCAGAGTTATCGGCAAACAAGAAATAAGCTTGAGGTGTTCGGAAAAGACTTGTTTTTCGCACAGACCGAATCATCGCAATCGGATCTGAGGAGTCAATCAGATACGGGCTGCGATTCCGACGGGTTTTTCGCACGTCGTTTTGGAAGGTCCACGAAACACCCGTTTTTTGGACCCGCGAGCCGTGGCTTGCACGAGCCCTAAATCAGGGGCGAAAGTGCAGGCCTAATCGAGGGGGATTCTTAGACCGGTTAGTCGAACCGTTCCCGCCCGCGTTCAGCTGCGGCGGGTCACGGCTCGCCCGCTGCCAGCTGCGAACGCTGGCTAGGTGTCGCCGTTCCAACCGAAGTCGCCGTCATCGACACTAGGTCCACGAGGTGGGCTCCGGCGGCACCTTCAAACAGGAGCCCGCCAGAGTTGAGTTCCTTCAACAATCCGCGCAGCCGGTGGACGGTTATGCCAGCTTCTTGAACTAGCTCGACCTCCCGTTCCCACTTCACTTGGTGAAGTACCAGCTCGCGTGACCACGGCCCCGGCGCCAGACGATTCCTGATCGCGCGCTTTACTGGATGATCGAACTTCTTGTGGACCCACTCGCTGATTCCCTGACGTAATTCATCGTCCGTTCTGGCCTTGGCACTGGCGGCGGCTCGACCGGTTGCTTTCTGAACGTCTTTCGGGACGCGCGTTACGTAGCTGACCGGCCGCATCGAACACTGGACCTCAAGATGTCGGCACTCGAGCCCGGAGTCACGCGGTCGGATAGCGAGAAGATCGATTTCTTGTACTCCCAGCTTGATCCCGCGAATCGTGAAGTATCCCCGGCGGTTTAGCCATTCCTCAACCAATTCTTCAGCCAGAAGTGCCATAGATTTACCTGTGGCAGCGCTTTTTTAGAGCCTAACGTTGCGTTGAAGCCGGTGTGCATTGGAGTAGACGCTCGCACTCTTCACAGCTCACGAACGAGTCCGAAGACGGCGCCATCCTACCGCACTCCTCAAAGTCGTCGTGTCTTCCGCTACCGAGGGACTTCTTCCGGAGTCGGCGGCACCACCTGACGGCGCGCCAGCGCTTGATCGTCGACCGTGAGACGCCGAGCCGCTCGGCGGCGATATGCGCCGGCAGCCCGGCGACGCGTTGAAGCCGTTCGACTGGTGGCCGAACCTGCGGTCGCCCCAGTCGCTTTCCTTGCGTCCTGGCTCGCTGAAGGCATGCCAGAACCCGCTCTCGGATGCGCTCCCGCTCAAACTCCGCGATTGCACCGAGAATGTGCTCTGCAGCTTGACGGCCGGTGTCGTCGCGTCGATACCCTCGGCGAGACTGACGAACGCAACACCCAGCGCCTGCAGTTCATCGAGCAGCGTGATCAGGTGCTTCAGATTGCGTCCGAGTCGATCGAGCCGCCAGCAGACCAGCACGTCCAACCACCTTCGCCGGGCATTCTCCGTCATGCTGCGAGCCTCGCAAGGTCCGTCGCAATATCCTGGTCGGCCTATACGTCGTTGTGAACTTGAATCGGAATATCAATTCGCAAGCAGCGAGGCGTTGCACGATGAGAAAGCCAAGGCCACGGATGGTTCTCTTGTCGGCGGCCTGCCTCTTGGGTTCAGCCGTCTCGATCGCTCAGGTGCCTCCACAGGTGCGTCCATGCGCACGGCAGCTCGGCATCGCTCCCGGAATCTACCCCACCGGCAACCTAAACGCGATCACTGACGTCGCCGGCGTGCAAGTCGGTCACACAACGGTGATTGAAGGTGACGACGTCCGTACAGGTGTGACCGCGGTGGTGCCTCACGGTGGGAATCTCTTCCAAGAAAAAGTTGCAGGTGCCGTGTTCGTTGGCAACGCATTCGGGAAGCTTGCGGGCTCGACTCAAGTGATGGAACTCGGCACCATCGAAACGCCCATTGTTCTGACCAACACGTTGAGCGTGGGTGTGGCCGTCGACGCTGTCGTGCGTTACACGCTGGCGCAATCCGGCAACGAACAGGTGCGGTCGGTCAATGCCGTCGTCGGGGAGACGAACGACGGCAACCTGAACGACATTCGCGGCTTGCACGTCTCGCGGCAACACGTCCTTGATGCCATCACACACGCAACCAGCGGACCAGTACCGGAGGGAAGCGTCGGTGCGGGCACAGGAACAATCAACTTTGGATGGAAGGGCGGGATCGGAACCTCCTCTCGTGTCGTTCCAGGTAGCTACGTCATCGGGGTTCTGGCCCAGACCAACTACGGAGGCAACCTCACCATCGCGGGTGTGCCGATCTTTCGATTGCTTTCGCCGCCGCCGTTGAGAGCCGCTCTCGACGACCCGGCAACCCGAGCTGGCGCTTCGGCGGGAGATGGATTGTGCATGTTAGTGGTGGCAACGGATGCGCCCCTTGATGCGCGGGACCTGAGTCGGTTCGCGGCACGGGCGGTGTTCGGCCTTGGACGCACCGGCTCATCCTTCAGCAATGGGAGTGGTGATTACGCGGTCGCTTTCTCGACGTCGCCCGCGATGCGGAGTCGCTTCGGCGAAACTGAGCTTCGCACACGACAGATGTTGCCAACCGATGCCGTCTCGCCGTTGTTTCAGGCTGCCCTTGAGGCGACTGAGGAGGCCGTTTACAACGCGCTCTTCCAAGCGACCACGGTTCGCTCGAAATTTGGCACGGCGCAAGCCATTCCAATTGACCGAGTACGCGAACTCTTACCGAAGTAACTATCTTCGTGCTGCAAACATAGGACCGTGTGTCGCCCCGACGACGAGGTGCAAATGGCAAAGACCCCTAACCTGACAGCGGAGCGCCTTCGCGAACTGGCGCGAACCGGTGCTGAAGTGACCCTGAACCGACTGCGCGTCGAAATTATCGCAATCGAACGCGCGTTCCCTGAATTGCGATTGCCAGCAGGTCGACGTGCGCTGCGTAAGACGTACAACGAAGTTCAGATTCGCACTCGCACGATGTCGGCGGCAGCGAGGAAAGCTGTCTCAGCGCGAATGAAGCGGTACTGGGCCGAACGTCGGAAGGCGCAGGCGAGGGTGAAGTGAGAGGCGGGGCATCCCGAAGGGCGGCGAGAGGCCGCTCGAGCGCCGGATCGGTGATGCGGCGGATCGCCCGCAAGGGGTGATCCTGCGGCACGCGCTGCTCCTCGGTTCCACGCATCGGCCCCTTCGCGAGTGCAAGCATCGTAGTACGAAGCGATCGTCACGAGGTACGTACTTTTTCAGCAACCTGCCAGGCCGATGATTTGCTTCAACATTACTTGTTGACGAACTGTGCAGGTTGGGTCCACGAAGTCGCCGGCCCCCCACCACCAAGAATCCCTGTGGTTGGTGCGCTCGTGGCGGTGGCAGTCACCGACAGGTCCAGCGATCCCGCATCGCATTGGCCAGCAATGGATATTTGTTCCGAGAACGAGAACCGAGTAGGGGTCGTGTTCGACGGAATCGCGTTCCCGCTGGCGGGGAACCCAAAGCCAATGTTCTGAACGGTCCCGTCTTCTCCACAGTGGCCACTAACAGCCATCGAGAGCTTTTGCAGACCGTCTTTGTGTTCAGCTTCGGCCGTCAGCCGAATTTGGTGAGAATTGCTGACAATCACCTTTGTTGGCCCGGAGTCCGAATTCGTTTTGACGAAGCTCGTAACGAGGTTACCTGCCCCGTCGCGTTGTTCGACTGTCATGCGTACGCTCGGCGCACAACCCCACAGCATCAACATCATCGGTACAAGCACGGAGACGCCGAGGCGCGAAGAAGTGTTCATTGCCACACCTCCCTGTGATGAGCAACTGTTGACCGGCGTTCAAGCCTGCGTCGATTGATCAACGTTCCTGTCGACTGGATTCCTAGCATCCGTCGTGCAGAGACTAGAAGCCATCTCACTGTAACGGTTAACGTCAGAGTTGCTCACACCGAACATCAGTCAGACATTTCGATATCGGTGCTTGTCCGATTGGCAATCAGACGTCAGAACGATATGCCTACCCTTCGATCCATCCCCGGCCACGATCTGTACCTTGACTGCCGGCCGCACGTTTCCAGAGCTGCGGTTGTCGCAGCGTCGACGTGCGCTCCGCCGTTCACTGCAGAAGGCGACGACTCGCACGCGGACGATGCGCTGCGGCCGCGCGCAAAGTGGTGTCGGCGCGGATGAAAGCGCTACTGGGCAGAGCGGCGGAAGGCGCAAGCGAAGGTGAAGTAAGAACGAGGGGCGGCGCTACTTCGTCGGCACGAGGCGTTTCAGTTCCTCGAACCAGTTGCCTATTGCTTCAGTCCTGCAGTCCAGTTTTGCACGATGGTGATGGGTGCCGTAACCGCATTGTCGGATGCCATATTCAACAGGAACCGGCCGTCCGGTGCGACGGCATACTGTGCGTGCGCGTTAAACCCGGTATTCGGAATGTTTCCCCCTGCTGCAAGCCGCGCCGGAAACAGTGCGACCGGGGTGCCTGCCTCTGGCATGTTGGCATCCGGCTTCAGACGAAGTGTTACCGCCATCAGTCGCGTATCTGGCGCAACATAGAATAATTCTCCACCGTCACGCCGAAAGCGTGGCTGCGTGCCGCCGGCGGGAGAGATCTGCCACTTTCCACCCGCCTCTGGAAATGTCCGGATATAGATTTCGTAACGGCCGGATTCATTCGACGCGTACGCCAGCCACCGACCGTCAGGGGAAAACTGTCCTTCAATTTCGTCATAGGTGCTTTCGAGAACGGCGAATGGCTTTCGTTCGCCCGTCATGGGCAAAGCCCAGATGTCAGACGCGGTTCTTGGATTCTGAATGCTGTAGAGCACGAAGCGTCCGTCGTGTGACCAGTCGAGGGATGACTTATTCTCTGGCGTGATAAGCAGCGGTTGCTCCTCACCGGCGCCGTTGGCGGGTTTTCGGAATAAATCAGAGCTGCCCTTGCTTGTAGACCGAAACACGATTTGACTGCCGTCTGGCGACCAGATGGCGTCGTAGTCGAGCCCGGGATCAAACGTGAAGCGATTCGGGACGCTCCGTCCCAAGTCAATGAGCCACACATCATAGTTTCCTTGCGCGGTACGAGTTAAGGCTAAGCGTTCACCGTTTGGAGCGAACTCAGGATTCGCCATCGCAGTCTCGTCTGACGAGCCGATTGCGGCCATCTCACCCTTGCGGTCGAACCACGCAAGCTGGCGCGTGGAGCCGACACCTGCGCGATGTGCCAAGACGCCCTGTTCCGAGACCGAGAAGGCACTGTGAAACGCCCCGTCATCAGTCCCGACCGCCTGTTCTACGACTATGGGTTCACCAGTGACATTCCCACGTGCCTCATCGAAGGGATAGGCGGAGAGCACACCCTGCGACACCAGCAGGAGATAGCCTGGTGCGGCATATGCCGCGGCGGTCTCCGCTGACATGACACGGATCGGCTCGCCACCATCGAGCGAGCCGATGTAGGCGCCGTGGGCCTCCGGTAGCCCCGTCGCCATCAAGAATAGGAATCGGCGCCCATCGGGTAAGAACTGCGGCCAGCGATGACTACCTTGTCCCGACGCGAGCCGCGTAACTGGTGCAACGGCCCCACCACTCGCCGCCACGCGCATGAGTGCGCCGTTCGTCGCAGGCGCAAATACGATGACACCATCGGCATTCCATGTTCCACCACGCGGGGCAGGGGCATCCGCGAGAACTTGTACAGCGCCTCCGGTCAGATTGATTCGCTTCAATTTGCCGTCGGAGAAAAACCCCACTGCCCGGCTATCTGGGGCCCAAAAAGGAAAGGTCGCACCCTCGGTATCTGCGAGCGGCTGCGCCGTCGTCTCGTCGAGCGGTCGCAACCAAAGCCGTGAACCTCTCTCCCCATTCGCAACAAACACCAGCTGTCTGACACAGCCACTGCAACCAACGCGAAGGTGGCGACCCCGAGTAGCGTCCATGCCGTAAGCTCCCCCGTACGGTTCACAGTTCCTAGGTAGACTGCTCCGCGTCAGGAGCGGTCATGCGGAAGTCGAAATTCAGCGAGAGCCAGATTGTGGAGATACTC
>DASTZI010000399.1:0-13532 GCA_035764385.1 Vicinamibacterales bacterium
CCCACACTGTAAGACGCTCAGGAATGGTCGCGCGGTTCCGCGCCTACGAGCCCGGAACGAGGCGGCCGCCTTCGAGGCGCAGGACGCGGTCGCACGCCGCAGCCAGGCGCGGGTTGTGCGTCGCAATGACCGATGTCAGGCCGAAGGCCTGGTGCATCTCGCGCAGGAGCGCATGCAGGGCGTCGGCCGACTGCTCGTCGAGGTCCCCGGTCGGCTCGTCGGCCAGCAGCACCGCCGGCTGCATGACCAGCGCGCGCGCGACCGCCACGCGCTGCTGCTCCCCGCCCGACAGCATGCCGGGTCGATGCCGCAGCCGCTCGCCGAGGCCCACGCGTCCCAGCAGCGTCGTCGCCCGATGACGAGCGTCGTTGACGGGTTCGCGCGCGATGCGCATCGGCATCTCGACGTTCTCGAGCGCGTCGAACTCCGGCAGCAGATGATGAAACTGAAAGACAAACCCGACGTTGCGGTTCCGGAACTCGACCAGCGCCGCGTCATTCATCGATGCCAGTTCGCGCTCCTCGATGCGGATCGATCCGCCGTCGACGCGATCGAGCCCGCCAAGTGCATGCAGCAGGGTGCTCTTGCCAACCCCCGAAGCGCCCACGACCGCCACCATCTCGCCGCGTTCGACCGACAAATCGAGGTCGCGCAGCACATGGATTTGCTGCGCACCGACCCGGTAGAACTTGTTGAGACGATCAACGGCGACAAACGGCATGAAATCCCAAAACCCAAATCCCAAAACCCAAGTCCCAAACACCAGGCCACAGGCGCTTGGGATTTGGGATATGGGATTTGGGCATTTGGGATTTATTCGAAACGCAACGCCTGCACCGGATCCAGACGCGAGGCCTGACGCGACGGGTACAGGGTTGCGACAAAGCAAATCACGATGGCGGAGACGATGACGACGGTGAAATCCCGCGGCAGGACCACAAATGGAACGTAGGCGACCTGATAGACGTCCGCTGGAATCTTGATCAGGCGGTACTTGTCGAGGATGTGGCACAGGGCCAGGCCGCCAAGTCCGCCGATGACCGTTCCAGTGACGCCGATGATCAGCCCCTGCAGCATGAAGATGGTCATGACCCGCCGCGGCGCTGTCCCCATGGTCTTCAGAATGGCGATATCACGGCTCTTCTCCATCACCAGGAGAATGAGCGACGCGACGATGTTCAGCGCGGCGACGATGACGATGAGGCCGATGGTAATGGAGATGGCCATTTTCTCGAGACCGAGTGCCGAGAACAGCGATTGGTTCAGATCGGACCAGTCCTGGGCAACATACATACTGCCCAATCGCTTGGTCACATCATCGGCAATGCGCGGCGCATCGTAGATGTCGTCCACACGCAGCTGAATCAGCTCCACCATATCCTTGCCGGTCAGTCGCTCACCGAACGGCAACGACACGAAGCCATACGACGAATCGAACTCATATAACCCGAGCTTGTAGATCCCCGCGACGCGTGCGCGGCGCGTCCGCGGCAACACGCCCATGGGCGACAACGTGCCCTGGGGCGTGATGAGGGTGACAAGGTCGCCGAGGCGCACGCCAAGCTGTCTGGCGAGATCCTCGCCGATGAGAATCGCAGGCGGCTGGTCTTCGGGTTCGTTGGCCAATGCATCGAGGCTGCCCTGCTGCATGGCGTCTTTGATCGCTGTCACCGAGGGCTCGAGCGCCGGATCGATCGCTTTGACGCTGATGAAGGCCTGCGACTCGCCTGCGGTGACGAGCGCCTTGCCGAAAATGGTCGGCGCTGCGCCAACAACTCCCGGGACCTGCCGCAGCTTTTCCACCTCGGGCCGGTAATCACTGATCCCGCCGTTCTTCCAGACGTAGATATGCGCCTGCGAGGACAGAATCTTGTCGCGCAGCTCGCCCTGCAGGCCCGTCATCAGCGCGAGGGCAATGACGAGCGCCATCACACCGACGCCGACGCCGATCATGGAGATGAGCGAGATCAGCGAGATGAACGCCTGCTTGCGGCGCGCGAACAGATACCGCAGCGCGACAAACAGCTCGAAGCTCATTTGGGCCGCATCAACGGGAACAGGATGACGTCCCGGATCGATGGACTGCCAGTCAACAGCATCACGAGGCGATCGATGCCGACCCCTTCACCACCCGCCGGCGGCATGCCGAACTCGAGCGCGCGGATGTAGTCCTCGTCCATGGCGTGCGCTTCCTCATCTCCACCGGCGCGCTCCTTCAGCTGATCCTCGAACCGCCGCCGCTGCTCGACGGGATCGTTCAATTCGCTGAACGCATTGGCAACCTCGAATCCGCCGGCGTACAACTCGAACCTCTCGACGGTGTCCGGATCGTCGGGCTTCTGCTTGGCGAGCGGTGAGACTTCCGTCGGAAAATCGTAGACGAAGGTCGGCTGAATCAAGTCCTCCTCGCAGAGCGCCTCGAAGATTGCGGCAGAGATCTTTCCAGGTCCCATTCCCGGCGCGATCGGCACGTCGAGTCTCGCCGCCAGCGCAGCCGCCTGGTCCCTCGAGCGAAGCACATCCGGCGTCACCTCGATGCCGAGTTTTCTCGCCGCCGCCGCACGCGCACCCTCGCGAAGCGACAAGCGACGGAACGGTGGCGTGAACGAGATCGCCTGGCCATTGAACGTCATCGTTTCGCCGATGCCGGACTTCGCGGCCACAAAGGGCAGCATCTCCTCCGTGAGCGTCATCAGGTCGTTGTAATCCGCGTACGCCCAGTAAAACTCCAGCATGGTGAATTCGGGGTTGTGCTGCGTCGAGATGCCTTCGTTTCTGAAATTGCGGTTGATCTCGAAGACCTTTTCGATGCCACCCACCGTCAGCCGCTTCAGATAGAGCTCCGGGGCAATGCGCATGAACAACCGCATATCCAGCGTGTTGTGATGCGTTACGAACGGACGCGCGAGCGCGCCGCCGGCAATCGGCTGCATCATCGGCGTCTCGACTTCGAGAAATCCGCGCGCGATGAGAAACTCGCGAATCGCCGTGATGACGCGACTGCGGACTTCGAAGACCTGCCGCGAATCGGGGTTGACGATCAGATCCAGATAGCGCTGGCGGTAGCGGATCTCGATATCTTGCAGCCCGTGCCACTTTTCCGGCAGCGGCACCAGGCACTTGGCGAGGAATTCGAGCCGCTGCACATGCACGGTCAGTTCGTTCGTCTTTGTACGGAACAACGGGCCGTCGACGCCGACCCAGTCGCCAAGATCGAGCAGCCTGAAAATGTCGAAGTCGCGCGCCGCGAGTGTGTCCTGACGGATGTACGCCTGAATACGTGCGCGACCGTCGGAGATGACGACGAAGTTGGCCTTCCCGAAGGGCCGGATGGCGAGAATTCGACCGGCCAGACGAAAGTGTGGCTTCGTCTCGTCAAGCTGCTCGCGGGAGCTGTCCTTGTATTGCCGAACAACGGCCTCAATCGGCGTGTCCGCCTCGAAGCGATGCGGATACGGGTCGACGCCGAGCTTCTTCAGTTCGTCGAGATTGGCGCGGCGCTGAACGACCTGATCGGATTCCTGCAGTGTGCTCATTCGCGTGAAAGCGATCGGCGGACGGCATCCAGAACGCCGTTGATGAAGCGCACCGAATCGTCGGTGCTGAACGTCCGCGCCAGCTCCAGCGCTTCGTTGATGATGACCTTTGCGGGCGTCGACGGCTCGTGCAGAAATTCATAGACCGCCAGGCGAAGGATCAGGCGATCGAGCACGTTCATCCGTTCGAGACGCCAGTTCTCCGCCGCCTGGGCGATCAGCGGATCGAGGTCGTTGAAGGTACTGGCGACCCCTGTCGCCAGTCGCGTAGCGAAGGCGCGAAGGTCGTCGGTCAGCGGTTCCGACTCGGACGGCGCGTAGGTCCAGAACGTCTGGCCGACTTCGAACATCGAGACCTTACCCACTTCCCACTGATAGAGCATCTGCACCGCGGCTTCGCGGGCATGATGCCTGATCTCGCGCGCCGGGCGGTCGGTCGAACGGCGCTCGACGCTCGCGGTCATCCGCCGATTGCCTCGTCCAGTTGGTGAAACAGGTTCGCCATTTCAAGAGCCGCTGCCGCGGCTTCCCGCCCCTTGTTGTCCGGACCGCTGCGCGAGCGCTCCACGGCCTGCTCTTCGGTCAAGGTGGTCAACACACCGAAGGCCATCGGAATCCCGGTTGCTGCCGCAGCCTGCATGATGCCGTGCGAGGCCGCTTCGGCAATGTATTCGAAATGCATCGTCTCGCCCTTAATCAGACAGCCGAGGCAGACAACCGCGTCGTATTCGCCACTCTCCCCGAGCCGCTGGGCTACGATCGGAATTTCGAACGCCCCTGGCACACGGATGATCGTCACGTCGTCGTCGGGCACTGATGCTTCCGCCAGCCGCTCGCGGGCGCCCTGCAGCAGCCCTTCCGTAATCTCCTCGTTAAAACGTGAGACGACGATGGCGAAGCGATGGCCGGCCACCTACTCGCCTTTGAACTGCGCTTTCCGCTTTTCGAGGAAGGCGCGCGTTCCTTCGCGCATGTCGGCGGTCGACGCGACCAGACCAAAGAGGGTCGCCTCGTGGATCTGCGCGCTCTCGAATGAAATCTCGAGCCCACGGTTGACCGCTTCGATGATGTAGCGCATTGCGATCGGCGCCTTCGACGCGAGCTCGGTGGCGAGAGCCCTCACGGTCGCCATCAATTCGGCGGCCGGCACAACGCGATTCACGAGACCGATTGCCAGCGCCTCGTCCGCCTTGACCTGCCGTCCGGTCAGCAACAGATCGAGCGCCACGCCTTTGCCGACGAGGCGCGACAGGCGCTGCGAGCCCGCATAACCAGGAATAATACCCAGGTTGATTTCGGGCTGGCCGATTCTCGCGCTGTCGGCGGCGATCCTCAACGTACACGCCATCGCGAGCTCGCATCCCCCGCCCAGACAGAATCCGTTAATCGCGGCAATGACGGGTTTCCCCATGTTCTCGAGCAGATCGAACACATGCTGTCCCCGCTGCGCGTGATCCTTTCCCTGCGTCGGCTTGAGTGCGGCAAGCTCGTTGATGTCGGCGCCGGCAATGAACGATTTTTCGCCCGCGCCGGTGATGATTACCACGCGAATCGCGGCATCGTGCTTCAGCTCGAGGATCGCGCGGCGGAGCTCGTCGGTGGTCGGGCTGTCGAGCGCATTGAGGACGGCGGGGCGGTTCACCGTGAGGATCGCGACGGGACCGTCGCGGTCGAGGAGCAGGTTGTCAAAAGCCACGGCGGGCGAAAATTATACTCCACGCCCAACAGCCAAACAGAGCGATCGCCGAGCCGATCGAGTCTGAATACCAATCCGCAATGTCAGCCGTTCGCCCGGGCACGAAGTGCTGATGCAGTTCATCCGTGATCCCATAGAGCGACGCGAGCGCAAGACCCACGAGCGCCTGTCGCAGCGTGATGCGCGGCGGAAGCCCACCGGCCAGCGCGCGCGCGATCACCAGCCCGAATCCAAGGTAGCCAAATGCATGCGCAGGTTTGTCCGAGACGCCGGGCGGCAGCGGCGGCTGATGCAGCGACGACACGTAGAAGATCACGGCCATGTAGATGGCCACCGGTAACCAGAGCGACAAGAGCGATCGGTTACAGCGGGAAGAAATAGAGGATCCAGCCAAGCGCGATTCCGCCGACGACGAAGGCGGCAAACAGTTGCGCGCCGAAGCGGAGCTGCTGTTTCGGGTCGTCGCGCATCAGCGTCGCAAAGACGATGGACACAAACAGCGCGAACACGATCATCAGACCCACGTGAGACGTCCTCATTTGCGTCCCTGCGTGATATCGAAGGCGTCGAGCACCACCAGCATGTTCAGCAGGCCCGCGACGATCAGAAAGGCGTTGCCGTATTCGTAGGTGAGCGCGACGACGCGCCCGGCGCCGGCGCCGGCACCTCGCGCGATGAAGAACAGGACGCCGATGCCCATATCAGCCAGGGCGGCCAGCGCGACCAGCGGCTGGCGGATCTCGAGCGGAAAGAGCCGGCCCTCGAGCCAGAGGCCGCACAAAAACATGAGCGCCAAGGTGACGAGAAATGTGATGCCTTTCTGAATTCGCCCGAGAAGAAGATGACCGGCGCCCGGGATCGCCCACGCGGCAAGGCAGATCAGATATGTGTAAATGGCCGATTGCTCGCGATCGGCCGTCGTGGCACGCATCCGCCGTAGTGTAGCGTAGCCGCGGCTCGCGCCACTACGAGCGCGACCGCAACACCAAGCCAGACACCGGCACCCGCACGCGCATCGTTTCCGCCCGCCCACGCACCGCTCCACTCGGCGATGAGCGTTATCAACGTGGGCAGTGCGCCCGCAGCAAGCAGCATCCGCGGAGAAACAGCACCCGACCGCTCTCGAATCGATCCGCTTACCGCCAACAGCGATCCGATGGCCGCGCCGGCGTAAATTCCTGCACAGCGCGCGCAGACCGGAAGCTGCGCGGCAAACAGATGAAATGATCGCTCAGCGCGCTGATGACAGATATGCGACCCGAGTGCGTACAAGACGCCGGCGATTGGAACCGGAAGGACGGGAGCAAGAACCAGCAGCGCAAGCCAGGCCACCGCGGTCAGCGCAGCCAATGCGCGCACCAAGCGATGGTATCGCGGACCGCTATCGTGTCTCTACAGCAGGCGGTTGACGATTCACCGATGCCTGCGCCTTCCCGACCACGTAACCGGAGCGGGTGCGAGCGCGCACATTCGGCTCGTCCACGCGGACGAAGATCCTGCGGAAGCTGCCGTCCCGTTTCGCGTTGCTCGACGTGTAGCCCAGGGCGTACTGGCTGGCGAGCTCCTGCGTGATCGAGCTGTAGACACCTGCCAGCTGCGAAATATCGGTCGGAAAATACGAGCGCGCGCCAGTCTCCTGCGCCAACGCCTTCATGGCGAAGTCGGATTCTGCGTTCTCTTTCATGAGGCCGAGCAGCGCGGTCGGGTACTGGGATTTCAGCGTGATCGTGTAAATCGCAATGCCCGCCTGTTTGGCGAGTGCAAGCAGGTCATCGAAGGTGACGAGGCTCGTGGTGTCGTCGCCGTCGGTCAGGACCGCAATCGCCTGACGTCGGACCTGACCCTCATCGGAGGCATGCACCTTCTGCATTTGCCTGATGGTGGTGTAGATGCTGTTGTAGAGCGCAGTGCCGCCGCTCGCCGCCGTCTTGCGAATCGCATCGCACGCACCAGCGACGTCGCCATCGAGATCGTGCAACACGCGCACGCTGTCCTTGATGGACACGACGGTGACGCGATCGCCCGACCGCAGATGCGATGCGAAGCCAACGGCCGCTTCCTGTACCGTCGTCAGCTTGTCGCTCATGCTCGAGGATGTATCCAGGAGAATCGCAAGATCGAGCGGCACGTTCGTGGCCGCGAAGTACGACACATTCTGCTGGACGCCGTCCTCGAAGACCGTGAAATCCTGCTCGCGGAGGCCCGTCACAAAATGCTCGCGGGCGTCCGTGACAATCACGTTCAGCGATACGAGATCGACGGCGCTGCGGAACGTCCCCTGAGTGTTCTGAGCGCGCGCCTCGCCACAGCACATCAGCAAGGCCACCGCCGCCATCACGATCCTCATGGGTCACCTCCGTCCTGCTCGCCGCCGCAGCCGACTCTTCACGTGCCACCGCGCACGATGCGCGTGCCAGCACCCGGCTGCAAAGCATGTTCCTGCTAGACTCCGAAAGAAATGACGGAAAACAATGTCAGTACGGCATCTTTCGCTGAGACCGATTTGGGACCGAATCCGCGGCGTGAACCGATGCCGGTGATCACAACGACGCGTATGGCGCGGCCACGACCCGCCCGCTCCGCCGACCGAGCCGCGACGGCGGGTGTGGCAGCCGTGTCGGCCGCATTGCTGATGACCGAGCTGGCGCTCACGCGAATCTTCTCGGTCACGATGTATTACCACTTCGCGTTTCTCGCGATTTCCATTGCGTTGTTCGGTCTGAGCGCCAGCGGCGTCGCCGTGTACTTGCTGCAGCGTCGGCTCGCAGCCATCGATACAGGTGCGCTGCTCGCTGTCATCTCGACGGCTCATGCATTGGCCACACTGGCGGCGCTGGCATGCCTTGTCCGCATACGCGTGGGACTAAATTACTCGGCCGAAAACCTCGAACTGATGCTCGCGATCTATACACTCGCGGCGCTTCCCTTCTTCACCGGTGGCGGCGTGATGTCGGTCGCCTTCTCGCGGATGACCGATCGCATCAATGTGCTGTACGCGGCGGATCTGATCGGGGCTGCAGCGGGATGCCTCGCCTTGATTCCCCTACTCAACTGGCTTGGAGCACCGGGAGTCGTCATGACGGCGGCCGCCCTGTCGACGATCGCGGCCGTCGCCTTTGCCCCGGCCGCGCGGCGACGCAGCTTTGCGGCCGTGGCGCTCGGCGTGCTTGTGATAGCTGCGTTGGGCCAGCTCAGTGGCATCGCGCCGTTCGACCTTGTCGACACAAAGGGCCACGTGGGCGATCGCGTCCTGTTCAGCAAGTGGAACTCGTTTTCACGCGTGGCCGTCTACGATCGGCCGCACGGCGACTGGTCGCTCAGTCCAAAGTTCGCCGGCAGGCGGGCAGCGTCGCTGTTCATGGATATCGACTCCGCTGCCTCAACGCCCATCTTGCAGGTGGCCGGCGGCATCCCGGACGCGTCGTACCTCCGCTACGAGCTGACGGCGATCGGCTATCACCTCGCCGAACGCAAAAGCGGTTTCAATGCGCTCGTCATCGGACCTGGCGGCGGCCGCGATCTGCTGTCGGCGCTGGTCTTTGGTGCGGCGCACGTCGATGGCGTGGAAATCAATCCCATCATCGCGCGCAACGTGATGCTCGACCGCTTTCGCGACTACTCCGGCGGCATCTACGCCAACCCCCGCGTGACCATTCACGTCGATGACGGCCGAAACTTCGTGCGGAGAAGCCAGTCGAAGTACGACGTGATTCAGGCCTCGCTGGTAGACACCTGGGCGGCGACGGCCGCAGGTGCCTATACGCTGACGGAAAATTCGCTCTATACGAAGGAAGCGTTTGGCGAGTACCTCGATCACCTGACGGACGAGGGCGTGCTTACGATCACGCGCTGGGTGTTCGATGGCCTTCGCCTCGTGTCGCTCGCGCAGGAGGCCTGTGCGGAACGCGGGCTCGACGCCTCCCAGCACCTGGCAATCGTGCGATATGACCGCGTCGCCACGTTTCTGCTGAAGCGCCGGCCATTTACCCGCGAGGAAGTGGCGCAGCTGCGCGACGTCAGCGAAGACCTCGGGTTTGTGGTGCTCTACGCACCGGGGCTTCCCGCCGCGGCCTCAGCGGAGGACCCGATCGAGATGCAGCGCACCGGAACCAGCGCTGCCGATTACCGCCGCCTCATCTTGGCAAGCAACCGGCAGCAGTTCCTCTCGTCGTATCCGCTCGACGAATCCGCGACGACAGACGACAGGCCATTCTTCTTTCACACAACGCGGTTACGGGATCAGCTGCAGGTCGCATTTGGCCGCAGCATGTTGTTCGGCAATGGCCTGAGCGCGCTGATGACGCTCATGGCCATCTCCGCGGGGCTGGTCGTGCTGTTTGTGATCGGGCCGCTGCTCATCGGGGGCGAGCGACCCCATCGAGGGTGGGCGACGTGGCTGCTGTACTTCGGCGCGCTCGGCGCCGGGTTCATGCTGCTGGAAGTGGCGCTGCTGCAGCGGTTCGTGCTCCTGCTCGGCCATCCCGTGTACTCGCTGACGGTGACGCTCTTTTCGCTGCTGCTTGGCACCGGACTCGGTTCGCTCGTCAGCCGGCGTGTCGCACCTGCACGGATCCACACAATCACGATCCGAGCACTCGTCGGGATTGCCGTTGTCGCCTGCTGCGCCGCGGTGGGGCTGGCGCAACTCATTGATGCCGGCGTCGCGTGGACTCTGCCCACCCGGATCGCGTTCGCGGTGTTGCTGATCGCCCCGGTGGGGATTCTGCTCGGCATGCCGATGCCCGGCGGCATGCGACTGCTGGCAGCGGATCGGGCCGATATCATTCCGTGGGGATGGGGCATCAATGGCGCGTTCTCGGTCGTCGGCGCCACGCTCGCCGTCTTCATCGCCATGAACTGGGGATTCTCCGTGACGCTGCTGAGCGCGGCCGTCGTGTATGCGCTGGCGGCACTGACCCTGTGGAGATCATGAAGCGAGCTCTGATTGACCTCGTCCGCGGCGCCACGTTCGACGACTTTTTGTTCAACCCGCAGTACAGCGTCGTCGAGCGCCGCGACCCGTCCAGCATCGATCTGACGTGCCGCTTCGCGACCGGAGTCCCGCTCAACCGGCCGATCGTCTCGGCGAACATGGACACGGTGACGCGATCGGAAATGGCCATTGCGGTCGCCGAAGAAGGCGGCATCGGCATCATCGATCGTGGCTTCCGAAGCGGAGAAATCGACCCGCAAGTACGAGAAGTCGAGATCGTCAAACGCAAGCATCACGGCATCATCAACGATCCCTATACGATCGCTGCCGACGCGTGCCTGGCTGACGCCGCGGCGCGGATGCGCGCGACCGGCGTCGGAACGCTCGTCGTTGTCGACGATCGTCGCCGGCTGCAAGGCTTGCTGACGACGCGCGATTTGCGGTTCGTCGATCGCGCGCAGGGGACCGTGGCAGGCAGGATGACGCCGCGCGAGCGGCTGGTCGTCCAGCGCGGCACACCGGATCTCGGCGCGGCCGAAGACGTCATGCGGGCGCAGAAGATCAAGAAGCTGCCGCTCGTCGACAAGGACGACACGCTCCTTGGACTGATTACGGCGAAGGACATCGTTCATCAGCGCCAACTGCCGTTTGCGACGCGGGATCACCAGGGACGGCTTCGCGTCGGCGCGGCCATCGGCGCCAAGGGCGATTACCTGGAACGCGCCTCCGAACTGATTCGCGCGGGCGTCGACGTCATCGTCATCGACATCGCACACGGCCACTCCGTCGTGATGGCGCGTGCGATTGAGACGTTCCGGAAACGGTTCGACGGCGTTCAGCTGGTCGCGGGCAACGTCGCGACCGCCGAAGGCACACGGTTTCTGCTGGAACGGGGCGTCGACGGCATCAAGGTCGGAATCGGACCCGGTGGCGGGTGCACGACGCGGTTGAACACGAACTTCGGTGTTCCACAGGTGCAGGCGCTCGTCGAGTGCCGCGAGGCGGCGGCCCGGCGCGTGCCGCTCATCGCCGACGGAGGCGTGAGACGGGACGGCGCGCTGGTGCAGGCGCTCATGTTCGGCGGCGACACGGTGATGCTCGGCAGCGCGCTCGCCGGCACGACGGAGACGCCCGGCGACATCGTCCAGAAGCCAGTCGTCGTGCCCGAATCGCACAAGACCGTGCGCGTCCCCTTCAAGGTATTCCGCGGCATGGCGTCGCTTGAAGCGATCGTCGACCGTCTCGACGTGGAAGATCTCGAGGCCGCGGATGTCGAGGCGCTCGGCGCGGAGGGTATGGAAGTCGCGGTACCGGCTCGTGGGTCCGTGCGCCCGATTATTCGCGACATGCTCAAGCACCTCATCTCGGCAATCAGCTACGGCGGCGCCGGCAGCCTCGCCGAGTTGCAGGAGCGGTTTCGCGATAATCCCGAGCGCTACGTCATCCGCCTCACCGAATCCGGTCGACACGAATCATTCGACCGTTAGCACTGACACGAACCACGGAGGACACGGAGGATCCCAAGTCTCCGGTCTCTGTGGCCCGGACATCAAAGAGTAAGTGGACCGAAATACTGCATGTATCTGTCCGTGAACTCCTTGATCGTGTACGCGTGGCTCTGACCGCCGAGGTGCTCGAGGGCATACGTTGCGGCAACCGTCCCGAGTTGCGCGCACTCCTTGAGGGACTTGCCGACCGCCATGCCCTTCATCAACCCACCGCGGAACGCGTCGCCCACGCCCGTTGGATCGACGATTCGGTGCGGCGTCATCGCAGGAACGTCGACACGCGCTGGTGATTCGTAGACGGAACAACCGTCTTCCCCGCGCGTGATCACGAGCGCGGATGCCTGCTGCAGCAGCTGCCGCTCGTCCATCCCTGTTTTCTGGCGAATCAACTCGAACTCATAGTCGTTGCAAATCACCAAGCGCGCCCCTGAAATGCCGTCGCGCAGCTCATCGCCCGACAGCCGCGCGCACTGCTGGCTGGGGTCGAAAATGAACGACACACCCATCGCGCGGCACTCCTCGGCGTACTGCACCAGCGCACCCGGGTCGTTCGGCGAAATGATGACCAGACCGGGTTCGTGAATCGTCCGCAGCGACAGCTCGGAGGCATTGGCCATCGCACCGATATAGAACGAGGCAATCTGATTGTTCTCAGTGTCTGTGCTGCAGAAAAACGACGCCGTGAACTTGTCGGGCACGTGGCGCACATGCGATGTGTCCACACCCGTGGCCTGCAGCCACTCGTCGTATTCCTTGAAGTCCTGTCCGGCAGTCGCCACCAGATACGGCCGCTCGCCGAGCAGCGCCAGCGTATACGCGATGTTCGGCGCACATCCGCCGCGCCGCTTGTCCATCGAGTCGACCAGAAAACTGAGGCTCACCCGCTGCAGGTGCTCCGACAGGATGTGGTCGGTGAACTTGCCGGGAAACTGCATCAAGTAATCGAACGCAATCGAGCCGGTGACAATGAGCTTCATGAGATGTAGCGACCGATGATTGGGGCGAGATCCTTCTTGACCTGATCCGGCACCATTTCGGGGCGGGTCACGAGGGCGTATTTCAACGCCGACGCGCATTCGCACGTGCGCTCGTACGGCAACCGCTCGACCGCACCCGCAATGATCTGTTGCGCGGTCGCGGCGTTCTTCGCAAGCGTGGACATCACCATTTCGACGGTGACGGAGTCGTGATCGGGATGCCAGCAGTCGTAATCGGTGACCAGCGCGATCGTGGTGTAACAGATTTCCGCCTCGCGCGCGAGCTTCGCCTCCTGCAGGTTCGTCATGCCGATGATGTCCATGCCCCACGACCGATACAGCTTCGATTCCGCCAGCGTCGAGAACTGTGGCCCCTCCATGCAGACGTAGGTGCCGCCCTTGTGCACGGTGGCACCGGCCCGCTTGCCGCTGTCGTAGGCGATACCGCTCAGAATCTTGCAGAACGGGTGCGCGAAGCCGACGTGCCCGACCAGGCCTCGGCCGAAGAAACTACTGGGGCGCCCTTTCGTCCGGTCGAAGAACTGATCGGGAATGACGATGTCGGCGGGCCTGTATTCCTCCTTCAGGCTGCCGACGGCGCTGGCCGACAGGATGTACTCGACGCCCAGGGCCTTCATCCCGAAGATGTTGGCGCGGAAGTTCAGCTCCGATGGCGACACACGGTGGCCGCCGCCGTGCCGCGCAAGAAATGCGACGCGCTTGCCACGCAGCGTGCCGAGGAGATACGCGGCCGATGGTTCCCCGAACGGCGTGGTCACCGTTACTTCTTCGCGATCGGATACATCGGCCATGTCGTACAGACCAGACCCGCCGATGATTCCTATCTCTGCTCGTTGCATCAGGACCCTTTCTGCGTGAGTT
>DASTZI010000400.1:0-2039 GCA_035764385.1 Vicinamibacterales bacterium
TGACGACGTGCACGACGGCCCCGGTCGGAATCTCTGGATCGAAACTCCCACACACACCCAGGTTCAGCGCCAGGTCATAGTCGTTCATCGTCAGCGCGCGCGACGACCAGGCAGCGGTCGCAACCATTCCAACACCCGTCGTGACCACGTCCACGTCGTGGGCGCCGCGCGTGCAGCGGCGGAGGTGTCCGTCCGCATTCGAGCGCTGCTTCAGCGCGGCGTGCAGCGGAGTGATCTCCGCGACCGTCGCGGCAACGATCAGCATGCGCACGGACAGAATCTTATTTCTTCGATCTCTCGGTGAGCCAGCGGATCAGGTTGCCGATATCGGCCGCGGGAGCCCGATATTCCTGGGGCGTGACGTGGTCGATCATCTCCTGATGCGTCGGGGCGCCATACGGCGCCGGTCCGTATGCAAGGTTGTCCTGTTTGGTGAAGATCTCGATGCGAGGAGCCTGGCCGTAGACGTCGACCCGATATCGGAGGTTGAGGCCACTACGGCTCTCAGTGGCAGCGGATTGTTTGAGGTCACGAGTGACTTTCGCGAGATCGATCGGTAGGCGCTTCACGTCAACGGAAGTCTGCTGTGCAAACGCCTTGTCGGCGGCGCCGAAAAGAAGCAGCCCGATGAGCGAGACCTGCCAGAGTTTCATGGCTGACCTCCTGCGATCCTACCGGGTTTCCTTCCATTCCTCGTACCACGCCATCTGAATAGCCTCGAGCTTCGGCTCATTCGAGGTTTTCGGGTCGTCCGTAAACCCGTCCAGCGCCAGTACTTTGTCGCGAAGATCGGTAAACCTGACGGTCAGCGGGTCGACGCCGGGAAATTTTTCACTCAGCGCGATACCTATATCTTCGGCATCAATCCATTTCATGGCTGTGCCTCCGCCGTCTTCTTCTCCTCATCTCGACTGTCCGACTTGCCGAGCTGAATCGCGCCGCCCTCCTGTACGTAATTACGCGTATACATGGGGAACTCGACGACCACATCGCCGTTGATCACGGCCTGGCATCCCAGACGCGAGTTCGTCCGGAGGTCCCATGCCGTATCGAGTCGGTCGAGTTCCTTGTCCTCAGGCTCGCTGAGGTTCTGTTCACCTTCGCGGATATAGAGATGACAGGTCGTGCATGCGCAGCTGCCGCCGCACGCATGCTCGAGCGGGATGTTGAAGTTCATGGCGACGTCGAGGAACGACTCGGGGAGGCCATGGTGTTCGTACGGCAGCTTCCCTTTTTCGAATTCGACGGTCGTTACCTTCCCGTCCTTGATGAAAGTTACCTTGGGCATCTTACTGGTACGTCCTTCCCAAATCGCAGCTGGGCGCTCCGTTGTCGCGGCCCAGCACCACTAGATGTCCTTCACGTTCCTGCCGGCCAACGCCTCACGGACGGTCCGATTCATCGTCACTTCGGCAAGATGCTGCGTCGCGTGATTGAGCGCGTGCGTTTTCTCCTGAATCACCGCACGATCGGGGCCGGTGATCACGGCTTTCAACTCCACCAGCACCGCATCGATCCGTTCGCGTTCTCCGGGTTCGAGCTGCTCGGCGGCAACTGCCGCGAAGTCCGGCCGCCGGAGCACCTTCTCGGTGGCATGGATCACCGACTCCGCCTCATTGCGCGCGTCGATCAGCAAGCGCGCCTCGAAGTCGGCTTCCGCATGCTCGAACGACTCGATGAGCATCTGTTCCACTTCCTCGTCCGTGAGGCCGTAGGACGGCTTGACTTCGATCGTCTGTTCGATACCGGTGCGCAATTCGCGCGCGGCGACGCTGAGAATGCCGTTCGCGTCAATCTGGAACCGGACCTCGATGCGCGGCAGCCCCGCCGGCATTGGCGGGATACCGCCCAGATGCAGGTGCGAGAGCGACCGGCAATCGGCGGCAAGTTCGCGTTCGCCCTGCAGCACGTGGATGTCCACCGACGTCTGGTTGTCGACACCGGTGGTGAACATCTCGCGCCCGCTCGCCGGGATCGTCGAATTGCGCAGAATGATCTTCGACACCACGCCGCCCATCGTCTCGATGCCGAGGCTGAGC
>DASTZI010000401.1:0-18999 GCA_035764385.1 Vicinamibacterales bacterium
CGGCGCGTCCGTGACACGACGTGTGCGAATCTCGAATCCGGAATCACGCTCGACTTCGCCCGCGACAAGCCCAGTTTCGATCAGCGGCAGCAGCATTACGCGTGCACCTCCGCTTTCATGGTCGCGAACACTTCATCGAGGATGTCGACGGCGCGGTCGAGGTCCGCCGCTTCGATGGTGAGCGGCGGCAGCATGCGCACGACCTTTTCGTTGGTGCGGTTGACCAGCAGACCGCGCTCACGGGCGCTGTCGACGATCGGCGTCGCATCGACGTCAAGCTGCAGCGCCTGCATGAGCCCGACACCGCGGACTTCGGTGATGACGGGATGCTTCAGCGCCAGAGTCCGGAGGCGACGTTCGAACAACGGCCCCACGGCGTTGACGTGATCGAGCACGCCGTGATCCATCAACTGCTCGAGAAAGAACAGCGCGGCACGGCACGCGAGGAGGTTCCCACCGTAAGTCGTCCCATGATCGCCAGGGGAGATGGCCCGCGCCACGCGGTCGGACATCAGCATCGCCCCGACCGGAACACCGCTGCCGAGCGCCTTGCCGACGCTGACCAGGTCGGGTTCCAGACCGAGGGCAGGAAAGTAAAACGGCAAACCGGTGCGGCCGAGGCCGGTCTGCACTTCATCGGCGATGTACAGCGTTCCCGTGCGACGGCAGACATTGGTGATCGCCTGAGCGAACTCGCGCGACAGTGGACGAATTCCGCCTTCACCCTGAATTGGCTCTGCGATGACGGCTGCCGTCCGGTCGGTGACTGCCGCCTCCAAAGCGGCGATGTCGCCGGACGCCACAAACGTGACCGGACCCAAGAGCGGTTGAAACGGTGCGCGGTAGTGTTCGTCCCACGTGACTGACAGTGCACCCATTGTTCGCCCGCCGAACGCGTTCTGGATGGCGACAAATCCGGTTCGTGTCTTGAGACCCTGCGTGTACCAGTAGCGCCGCGCGAATTTCAGGCAGCCTTCGACAGCTTCGGCGCCGCTGTTTGCGAAGAATACGCGGGGAAGGCCGGAGAGCTTCGTGAGGCGCGCTGCAACCTGCCCCTGCAGCGGGTGATAGTAGAGATTCGACGTGTGCAGCAGCGTTGACGCCTGGTCGGCAATCGCCGCCGCAAGGCCCGGATGCGCGTGGCCAAGCGAAGTTACGCCTATTCCGGACACGAGGTCGAGGTACTCGCGGCCATCGACGTCGTAGAGACGCGAGCCTCTGCCGCGAACGAACGCGACCGGCTGCCGCTTGTAAGTCTGGACAATGTGTCGTTCTTCGAGCCCCTTAATGTCGTCCAACGTCAACTTGTTCATCGCACCACCTGCGTGCATCCGGCGAGCGGCCCCTTCGCGGCGCCGAGCGCGTCCAGTTCGACCTCGCGTCCGTTCGCGATCACAACGTCTCCAACGCCGTGGCGAAGAGCGGCACGGCATGCTTCGAGCTTCGCCACCATTCCCTTGTTTGCGGTGCCCGATTTGATCAGGCGAGCCGCGTGCCGCGTATCGAGCCGCTCGATCGTCCGCCCTGTCTCGTCGAGCACGCCGGATGTTCCGCCCGCAATCACGAGCCGCCGCGCAGCAAGCGACGCAGCCAGATGCGCCGCAAGTGTGTCGGCGTTCACGTTCAGCAACTGCCCGTCGCGCGTCGAGCCGATGCAGGCGACGACTGGCACGTAGCCGCGCGCGAGTAGATCCGTCAGCAGCTGTGGGGAACCGTTGTTAATCGGCGACCCGACGAGCCCAAGGTCCACGCGATCGCCCGTCGTCGAGGTCATCGGCGTCGACCGTTTCACTGTGGCCACCGCCGCATCGGCACCCGTCAGACCGACGGGACGCGTGCCGGCTTTGCGCAGCGCTGCGACCAGACGAGTGTTGATTGCTCCTGCCAGCACCGCGACGACGACGTCCAGTGTCTTCGCGTCGGTCACGCGGAGGCCATCGACCTGCTGTTTGGGAATGCCGGCTGTCGCTAGTGCGGCGTCAATTTCGCGGCCACCGCCGTGCACGACGACAAGCGCGGTGCGCTGCGCCAACGCCGATATCCCTCTGGCGATCCGGGCGAGGTCGTCCGGTTGCTCGAGCAGTTCGCCTCCGAGCTTCACGACGAAACGCGACCTCCGGGCTGTGCCACCGGCCATCAGAGCAAACCCGTCCGTTCGTCGAGGCCAAGCGCGATATTCAGGTTTTGCACTGCCTGGCCGGCAGCGCCCTTGACGAGATTGTCGAGCACGACGATGAGAGCGAGCCGATGGCGCCCTTCGTCGACCTTCCACCCGATGTCGCAGAAGTTCGTGTGTGCCACATGCTTGATTTCAGGCAGCGCAGCACCGGTCAACCGCACGAAGGCAGCGTGTTGATACGCATCGTCGAGCGCGCGGGCAACCTGCGCCTCGGTGGTGCCGGGCTTCAGCGACACATAGATCGTTTCCAGAATGCCGCGATCGAGCGGTACAAGGTGCGGCACGAACGTGACCGTCCGCTTCAGCTCCTGCTCGATTTCGGCGTTGTGGCGATGTGAAAAGACGCCGTACGCCGCCACGCTTCCGTGGTTCTCCGAAAAATGCGTCCGATCGCTCGGTGCCTTACCCGCGCCCGAGATCCCCGATTTCGCATCGACGATGACCGTCCCCTCGATCAACCCGGCATCCTCGAGCGGCTCGAGTGCCAGCAACGCGGCCGTCGGGTAGCAGCCCGGGCACGAGACGAGACGCGCGCCGCTGATCGCCGCAGCATCACGTTCTGGCAGACCGTAAACGGTCCCTTCGGGCAGCGCGGCTGTCGCGGGATACCACCGCCCTCGATCGGCCGCGTCGCGGATGCGGAACGCACCCGACAGGTCGATCACGCGTGCGCCCCGCTCGAGCAGTTTCGGTGCGACCTCCGCGGACGCCGCTTCCGGCAACGCGAGGAAGACGATGTCTGCCGAGGCGACAAGGTGCTCGATGTCGAGCGGCGTCACGGCCTGGTCCCAGATGCGCGCAAGCGCGGGCAGCGGACGAGGCGTGCTTGTGGCACCCGACGACATCGCCGCGGTCAAGGCGACGCCAGGGTGCCGCGCCAGGAGGCGGACCAGCTCCTGTCCGGCGTAGCCGGTTGCACCGGCGACGGCGACGCGCGTCCGCGCAGCCGGTGCGGCCGGCGTGCGCTGCGTGGCCGTCGCTGTGGTGTCCGTCATGTTCCCAGGGGCTGCTATGGCCATTCTCTCTCGATCATCCAGGAAAGAATATTTATACATTCGCATGCATAATCAGTCAAGACTTTGAGGTATGCTGAAAAGCGTGAAGGCTCGTCGTCAGTCGGTGATTCTCGACGTCATCCAGCGCGCGCCGGTGCGCAGCCAGGAGCAGCTCCGCCGCAGTCTGCGCGCAGCGGGCTTCGACGTCACGCAGGCGACGCTCTCACGTGACATCCGCGAGCTCGGGCTGGTGAAGGGCGGCGCTGACGGAGCGTACCAGCCGCCGGGACGCGGCGCGACGCCAAATGGCAAGACCGCGGAAGCGATGCTGCAGCGTGCGATTGCTGAGTACTTGTTGCGCGTCGATCGGGTGCAGCAGCTCGTGCTGTTGAGAACCGGACTCGGACGCGCCCAAGCGCTCTGTGTCAGCATCGACGACGCCCATCTGCCGGAAGTCGTCGGCACCGTTGCCGGCGAGGATACCGTCCTCATCGTCGCGCCCGATGCGCGGCGCGCCAAAGCGCTCGTGAAGCGGTTCGAGCGGATTACCGGCGAAGGACAACCCGCATGACGCCGCGCGTCGTGTTTGCGTGCTCCGGCGCTGCCGACAACGTCGCCGCGATACCGCAGCTGGCTGAACAGTTCAACGCGGAGGTCGTCGCGCTCACGCTCGACCTGGGCCAGGCAGGTGAACTGGAAGGAGTCCGCCAAGCCGCGCTCGCGGCAGGTGCCGTCCGCGCTCACGTCCTCGACGCGCGCGACGAGTTCGCGCGCTGCTGCATTGCGGCCTCGCTCGGCGACGCGCCGGCGGGGTACAGTCCCGGGCACAACGTGGCGTGCGGGTTGATCGCAAGAACGCTTGTCGAAATTGCGCGTATCGAATCCGCGGATCTGGTCGCGCACGCTGGCGGCGAGGAGGATCACGCGGAGATCGAAGCCGCGGTGCAGGCGCTCGATCCATCGATTCGCGTGATACGCACTGGCACGGGGCGCGCACATCCGGTGCACGCCGCACACGCAACATTGTGGGAACGACCGACGGAGGATCCCTCGACATCGATGCCCAAGCCGGAACCAGACGCGCCCGCGCGTCTTGAAATCGCGTTTGCCGCCGGATTGCCCGTCTCGATCAATGGCATTCCCATGTCGCTGCCTGAACTGATTGAAAGCGTGTCGACGATCGCGGGCACGCACGGCGTTGGCCGCCTGCTCGACACGTCGGGCGCCGCTATCCACGCGCCAGCCGCGGTCGTCCTCCAGGCGGCGCACGATGCGCTGGGCGCCGATGTTGCGCGCGCTGCCGATGCGAGGGTCTGTCTGGAGCTCTTCAAAGGGCAGCACCGCATCCTCTCCGCCCATCACTCATGACTCTCTGGTCCGGTCGTTTCGATACCGAGCCCGACCCGGCTGCCTTCGACTTCGGCGTTTCGTTTGGTTTCGATCGAGCGCTTTTTGAAGACGACGTCACGGGCAGCCTCGCGTGGGCGGACGCGCTTGGCGCATGCGGCGTGCTGGGAAAGGAAGATGCGGCCGCCATCCGAAGAGGTCTGGAATCGATTCTTGAAGAAGCCCGCCGCGATCCGTCTTTCGTTACCGGCGAAGACGAGGACATCCACAGCTTCGTCGAACGGAAACTGATCGAGCGTATTGGCGACGCGGGCCGGCGGCTCCATACCGGCCGGTCTCGCAACGAGCAGGTGTCGCTCGACCTGCGTCTCTACCTGCGTCGCCGGATACCGCTGCTTCAGCAGGGGCTCGTACAACTGATTACGGCGTTCGCCGATCAGGCGGAAGCCATGGGCGAGGCGCTGATGCCCGCGTATACGCATCTGCGGCGCGCGCAGCCGGTACTCGTCGCGCATTTCTTTCTGTCACACGCCTCGGGCTTGCGTCGCGACTTCGAGAAGCTGGAGTCGGCTCGCATCGAAGCGGATGCGCTGCCGCTCGGCTCGGGCGCGGTCGCCGGAACCAGCTACCCGATCGACACTGCGTTGCTGGCCCGCCGGCTCGGTTTTTCACGAATCGTGCGCAACAGCATCGACGCGTCGTCCGATCGCGATTTCGTCGCGTCGTTTCTCTTCGCGATTTCGCTGACGATGGTGCATTTGAGCCGAATCGCGGAGGACTTCATCATCTTCACCGGCGAAGAGCACGGGTTCTTCGAGCTGGCCGACGCGTCCGCAACCGGCAGCAGCATGATGCCGCAGAAGAAAAATCCGGATCCGCTGGAGCTCGTGCGGGGCAAGACTGGACGCGCGATTGGAAGGTTGACCGGCTGGCTGACGACGCTGAAGGGTCTGCCGGGCGGCTACAACAAGGATCTGCAGGAGGACAAGGAGGCCGTCTTCGACGCCGAACGGACGCTCGCCTCGTCCTTGACCGCAACGCACGCCGTCATCTCGCGGCTCACGCTGCGCGCGTCAAAGGCGACGGACGCGGCGTCGGGCCTGCTGCTGGCGACCGACGTCGCCGACTATCTCACCATCCGGGGGATGCCCTTTCGGCGGGCCCACGAAATCGTCGGCGCCATGGTCCGGAGGCTGATCGCGGAAGGTCGCGACTTCAGCAGTCTCACGCTGAAGGAATGGAAGGAAGCGAGCGACTTCTTCGGCGACGATGCGCCTCAGGCAGCGACCGCCTTGGAGTCGGTGTACGCGAAGCGGACCCCTCAGTCCACCAATCCGGACGCCGTGCACGCCGCACTGCGGGAGTGTCGCGACTGGCTGGCGACGGCAAGTCCCAAACCCCAAATCCCAAATACCAAATCCCAATGAGTGTGCAAGTTTGGGATGTGGCACCCAGACTTGGCAGCTGGGACTTGGAGCCTGGGATTTGGGATTTGGGATTTTCCGGGTAAACTTTCGGTTACCGCCGCCTTTTATTTTTCGATCCCGCCTGAAAAGGAACGGCTCCGGGGGAATTTAATGCAGCAACGCCGGCTTCGGCTCGGTGACATTCTGGACGACTATTGTCCGCGTGAACGCCGCATCACCAATCACGCGATTGTGGCGATGATTGACGATGAGGTGAAGCAGACGCGCTGCACCACGTGCGACGCGGATCACGAATACAAGCAGGCTCGCGTCCCGCCGCCGCGCCGCAAGAAGGAGTCGCTCGTCGCACCCGCTCCGGAGGAAACCGCATCGACCGAGACCTTCACTGAGGCGATGCCTGTTGAGGAGGCGCCGCTTCCGGAGGAACCAGTTGTGCAGCATGCGGCGGAGGAAGTCCCAGCCGCTGCCGAGAATGAGAACGAGAACGAGAACGAAGTAGAAGAGAGCTCGGGCGAAGACGAAGGCCCCGTGCATCGTCGGCTGATTCGCGCAACGCTTCCGCGCCCGGAGGGACAGCCGCCTGAACGGAAGGCGCCGGAGTTCACACGTCCCGGTAGTCGCCGCGAGTTCAATGGCAATCGACCGGGAGGAGGCGGACAGCGTCAAGGCCGTGGACGTCGTGCCGCTCGCGGAGCGCAGGGCTCCTTCGGCGGCTCCTCTCGTTTCGGCACACCGAGACCGAATTCGCCGCATGGGGGGCAGCGGCAGAACGGCAATCGTCCAGGCCCTGGCGGCGGTCAGCGCGGCGGACGCCCGCAAGGACAATCGCGTGGCCCCGGCCGCAAGCGCGGTCGCTGAGCCGTTTCGCTCTGCTTGACCAATTCTAGGAATCGACGAATTTGCGAATTCGATTTGTAGATCGACAATCGAATCGTCAATTCGCAACTTCGTCAATTCATAATTGCCTCGTTTCTCATGACCGACTTCACTGGCAAGTTCGGCCTCGTTGTTGGCGTCGCCAACAAGCGGTCCATAGCCTGGGCGATTGCGCAGGCGACTGCGCAACGCGGCGCCCGCCTCGCACTGACGTATCAGGGACGATTTGAAGAAAACGTCAATGAGCTGTCGGCGGGATTGCCATCGCCGCCGCTGGTTCTCGGGTGCGATGTGACCTCCGACGCGGAGATCGACGCCGTCTTTGCCACGCTCGATCAGGAATTCGGGGGCCTTGATTTCCTTGTTCACGCCGCGGCGTTCGCCAGGAAAGAAGAGCTCTCTGAGCCGTTCTCGACCACGACCCGCGAGGGATTTCGCCTCGCGATGGACATATCCGCGTATTCCTTGATCGCGCTCGCCCGCGGAGCAAAGCCGTTGATGGAAAAACGCGGCGGCGGCAGTATCGTCACGCTCTCGTATCTAGGCAGCGAACGTGTCTTTCCGAACTACAACGTGATGGGCGTCGCGAAGGCGGCGCTCGAAGCCAATGTGCGGTACCTCGCAGCCGATCTGGGGCCGCAGCACATCCGCGTCAATGCCGTCTCGGCCGGTCCCATCAAGACGATCTCCGCGATGGGTATCGGCGGCTTCTCCACGATCCTCGGTGTCTATCGCGACCGCGCGCCGCTTCGACGCAACATCGAAACCGTTGAAGTGGGCGAAGCCGCCGCATTCCTGCTCAGCGATGCCGCGCGGGGCATTACGGGTGAGGTGTTGATGGTTGACGCAGGATTTCACATCACGGGCATGTAGGTTGCAGCCCCGCCCCCGCGTGGAGGGCTCTGATGCGAAATCTCGGGTATTGGAAGATGACGCTCTTGGCGACGATCCTCGCCGCGCCGCTGGTGGCCGGATGCGGCAAGACCGTCGGCGAAACCATCGACGACACGACGATCACAACCCGCGTGAAGACCGCGATGCTCAACGATCCCGCTGTTGGTGGCCTGCGCATCGATGTGGATACGTATAAGGGCGTGGTGACGCTGTCAGGCCGCGTGAAGAGCCAGACCGAGCACGATCAGGCGATGGCGCTTGCGCGCAAGGTCGATGGCGTAACCGACGTCAAGGACGCGCTGCAGGTTATCCCGTAGTCCTTCCCCATCCTTCGGTTCGAATCAGCGCATCGGGTACGCCGAGGTCACGCAGTGTGGCGGCCGATTCGCTGACGAGCGACGAAGGACCGCAGATGAAGCAGAGGGTCGAGGCCGGCTCATGCAGCACGGCCTCGAAATGACCACGGCCGATTCGCCCGCGTTTGCCGTCCCACGCACTCCCGTCATCGCGAGTGACCGTCTGATGCAGCTCGACCCGTCCCGCGCGCTCGTGCGCACGCAGTTCGTCGACGAATGCGAATTCGTCGCTTCGTCGCGTGCTGTAGAGGAGGGAGATCTTCTCTGAGGGATGCACCCGGACGGCGTGGTCCAGCATGGCCCGCACCGGAGCAATCCCGGTCCCACCTGCGACGAACAACAATCGCGGCTGAGCGATCGTTGTCGGAAACGTAAAGGTACCGACCGGTCCATCGATATCCAGGAGTGCTCCGGCCGTCGCCCACTGCAGATCTTCCGATCCGCCCTCCATCGCGATCAACAGTTCGAGGGTGCCCGTTTCGCCGGCGCGTTCTGGTGAAGAGGCGATCGAAAACGGACGCCGGACCGCGGCGCCGTGGGGCCCCACCATGACGGCCTGACCGGCGAGGTACGCGAATCGTTGGCCGGAGATGTCAATCGCGAGCAGGCGCAGGCGCGGCGAGGCCTTGTCGACACGCGCGAGCGGGACCGTCAGGAGTGCCACGGATCGTCAGTGTAATCAAGTCACAGCAGCGCGATTGCGAAGGCTGCGCGCGTCGGCGGTCCGGTCACAGGCGCGCGACGCTCGACGGTCGCTCTTGTTGCGATACATCCGGCTATCGGCCGTCGCCAGCAGCGCTTCGTAGCTATCGCCGTCGTGTGGAAACACCGCCACGCCCGCACTCATCATCATCGGGATACGGACGTCGGCCTGCACCTCGAGCCGGATGCTGTCGACCGCCTGCTGCAGCTCGCGCCGCTTGCTCTCGGCCTCGTCGCGGCCGCACCCTGAGATCACAACGATGAACTCGTCGCCAGCGTAGCGAACGCAGATGTCATACGGACGGATCGCGTTGCGCAGGACGCCAGCCACTTCGCGCAGCGCGCGGTCGCCGATATGGTGCCCGAACGTGTCGTTGATGTCCTTGAACTCGTCGAGATCCATGACGATCAGTGAGACCTCCGACCTCAGGCGATCGGCACGCGCGAGCTCACGTGCTAGGTGCACGAACATGAACCGGGTATTGGGGAGCCCCGTGAGCGTGTCCGTCAACGAATCTTCCTGGGTCTGTTCGAAGACGATCGAGTTGTGAATTACGGCGGCGGCCTGTTCGCAGACGCGATCGAGCAGCCGTCGATGATCGTCCTGATAGAAACCTGGTTCGACGTGATAGAGGCAGAGCGTGCCGATGAAGCGATCGTGAAACATCAACGGACACACCAGGGCCGATTGCAGCGTCGTCGTTGGCGGTAGGCCGGTGGCCTCGAAGTCGGTTGCCGGCCGTGCGTTGACAAGCGGCCGTCGTTGCCGCGACACCCAGCCGCTCAGGCCTTCGCCGTTGCGCATCGAGGTGCCTTGAAGCACCTCTGCCTCGGCGCCCACGGCGAAGCGGCAACGCAGCATTTCTGTCGTTTCCGTATGCAGGAAGAGCGCGCAGGTCGAGAACGGTACGAGCCTCGTCAGCTTTGACGAAATAACCGTCATCGTGTCGGGAATCCCAAGGCTCGTGCCCATGGTCTGGGCGATCTGATACAGCGCGTAAATCTCACGGTGGGCGAGCGCGATGTCTTCGAATACCGCCGCAGCCGGTGCGGTGGCTGCATCCAGGCCAAGGCGCCGAACCTCTGCGCGCAGCTCTGGAAGGATGCGCACGAACGTGCGTACGGCTTCGGGATCGAGCGCCTTGCCCGCCTCCTGCTCGAGCAGCGCCACTGCCGCGTCCACCGCCATCGCCTGATGATACGGACGCTCCGATGTCAGCGCGTCGAAGTAATCGACAATCGAGAGAATGCGCGCGCCCAGCGGAATCTGCCGCTCGCGCAGCCCTTCCGGGTAGCCGCGTCCGTCCCACCGTTCGTGGTGGTTCAGGATGAACGGCGCAACAACATAGGGGAACGGGACATGGTCAATGATGGCGGCGCCCACCCGCGGATGAATCCGCACCTTCTGGAATTCTTCGGGGGTCAACGCGCCGGGCTTCGCGAGAATGTGATCCGGCACGGCGAGCTTGCCGATGTCGTGGAGCAGCGCAGCGATCTTGACCCCTTGGATGTCATCCGGCGACATCCCGAGCTCGCGCGAGAGACCGCTCGCATACACCTGAACGCGCCGGATGTGATACGGCGCCGTCTGATCCTTGGCGTCGATCGCGAGTGCGAGCGCCTCGATCGTGGCAAGGTGCGCGGCGGCGATCTGATTCGCTCGCCACGCGAAGCCGCACCCGAGGTAGACGGCGAACAGCGTACCGGGCAGAAGCCAGAACGGAGAGTTGGCCAGCAGCCACGACGCCGCGATCGCCTTCAGGCCCAGAGCGGTGAAACCGGCTCTGCTCCAGAGGAGGCGTGGCAGCGCGCGGTGCGCACTCATGCCTTCGCGATTCAAGGAATCATGCATTTTGAGCGGTACGCAGGCGCGGAGTGTCTGACGCGAGCGGACGCGGCTCCCTCAGGGGAGCCAGATGATGGTGATGCGGGCTCTCATTGTCATCTTGTGTAGGCAGGGTTCGGCCACCTCTACAGGGGCAAAGAGTCTGCCGTGCACCGCGTGTAACGACGCGCGCGTTACTAAGTCGTGGAGAGCTTGGGCGTTACCGCGATTGGGCTGGTTGCCGCGGCGAGCCCGCGACGCCAGAATTTTGTGCTGAGTCGGAACAGCGTGTTCTACTCGGTTGTTCTATTCCGGGACGTCCTCGTTTCGGGCTCGAGGTTGTACTCGACGATCTTTCGATACAGCGTCCCGCGGCTGATCTCCAGAACCCGGGCCGCCTCCTTCTTGTTCCAGGAAACAGCGTCGAGCACGCGAACGATGTGCGCCCGTTCGGCGTCGCGCAGCGTCGGCAGCCGCGGTGGCCCCTCGGTGACCGGCATGGACACGCCGGCGTGAAGAAACTCGATGTCGGTATCGCGGATGACGCGTCCAGGAGCCGAGAGCGCCGCACGCGACACGGTGCTTTCGAGCTCACGGATGTTGCCCGGCCATGGGTACGACTGAAGCCGGGTCATCGCTTCCGACGACAACGTCTTCGCGTCGAGCGGCAGCCCGTTGCCTGCGCAATAACGTGCAAGGAAGCGGTTTGCGAGCACCGGAATGTCGACGGGGCGCTCGCGCAGCGATGGCAGCCGGATGGAGAAGGCGTTGACGCGGTAGTACAGGTCTTCGCGGAAGCGCGCATCACGAACGAACTGGTCGAGCGGCCGGTTGGTGGCGGAGATCAACCGGAAGTCCACCTGCAGCGACTTTTGACCGCCAAGGCGTTCGAAGCGGCGGTCCTCGAGGACTCGCAACAGCTTCGCCTGCGCCACCAGCGAGAGGTCGCCGATTTCATCCAGGAACAGCGTGCCGTGGTCGGCCAGCTCCAGTCGCCCCGGTTTGCGATCGTGGGCGCCAGTGAAGGCGCCCTTTTCAAATCCGAAGATTTCGGATTCGAACAGTGTGTCGGGCAGCGCGGCGCAGTTGACGGCCTGAAATTTTTCGGTGCCGCGTCGGCTCAACTCGTGAATCATCCGCGCGACGACTTCCTTGCCGGATCCGGTCGGACCGAGGATGAGCACGGCGATATCGGACTTGGCAGCCGTACGAATCCATTCGAAGACGATCAGCATCTTCTCGTCACGGCCGATCATTTCGCGGAAACGTTGAACCGACGGCGCCTGGTCTTCGGTGCTAATGGCCGCGCGACGCTCGAGGAACGTATCGAGCAGGATGGCGGACTCTTCATCGTCGGGCCGCGCCGCGGCAAATCGTGGCGGCGTGCCGGCGATGCGGCGCGCCACGCCGAAGACGACAAGCTCATTCAGACAATTGTCGACGTCCAGACGCAGGCGGCCGAATGTCGCCATCAGGCCATCGACGTCGAACGTTTCGTCGGGACGCGCGCTCAGGAAGCGCAGGAGCCCAGCGCGAAGCGGTGACTGGACGAGGTTGCGGAACCGCGTCTCGGGATCGTTGGGTTCCGGCGTCTTCGGCTGCGAAACGGCGCGCCGGGCAGCAAATGTCAGTTCATCCACAATGCTTGAGACGGGCCGCAGGGGGGTCTGAAAAGGCCCACCTGTTTATCGGCGCGTCTCGTTCTAAGGCACAGGGGGAGGAGGAGTTGGCGGCTGTTGGCGGTAGTACGTGGATTGAAATTGCTCAATAAGGCGCTTCATTTCCAAAGCGTCGCGCTTCCGGTGGCCATGGCACTTCACGGGACTGGCGCCACCCGACGTCTCAATATAGACATCGCTGAAGATCATGCCCGTATCAACGCGCACCGAGGACACGTGGGCGACATGAATCGAATGCTCACTGCGGCCGATGAAGCGCGGCGTGTGGTGGACGATCGCCATCGGCGTGATCTGGACCTGCGTGGGAAACAGGCGGTTTCCTGAGCTCAGTCGACTGGCCCGAAACACATGTCCTGGCGCGAAAGGCCGTCCTTTTCGCCAGATGATCGCAATCAAGATGACGACGATCGCTAGAACCGCGATCGCGGCGATGAACCAGGGAGATTGGAAGTCGAGCTGATTTGTCATGTGTCGGCGGCCCGCCTTCGCGCTTCGCACTTCGGCGAGGCGAGGATGCTAAGCTAGCCGCGAGCCGCGATACAAGCGCGGTTACGACGTCTATGCCGCACCGCGCGCCAGGATCCCCGGGCAAGACACGTCAGGACTATCTTTCAGGCAAGCCCATTCGCTACTACCGTCCGCGGGGCAGCGCGGAGATCCGCACCCTCATCGACGAAGGGTTCCAGGCGTTCAATGCCGCACGTCTCGGTGAAGCGTGCCGCATCTTCGCCGACAAGATGCTGCTGCCTGAGCACGACGCGATGATCGCGCTGACGGTTGCAGGTGCGCTCACGCCAGCAGGTCTGGGCGGCTGCATCGTCGAGCTGATGGAGCGCGGGCTGATCGACTTCCTGATCAGCACGGGCGCGAACCTCTATCACGATCTCCACTACGCGCTCAATTTCACGCTGCATCGTGGTTCCCCGTTCGTCAACGATGTCGAGCTGTACGACGAAGGCGTCATTCGCATTTACGACGTGCTCTTCCCGGCCGACGTCCTGCTGCAAACGGACGCCTACATCCGGGAATTCCTCGTCCGCTCGGGAATGGATGGTCCAGTCTCAACCGCAGAATTTCACTACGCGCTCGGGCGCGACCTGATGGCTCGTCAGCCAGGATGCGAAGCACACTCGGTCGTCGCGGCGGCGGCCGCCGCGGGCGTGCCGATCTACACGTCATCGCCCGGCGACAGTTCGATCGGCATGAACATCGCGTATCACGAGCTGATGAACGAGAGTCGCCTGATGATCGACCCAAATAAGGATGTCAACGAGGTCTGCGCCTTCATCCTTGCGGGGACGAAAAACGGCTGCGTCATCCTCGGCGGTGGTTCACCGAAGAATTTTTACCTCCAGGGCCAGCCGACACTGTGGGAGGTTTACGGAATTCCAAAGGGGGGCAACGACTACTTCATCCAGTTGACCACGGACCAGGTCGTCTGGGGTGGATTGTCCGGCGCAACACCCGCGGAAGCTGTCAGCTGGGGAAAAGTGAACCCCGGTGTCCTCCCGGATACGGTCGTCGCGTACTGCGATTCGACGATTGCGTTTCCGCTGTTCTGCGAGTACGCCGTCGGATCGAAGTACGGCCGCCGTCCGCGCAAGGAACTGGTTCACAAGCGCGATGTGCTTGTCGCGAAGCTCCGCGAAGAAGCCAGGAACGCGACGCGCACTCATCCGAAGCCTGGCGATAAGACGGAGACGATGCCGGACTTGGAGAGACATCGATAATTCAGAAATGGGAACACTGGCCTCAGAGTTAGGGCCCCACGCCGATCGACTTACCGAGCATCCGCGCGTTTACATCGACGCGAATGTGCCGGCCGGGCTCGTCACGTTCATGCGCGATGTTCTTCACTGGGATGCGCTGTTCGTGATCGAACACGACGATCTTCGCCGCGCGCGCGACGATGATCATTACCGGCTCGCCCGTCAGCTTCGCCGCACGCTCATCAGCTTCGATCGCGACTATCTCGACGACAAAAACTTTCCGCCCGCGGAAAGCGGCGGGGTCGTGATTTTGACCGCGCCGGAGGAGCGCGGCTACGTGATGCTGCTGAAGCGACTCCACGTCGAAGTCTTCCAACCGTCGCTCAACGCGTCACTGCTGCCATTTGAAGGGCGCAAGGTGCACGTGCACGTCGACTGGCCGGGCGATACAATCCAACCGACGCTGTGATTCTCGGAGTTGAAGTTCGCGAAGACGCGGTCCTGGCCGTAGCCGCGGATGAAAACGGTACCATTGCGAGACGCGGCAGGCACGATGGCGCAAATGGGTCGTCCGCCTCGGCGGCGGTCCGCGCGGCGCTGGCCGATGATTCGCCATCATCGATCGGTGTGGCGGTCCGTGATCCTCTGGAACAAGGCGTCACCGATGTGGTGACCGCGGTTTCCACCGCCGCGGGGCATTCCGGCTCTGCGCGAGTCGTCACGCGTGGTTGCTCGGTGGCGCTCGGGGAGTCATGGCATGGCGCTGCCAAGAACGCCCCTCAGGTCATCGCGCTTATCGCCGCCGACACCGTGCATTCCGGTCTGGTCGTCAACGGTGTTCCGTTCGAGGGGGCGCATGGCCTTGCGGGCGCCGCAGCATGGCTCGCGCTCAACCCCGTCGAGCGCGAGGACTATCGTCGCTTCGGCTCTCTCGAGGCCGAGATCGGGGCCACTGGAATCGTTCGCCGGCTCGTATGGCGAATCAAGTCGGGTGACCAATCGCGGGTGCTCGCCATGGCCGGTGGTGACCTTGCGGCAATCAAGGTCCATCACATCTTCGACGCTGCGAGGAATGGCGACGGCGTATCGATTTCTGTCGTTCGCGATACGGCGCGTTATATCGGGATGGCAGTGGCCAACCTCGTCGCCATCGCGGATCCGGACATTGTCGTCGTCGGGGGCCTTATCGCGGATGCCGCCGATCAACTGCTGCAACCCGCGCAGGCCGAGGCGCTTCGCCGTCTTCCAAAGAACATGGCCGAATCGCTGAAGATCTGCGCCGCAACGCTCGGCGACGACGGCGGACCGCTTGGCGCCGCGCGCGCAGCCATGATCGCGCGATGATCGTTTTCGCCGGCGGCGACATCGTCCTGCCGGACCGTATCCTGACCAGCGCAGCGCTCATCATCGAGGGCGACCGCATTGCGGCCATCGACACCACTCGGCGGACGCCGCCGGCCGTGGCTGTGATTGATGCGCATGAAAGTTTCATCGTGCCCGGTTTCGTGGACGTTCATGTTCATGGCGTCGACGGGCATGACTCGTTGGACAGCGCGGGAGCGATTGCCGAGATCGCGACGCGGCTTCCGCGGTATGGGGTGACGGCGTTCTGTCCGACAACGGTGGCGTGTGCGCCGGACGCGCTCGACGCGGTTCTGGAACAAGTGGCGCGTGCGCGCGTGAGCCGTAGATCCGGCGCAGCGCGTGTGCTTCCGGCCCACCTCGAGAGCAACTTCATCAACCCGGAATACAACGGAGCGCAGCCGAAGGCGTGCTTGCGACTGCCGACCGAGGACCGCCGTGAAGGCAATTTCAGCGGGCGCGACATCCTGAATGTCGTCCAGCGACGCGCGGCCGATGTCGGCATCGTCACGGTGGCACCGGAAATCGATGGCGTACTCGAGCTCATTCCGGCGTTGGTGCGAGGAGGACATCGGGTCTCACTCGGCCACTCCGGCGCGGATTACGAGCGTTCAGTGGCCGCGATCGACGCCGGGGCGCGGCATGCAACGCATCTGTTCAACAGGATGACGCCGGTTACTCATCGTGCGCCGGGTCTTGCGGGAGCAGTGCTTTCGCACGACGCAGTCACCGCCGAACTGATCTGCGACGGGTTTCACGTGCATCCGGCAATGTGCCGCTTGGCGATCGCCGCCAAGCGCGTGGACGGCGTGATGGCCATTACCGACGGAACGGCCGGCTCCGGCCTGAGCCCGGGTTCATTGGCCCGCCTGGGGGGACGGACCATTCGCGTGTCGGATCAGGCTGCGCTGCTCGAAGACGGTACGCTCGCGGGAAGCACGCTCACGATGGATCGCGCGTTTCGCAACATCGTGACGATGTTCGATAGGTCGATTCCCGAAGCCGCGGTGATGTGTTGCACGACACCTGCGCGAGCGATGGGCCTTGCGGGTTTCGGCGTGATCGCCGAGGGAAACATCGCAGATCTCGTCGTTCTCGATCGGGCGTTTCGCGTCACGCGGACGATGATAGGCGGCGAGACCGTCTACGAAAAAGCCTCGTAGGGAGCCTATCGGATCGGCTGAACGGCGTACCGCGTTGGATCATCGATTCCGGCTTCGTTGAAGGCGTCACGCCGCTCACGGCATTTGCTGCACACGCCACAATGCTCTATCAGTGGAGCCTGCCTCGCCGAAGCTCCCGTTAGGGAGCGAAGGCGGGGGTTCATACACGACAATGTGAGCTCCAGTGGGACGCCGAGCTCGACGCCCATCCTGATGACCTCGGATTTGTCCTTCGTCGCAAACGGCGCATCGATCCGGATGTCGTGAGCCAGGCCGAGCGACATCGCGCGCGCCATTGTGTCGAAAAACTGCGGTGTTGCGTCGGGGAAGGGATTGCCCGCCAGCGGCCCCAACGCGATTCGGCCGATGCCATGTTGCGCGCAATAGATCGATGCTTTCGACAGCAGGATCACGTTGCGGCCGGTCAGGTATACGTCTTCGTCTGGCGTGTCGAACGCGGGCGGCTGGCCGCGGAGCGCCCAGTGCGTCGGGGGATAAAGGTCGCGGACCGTGAATGTGAGCTGCGCGAGCGGCGCCAGCGACGCGAATGGCGGCGTCGTGAGCAGCCGATCGAGCGCCTCCAGCTCCTGTGCCTCCCACGCAAGGCCGGCGCTGACATAGATCGGCTGGACGTGGGAACGGCGAGCTTCGGACGCCGCGAGCACCGCGCTGTCAAGTCCCGCCGAAAGTAGAACTGCGGTCGACATCTGCTGTGGAGGGCGGGTCGTTTTGGACCCGCCAGACTTACCATTATTGGTTATGTACTCCGTCACCAAACGCATCGACTTCTGCTACGGCCATCGGCTGCTCGATTACGACGGCATCTGCAAGCATCCACACGGCCACAATGCCGTTGCCGAGATCGAGGTGCGTACCGATGCGCTCGACACGCGGAACATGGTGGTCGATTTCAGCGACATCAAACGGGTCGTCAAGGGGTGGATCGATCGAGAGCTCGATCACAAGATGATTCTGCGCCACGACGATCCGCTGGTGAAACCCCTGCAGTCGCTGGGCGAACCGATCTTCATTGTCGACAGCAACCCAACGGTGGAACGGATTGCGCGGCTCATCTACGACGTTTCGCGCGAGCAGGGGCTGCCCGTCGTCCGCGTCACCGTCTGGGAGACGCCTACGTCGTGGGCCACTTACACCGGCGCCTGATCGCGTTCGATCTGGACGGCACGCTGATCAATTCCTCGCGCGATCTGGCGGAGTCGGTCAACGAGCTGCTCACCGACCTCGGCGCGCCGCCGCTTCCGCACGACGACATCACACGGATGATCGGAGAGGGCGCCAAGGTCCTCGTCAGGCGCGCGCTCGCGGCGGCCGGCATTGCGGAAGACAGCGAGGCGATCGATCGTTTCCTCGACATCTACGATAGTAGGCTGCTCAATCACACTCGACCGTACGCGGGAATTACCGACGTCGTGCGTGCGGCTCGCCAGCATGCGCACGTGGCGGTTCTGACCAACAAGCCGCTGGAGCCCTCCGAGAAAGTGCTCGCCGGATTGGGAATGCGAGACCTGTTCGACGACGTGATTGGCAGCGGCGGGCCCTATCCGCGCAAGCCGGATCCGGCAGCGCTCATCGCGCTGATGGATCGAGCGGGCGCCGCGCCAGACCGGACGTTGATGGTTGGTGATTCGCGTATTGACTACGAGACCGCCCGACGCGCCGCGACGCGGTGTTGTCTGGTGACCTACGGCTTCAGCGCCGACACGCTCGCGGATATCCCGATTCACGACGCATGGCGCGTCGCTGATGTGGCGGAACTTTCCGGGGTCATCGCCCGGTTCGTCGGCTAGAGGGAACGAAGGAACGCCAGCAACCGCATGCGGTCGTCTGGCGTTAGCCGTTGGAAGCCGCGCCTGGCCAGTTCGCCTTCTCCCGCATGACGTTCGACGGCATCGGCGATCGTCACCGCGCTGCCGTCGTGCAGGAACGGTCGCCGGAAGCGCAGCCCCCAGAGTGCGGGCGTTCTGATCTCGCCTGGCTCAGCGGCGCCTTGCTGGATGTCGTCGCCGGTACCGAGGTCGTGCAGCAATAGATCGGAAAACAGATCGACGCTGCGCCGGTTGAATGCGGGGTGGGCGCTCGGTCCGGTGGTCAGCCGCGGAACGTGACAGGCCGCGCAACCAACCGCGGCGAAGAGGCGTTCGCCTGCAACCGTGTTGTCGTCCACATGGCTGCGCGACACCGGCGCGAGAAACCGCATGAATGACTCGAAGTTGTCGATGCCGCGACGTCCCGTGTGTGGATCGCGTCTGTCTTCGGGATCCGGGAAGGGATCGCACGACCGCATCTGCGCAACCGAGATGCCGAAGGCGGATTCCTGCGGAAACAGGTCGTTGGTAATGCCCATCTCGTTGCGGTAGGCGTCGGCGGCGAAGGTCAACAGCGTGGCGTGCTGCGCCTTCCAGCCGAAACGGCCGACGCGGCGCTCGCCGGTGGCGACATCGACGACGAGCGCCGCGCGTCCGCT
>DASTZI010000402.1:0-4000 GCA_035764385.1 Vicinamibacterales bacterium
ACTGCAGCAGATCGGCCTGGGCAACCTCGTGGCGGTCGGCATCGCCAAGAAAGAGGAGCTGCTGTTCACCCGCGACCGCGAGGATCCGATCGCCCTGCCGGAGACCGACCCGGCGCTGCTGCTGATTGAACGCATCCGCGACGAAGCGCACCGGTTCGCCGTCACATTCCACCGGAAAGCGCGCTCGATGCGCGATCTCCGATCGCAATTGGACGATGTGCCGGGAATCGGACCTCGCCGCCGCCGGGCCCTGTTGACCAAGTTCGGCAGCGTGGCCGGCGTTCGTCGCGCCACCCGCGAGGAACTCGAGATGATCGTTGGCCCCAAAGCCGCCGGCGCCGTAATCGACTACTTCGCGAAATCAGCCTGACAGCCGGCAGCGAGGGGTCGGATTCATCCGGCCCACCCGTGGCGAGGCGACTTCAGACGGTAGCGGTCGTCCGAGCAGAGCACCAGGAACCCTTCCTGCAGCAGCTGTCTGAAGATCTCGAAGCACTCTTCGTGCGCCAGATGAAACAGCCGCCTCGCCTGCGCCATCGTCGGCGACAAGCCTCGCATGGCGCAGAACTCACGGCGAACGCGTTCCACGAGTTTCTGGTCAGCGGGCGGGCGCAGTGACGCGGAGCGCACGACCGACGGCATCTTCAGCGACCGCGTCGATACGTGATGAAGCGTGTGGTGCGGGAATGTGAGCGGCTTGCGCGCGGTGGAGGTCATGATGGTGCGCCCCCCAAAGGATCGGTCACACGATACGACGACCGGTCCGCCGGAGCAATAGGTGAAATGCAGCTGAGCTCCGTAGTACGCTGAGCACCCTTGCTCGGCAACATCGACTTCGTCGCGGTCTTCATCGCGTTTGTCGTTCTCATCCTTTCGCTGACGGTGCACGAAGCGGCTCACGCCGTGACGGCCGATCGTCTCGGCGATCCGACGGCGCGGCTGCTGGGCCGCGTATCGTTGAACCCTGCCGTTCATGTCGATCCGATCGGAACCATTTTGTTTCCGCTGATTTCGATGCTGACGGGCGCGCCGCTCATTGGCTGGGCGAAGCCGGTTCCCGTCAACCCGACCCGGCTCGGCCGTCACTGGAAACGAAGCTTCATGGTGATTGCGGCGGCCGGACCGGCGAGCAACATCCTCATGGCGATCGTTGCCGCCCTCGTCCTACACATCATTCCCGTCTCGGGAAGTCTCGGGGAGGCGACGCTGGGGCCGCTGGCGGTATTCCTTTACCAGCTGGTGGGCCTGAACGTGTTGCTCGCGATATTCAACATGATTCCCGTGCCACCCCTTGATGGCGGTAACGTTCTCGCGGGCGTGCTGCGCGGACCGGTGGCCGAAGCATTCGACCGCCTGCGGCCGTACGGGTTTTTGATCCTGTACGGTTTGATATTCAGCGGCGCGCTCAACACGATTGTGTTTCCAGCGGCACGCGTTGTCGCATCCTGGCTCCTCTAATTCATGACAAGACCTCGCGTCGTCAGCGGCATGCGTCCGACGGGCAAGCTGCATCTGGGCCATCTCGTCGGAGCGTTGCACAACTGGGTGGCGCTGCAGGAAAAGTACGACTGTTTCTACTTCGTGGCCGACTGGCACGCGCTGACGAGCGAATATGCAACCACCGCCGGCATCACCGGCTATGCGCTCGACAACATCGCGGACTGGCTCGCCGCCGGCGTCGATCCGGAGCGAAGCACGATCTTCATCCAGTCGCTCGTGCCGGAACATGCCGAGTTGTTTCTGCTGCTCTCGATGGTGGTTCCCATTCCCTGGCTCGAACGCGTGCCGACCTACAAGGAACAACGGGAACAGCTGGTGGAGAAAGACCTCTCGACGCTCGGGTTTTTGAGCTATCCGCTGCTGCAGACCGCCGACGTGATCATCTACGACGGCAAGTTCGTTCCGGTCGGCGAGGATCAGGTCGCACACCTCGAGTTGTCGCGCGAAGTCGTGCGACGGTTTCACCAGTTCTACGGCGAGATTTTCGTCGAGCCGCAGCCGCTGCTCACCCCCACACCTCGACTTCCTGGTCTTGACAACCGGAAGATGAGCAAAAGCTATGGAAACACGATTGACCTCACCGACGACGCGGAGACGGTCACGAAGAAAGTGCGGCAGATGTATACGGATCCGAAGCGGATTCGCGCCGACATTCCCGGCACGGTCGAAGGCAACCCCGTGTTCATGTACCATGACGCGTTCAACACGAACACCGCTGAGGTCGAAGACCTGAAGACGCGGTATCGTGCGGGCAAGGTCGGCGACGTCGAAGTGAAGACGAAGCTTGCCGCTGCCATGAATGCGATGCTCGAGCCGATGCGCGAACGACGGCGCGCGGTGTTGAGCCAGCCCGACAGGATTCGTGAGATCGCGATCGAGGGATCGCGCAAGGCGCGCCTCGTCGCGCAGGCAACCATGGAACGCGTCCGCGACGCGGTGAAGCTCCGTTATTGAACGTGACCGAACAGCAGCATACCGAGCACGCCGATTTCGAATCCTCGCCGGATGCGTACAAGGTCAAGCTCGATTCGTTCGAAGGACCGCTTGACCTGTTGATTCATCTCATTCGCAAGAACGAGGTGAACATCTACGACATTCCGATTGCGCTCATCACCGAGCAATATCTCTCCTACATCGCCCTGATGCAGGAGCTGAACCTCGACGTCGCGGGCGAGTTCCTCGTCATGGCGGCGACGCTGATTCACATCAAGTCGCGCACGCTGCTGCCGCGGCCCGACCCGACGCAGGACGATGCGCCCGAGGAGGATCCGCGCGAGGCGCTCGTGCGGCGGTTGCTCGAACACCAGAAGTACAAGGCCGCCGCCGAACTGCTGCACGAGCGCGAGACGCTGCGAAGCGCGCAGTTCATGCGGCCCGATGCGGCGGTATCGGAGGCGGCGGGCGAGGAATACGAGCCCGAGATCGAAGTCGACCTCTTCAGCCTGATCGCCGCGTTCAAGGGTGTGCTCGAGCGGGCCAGCCGGCGGCCGCACATGGTGCTGCCGCCCGAAGAGATTCCCATCGAGACCCGAATCCAACAGCTCCTGGCGCGGTTGTCGGAAACCGAGGCGTGCGGCTTCGAAGATCTGTTTGCCGACGGCGACGGATCCCGCGGGTTCATGATCGTGACCTTCCTCGCGCTGCTCGAAATGATCCGGCTGAAGCTGGTTCGCGTGTTCCAGTCAGGCGGATCGGGCGCCATCCGTGTTTACAAGCGCGCGCGTCCCACGGATGCGCCGCATCCAATCGGGGATCCGCAGAACTCATGACAATGCTCAATGCTCAAGGCGAAACGGCCAATGCCCAAGGCAATGAACAAGGCCAAATGGTCAATGCTCAAGGCAATGAACACGTTGAAATCGTCAATGATCAAAGGGCCCCATCCGCCGAATTGAAGGCGATCGTCGAAGCGTTGATCTTCGCGTCGCCCGAGCCGCTGACGCCGAAGATGCTGTTCAAGCTGCTGGCCGACGAACCGAGGGAAGACGTGTCGGCGACGATTCAAGCGCTGAAAGCCGACTACGAAACGCGGCCGGGTCTGCAGTTTGTCGAGGTGGCGGGCGGGTATCAGATCGTGACGCGGACCGAGCTTCACGAATGGGTGCGGCGCCTATTCCACGAGCGGTCGACACAGAAGCTGACCGTCCAGTCGCTGGAAACGCTGGCCGTCATTGCGTACAAGCAGCCGATCACCTCGCTCGAAATCGGCGAGATTCGAGGCGTGAACACGTCCGGCGTGCTCGCGACATTACTCGAGCGTCACCTGATCAAAATCGTCGGCCGCAAGAACGTCGTCGGCCGTCCGTTTCTCTACGCGACGACGAAGGAGTTCCTGATTCGGTTCGGCCTCAACGACTTGAGCGACCTTCCGAAAATTGAGGACATGGCGGAAGCGCTCGGCTTCGATCCGCCCGCGCGGCTCATCGAGCAGACACCTGCCGAAGACATGTTGCCGTTGGAAGAGGGCGGCGAAGAAAGTTAGGTTCCACTTTTCAACTTT
>DASTZI010000403.1:0-9294 GCA_035764385.1 Vicinamibacterales bacterium
CACGTGCGCCGCATACCAGCGAAGCAACGTGAGCGCGCCGAGCGTATCGCCGCCTCTCAACACGCCCGCTATCCACTCACCCACGATCGGTGTGCTGCGCGCGATGTTGATGGTGACGGTTGTCGCCCAGTACGCGCGCTGGTCCCACGGGAGCAGATATCCACTCAGCGCGAAGCCCAGGATGATCAACAGCAGCAGGACACCGGTGATCCACGTCACCTCGCGCGGCTTTTTGTACGAGCCGAAGATGACCACGCGCAGCATGTGGACGACCGACGCGACGACGATGAAGCTTGCGCCGAAGAAGTGCAGACCGCGGAGAATGCGGCCGAACGTCACCTGCGTCATGATGAACCGCACGCTGTCGTACGCGGATTCAGACGAAGGGACGTAGTACATCGACAGCACCACGCCGGTCAGCAGCTGCACTCCGAGCAGAAAGAGCAAGATGCTCCCGGTGACGAACCACCATCCAGTTCCTGGCGGAAGCGGCTCCTCGAGCAGATGCTTCCGCGCGGCACGGTAGTTCGTACGGTCGTCGAGCCAGTCGAAAAAGGATTCCACGTGGAGCTGAATGGTTATGCCTGGATGAACACCTGGTCGCCGTCAACGCGCGTGGTGATCATCGCGAGCGGCGCGGGGGGAGGGCCTGCAATAACAGCGCCCGTTCGATCGTAGACGCCGCCGTGGCAGGGACATTTGAGCTGCTTTGCCTCGGAATCCCAGCTTACGCGGCATCCGAGGTGGGTACACGTCGACGACAACGCGGTGACGCGGTCGTTCGACTTCACCAGAAAAACTACGTAACGTTCGACGCTTTGCGTAAAGCCATCCTGTTTGCTGACGCGAACTGTAACCGGCGTTGGTTCGTCCTCAGTCAACGCGTCGAGCGATCCCGCCTTCAGCCATGTTTCCCGACGACGCAGAAAGCTCGGGCCGATGACGGCTCCGCCGAGGAGGACACCGAGGGTGCCGCCGATGACGCCTTGTATTGAGTTGACGGCTGCCGCAAAAAATCTGCGGCGCTCGGTTGGTTTCGCGGTCATAAGAGGCTGGGCCCCTCTCTTTTACTATGAGGAGTCCCAGCCTGTTTACCAAGAAGTGTTAACGCGTGCCGGAGGCCGCCTTCGTGTTGATGTTCTTCCGCAGCCAATTGTCGATGAACTTGACGATCTCGTCGCTGTTCCGATCGAGAAACATCTCGTGCATATTGCCGTGGATGCCGACATCTTCCAGGCGGATGAATTCGGCCTTGGCACCGGCCTGATTGAGCCACTTCGGAATACACACATCGAACACGCGGTGATACGTGCCTTCCGCTGACATCGACAGGATGCGCATGTTCTGGAAGTGGACCAGCTTCCGCGCCGGTTCGTCCTGCATGTAGCAGCCGACCTCGTCACCCGGCCGCTCGGACGGCTCGAGATGCACCTTCAGCTCGGATGGGCTCTTGATCGGCGGATCGAACTCATACGGATTCGTCGTCAAGCCCCATGAATTGGGATTGGTGCGCGTGTAGGCGACCTTCGCGGTATCGACGTTGCCGATCTGAGGGCCACCTGGCTCGATCGAGACCATACCGGCGATGAGCTGCGAGCGTTTCTCGGCGACGTCGAAACCGATGCCACCGCCCTGCGAATGCGTGAGCAGGATGACAGGCTTGCCAATTCGATCGAGCAGCGCGATTCCCGCTGGGACCGCGAGCTTTGCCTGATCGCCGACAAACTGCATCTGGCCTTTGATGAAGTTGTCGAAGACCGGATCGCCCTTCGTGCCCTTCTTCGGAGAATCACTCGGCCACTGCGTGTACTTCTTCATGCGCGGGAAGTCGCCGCCCGACAGCACGGGTCCCGTCCAGATCTGCGACAGCTCCGTCGCGGTGCGCATGCCAAGCTGACCATCAACGCTCGGCACATACGGCGAGCGTCCGCGCGCGGGGTAATCCACCATGTAGACGACGTAGCCCTGATTAATCAGGTAATACGCCCAGCCCGGACGACCGTCGGGCGTCTGCTGCCACACGGCGCCGGTCTGTCCGTTGCCGTGGAACATGACGATCGGGTACGGCTGCCGCACCTGCTTCGGCACCCACACCTCGACGTACATCGCGCCGTCCATGTACTCCTTGCCAGGCTCGCCGACGTACTCGCCGCCGACGTAGAAGTGCGCCATGCGTCCCAGGTTCTCGGTCGAGAAGGTGGGAATGCCGGCGGGCGGCAGCGCGGTCGATGTCCCGGCGCGGTTTCCGGTCTGACCGCCAACTCGGATGCCGACCAGCAACGCGATCGTTGCCGTCAGAAGAATCGCTGTAAGCGTTCGCTTCGTCATGTTTTCCCCCGACGTGTTCACTTTGCTATTTCCGACCTGGAGGCGTATTCGGCGGCGTACCTGCGCGAGGCGTCGAGCCGTGCGGCCCGGGGCACTGAAAGTGACACAACCGCGTGAAGTTAGCACTCGGCAGAGTGTTGTGTCCAGAGTCGCGCTAGGCGACAGGCGTCAGGGGATTTTGGCCCGAAAGGACCGCCGCCACGTTGCGAACCGCGAGATCGGCCATGGCCGTGCGCGTCTCGACGGTGCCGCTCCCCAGATGCGGCACGAGCATGACGTTTTCGAGCGTCAGAAGCTCGGGGTCGACCTTCGGCTCCTGCTCGAACACATCGAGCGCGGCACCTGCAATGAGCCGCATCCGCAGCGCCCAGGCCAGTGCTTTCTCGTCGACGACAGGACCGCGCGACGTGTTGATCAAGTACGCGCTCCGTTTCATGCGCGCCAGTGCAGGTTGATCGATGAGATGGCGCGTCTCCGATGTCAGCGGACAGTGGAGTGACACGACATCGGAGGTGGCGAGCAGCCGATCCAGCGTCATGGCTTCCGCATCTGGATCGTTCTTGGGCGTGCGACTCGTGTACGCGATGCGCATCCCGAACGCCCGACCCCGCGCGGCCACCGCGCGGCCGATGCCGCCGTAGCCCACGATGCCGAGCTGTTTGCCACGCAGCTCCGCACCGAGCATGAAGTCGAACGTCCACCCGCGCCATTCTCCGCGGCGAATCAGCCGTTCACCCTCCCCGATTCTCCTCGTGATGCCGAGAATGAGCGCCCACGTCAAATCCGCGGTCGCGTCTGTCAGCACGCCAGGCGTGTTGGTGACGATGATGCCGCGTTCGCGCGCCGCAGCGACGTCGATGTTGTTGTACCCGACAGCCGCGTTCGCAATCACCTTCAGCGCAGTGCCAGCTTCAATCACCTGCCGATCGATGGCGTCAGTGATCATGCTCACGATCGCCTGCTTGCCCGCGACCCGTGCGACCAGCTCGTCGTGCGGCATCACATCCACGCCGTCACGCTGAAACCGATCGACGTCCCCGACTTGTTCGAGCCGGGCAATCACAGACGAGGGAATCTTCCCGGTGAGGAGAATGGAGGGTTGTGTGGCGCTCAATGTCCCATCGACTTGCAATAGCCGCAGTGATTGCACGTGACGGCCGGCTCGATGATGCACGGGCCGTCCGCATCCGCGCCGGACGGGACGGTGAACGTCTGGTGCGAGAAGTGCGAAAGGTGCAATGGGTGCGATTGGTGCAACTGGTGCGATAGGTGCGGGGCTGCGACCGCGCCGCTTTGCACCCTGCCGATCGCCTGACGCACCATCACCCGGAGTTCGTCGTCGGTCATTCCTCGATGTCCACGCTGTCGATGATGCCGACGATCGCCGCGTCCACGGGCGCGGCTTTGCGGCCGAGCGCTTCGCCCGCGGCGCGTCCTTCGAGCACGATCAGAACCTTTTCGGTCACCCCTGCGCCGACCGAGTCGACGGCCAGCAACGCCGTCCCGCGCGGTTTGTCATCGAGCGTCACGGGCTGCACCAGCAGCAGCTTCGCGCCCTCGAACTTGGGGTGCTTCTGCGTCGAGACGACGGTGCCGATCACTCGGGCAATCTGCATATGTTTTGGGCCGGCTAAAGCCGGCCCCTACCGTTCCGGATCTAAAGCCGGCTCCTACGATTCAGGATCCACATCGTAGTGATCCACGATGCCGACGATGCCCGCGTCGGCCGGGACCTCGGTCGGGTAAAACGGGAAGCTGGCTTCCTTGCCACGGACGAAAAACACCGTCTCGCCGACACCCGCACCGGCGGCATCAACCGCGACCAGCGTGCGGCCAGCGTTCGATCCATCCGCAGCAATCGGCTGCAGCACGAGCAATTTGATGCCCGTCAGGTTGTCGTCTTTGCGTGTGACAACGACGTCGCCGATCACTTTCGCCAGTTGCATCAATCTCCCGCGGCAACTTCCACCGTGTCGACGATGCCGACCACGGCGGCATCGACCGGACAATCTTTCATCCCTGACGCCATGCGCGCGGAGCTGCCGCTGACAATAAGGACAGTCTCTCCAACTCCGGCGTCTACGGTATCGACGGCCACCAGGTAACTGCCTTCCGATTTGCCGTGGGGATCCATCGGTCTGGCGACGAGCAGCTTGTTGCTGACGAGCCGCGGATCCTTCCGCGTCGCGACAACAGTACCGACGATGCGGGCCAGGATCATGGCTGAAGGGGCCCCGTCCTAGACTTTCGCGGTGTTCGCTTTCCCGATCGGCAGCGCGTCCTCGAGATTCGCGTGCGGTCGAGGGATGACGTGCACCGAAACCAGTTCGCCGACGCGACGGGCGGCGGCGGCTCCGGCATCGGTCGCGGCTTTCACCGCCGCGACATCGCCGCGAACGATCGCAGTGACGTAACCAGCGCCAATCTTCTCCCAGCCAACCAGCGTCACCTTCGCGGCCTTCACCATCGCGTCAGCCGCCTCGATCATGGCGACCAGCCCTTTGGTTTCGACCATTCCGAGCGCCTCTCCCATCTCGTCTCCCATCAACTCCCGACCTCCAACTTCCAAGTTCCAAGAGGCTCGATGTCGCCATATCGGGTCCCTTGGGAGTTGGAACTTGGAGGTTGGAAGTTATTAATCTCTAAGATTCTTTACCGCGTCGGCGATGAGTGCCGTAAGTTCGCCGTATGTTAGCCGAATTTCTCCATCGACGCTCGCCTGGCGCACCCGCGTCGCGATGTCGGGGACGAGCCGATCGGTCGAAGACGTCGGTGCTTCGAGCACCTGACAGAGCGCCTGATCGCGTTCAGCTTCGGCCGGATCGGCACACACAGGCGCGGGCGCGGCGATGCCGTACATCCCACGCAGCCCCTGCAACCGCTCGACTTCCTCCCGCGACAGAAGATGCTCGCGTCCCAGCAGCCGCGCAACGAGGCTGATCTTCGCAAAGTGCTCGATCGTCTCCATCTTGAAATGCGCATTGAAGACGCTGTTGCCGCACGTCACGGCGCCGTGGTTGGCGAGCAGCATGCCATCGTGCGCCTTGATGTACTTGCGAACCGCCTCCGGCAGCTCCGCGGTCGAGGGTGTGCCGTACTCCGCGATCGGAATGCTTCCGAGTGTGGTCACGACCTCGGCGAGTACCGCGCGCGTCAGCGGGATGCCTGCGACCGCAAAGCCCGTCGCCGTTGGCGGATGCGCATGCACGACGGCGTTGACGTCAGGACGCTCCCGGTAGATTTCCAGATGCATCGGCAGCTCAGATGACGGATCGCGATCGCCGGCGAGCTTGACGCCGTCAAGGTCGACGATCACCATCATGTCGGGCGTCATGAAGCCTTTGGACACACTCTTGGGTGTCGTCACCAGGCGGCGCTCGTCGAGACGCGCGCTGATGTTGCCGTCGTTGCTGGCAACAAACCCGCGCGTGTAGAGACGACGCCCGACCTCGACAATGTCGGCGCGAATCTGCTCTTCGGCTCGAGTACTCAAATTCGAACTGCCTTCGCCCAGTTACTCTGTGTCTCTGGGCCTCTATGGCCCATCATCACCGAGATCGATATTCGCTTCGGCATTTTTCGGAGCAGAAGTAGTTTCCCCCATCCGCGATCGCTGAATCGGGCGATACGTACGTCCCGCACACCGGATCGCGCACAAGTTTCACAGGACTCGGCTCCCGCGACGCGGTTGTCCTGCGCGACCCGGCGGAGATTGCGACCATGCTGCCGACCACCCGCCAGACGGCTCGAATGACAAGCAGAAGGACGATGAGTTCAAGCAGCGCGCGCAGCATGGCGGGCCGAATTCATTCTCCTACAAAAGGATCGTGGCTCTGAGTCGCTCCTGAAGCAAGCGACCGCTCCCGCCGATATTCACCTGCAAGCAGCTCGAGGCGAAGACTCATCATGAGCATCGATCTCGCCACCGGCTTTGTCTGGTTCGCGTCGTTTCTCTTCTCCACCACTGTCCACGAAGCAATGCATGCGCTGGCTGCATGGCGGCTCGGCGATCCGACCGCCTACAACGGAGGCCAGGTCACGCTCTCGCCTGCGCCTCACGTCGCGCGAGAACCAGTTGGCATGCTGCTTGTGCCCCTGCTCACATCGCTGACGCAGGGGTGGGCCATCGGCTGGGCGAGCTGTCCGTACGATCCGGTTTGGGCGGAGCGTCATCCGCGCCGCGCGGCCGTGATGGCAGCCGCGGGACCGGTCGGCAACTTCATGATTGCGGCCACCGCCTTCGTCATCATCCGCAGCGGTCTCGCATTCGGATGGTTCGTGGCTCCAGAAACCGTGTCGCTCGATTCAATCGTGGAGTTCGCCACGCAGGAACACTCGTACGTCACGACGATGCTCTCGGTGCTCGTTGTCCAGAACGTGTTCCTTGGAGCGTTCAACCTGCTGCCACTGCCACCGCTCGATGGGTCGGCCGTGCTGACGGGATTACTTCCGGACAAGCACGCGTTTGCGGTGCGGCGCTTCTGGACGAGTGGAATGATGTCGATGGTGGGCTTGCTGGTAGCGTGGCAGATTTTTCCGATGGCCACCGACCCGCTCTTCTCGCTCGTGCTTCGACTCCTCTATCCGGAGTCGTCCTATTACTGATCGCTAGCCGCCCGGCGGCGGCGCGCTGGGCGCGGGTGCGCGGCCCTGAGCCGCAGCAATCCCCTGCAACCCCTGCTGGGCGGCCTGCGCCTCGGGAGTGCCCGGCGCAAGCTGCACGACCTGCTGCCACGCCTCGGTGGCCCCCTGCAGGTCGCGCTTTCCGAACGCCAGCACGATGCCTTTGTTGAACAACGTCTTGGCGTGCTTCGGGTTGAGTTTCAACGAGGTCTCGAACTGCTTCAGTGCCTCGTCCGTGCGCCCCGAGTAGTAATAGCTCACGCCCAAGTCGGTGCTCGCATCGGGATTCTTCGGATCGAGCTTGAGCGCCTCCTCGTACCACTTGATCGCATCGGGATAGCGTTCGGCGTCAAAGTACGTGTTCGCCAGCTGCACGTGCGCGCCGACGTTCTTCGGATCGCTCTTGATGATCGTCAACAGGCTCTGGACCTTCCCCTCGTCGAGCGCGGCCGGTTGGCGTGTTCCCCCTGCCGCCGCATCGGGAGAGGCGGCTGCGGCGGCCGCCGGCGCAGCCTGCTGCAGTTGCACCGGCGTGGCGGTTCGCTTGCTCGCCTGCTGCGTCCCGATGACCCATCCCAGGATGATGCCGAAGCAGATCCCGGCGATGGCAAAGACGATTGATTCGGATCTCATGTGGAGCTCTGGTAGCCTTCTAAGTCTAACTGCTGCCGGGGCACCGCCGCTGAAAGAGGTTTACCGGGCGAAAACCGACCACCGCTATCCGGCAAGGACATCCAGAAAGTCGCGAACGCTGCGCGCCAGACCCACAAACACCGCATGGCTGATGAGCGCGTGGCCAATCGACACTTCGTCCAGGTGCGGCAAACGCCTGAACACCATCAGATTGTGGAGATCGAGATCGTGGCCGGCATTGACGCCAAGCCCGAGCGAGTGCGCAAGCTCCGCGGCGTGCAGATACGCGGTGAACGACTCGCGCGCGTGGGTGTCGCCGCGCTCAAACGCGCGAGCGAACGGTTCCGTGTAGAGCTCGACTCGATCTGCGCCCATCGTCGCCGCCCAGCGAATCGAGGCCTCCTGTGGATCCACGAAGAGGCTGACGCGAACACCGTTCTCGCGCAGCGCCGACACGGCGCGCGCGAGCGTCTCACGAGGAGTGTCGGGAGACCATCCCGCCTGGCTCGTGATTTCACCCGGCTTGACGGGAACAAGGGTGCACTGATCGGGCTTCACCGCGTGCACCAGTTCCAGGAGGTCGGGCCGCGCGTCGCCTTCGATGTTGAACTCGATGCGCCCTTTCAGCGGCTTCAGATACGCGGCGATCTCGTCGACGTCGGCCTTCGTGATGTGCCGGGCATCGGCACGCGGATGAACCGTGATGCCGGGAGCCCCCGCATCGACGCAGACGTTCACGGCCTCGAGCACCGAAGGAACAGTGCCTCCCCGAGAATTTCTGATTGTCGCGACTTTGTTGACGTTTACTGAAAGCTTGACCAAGTTAGACAGAAGCGGCGAGGTACTGGCGGACCGCCTGGGCAATCTCCTCTGCCCACGCCGCAATCTCGCGCTGATCCTTCCCTTCGATCATGATGCGAAGCAGCGGTTCGGTTCCAGAATATCGGATCAGCAGCCGACCGTTCCCGGCGAGTCGCGATTCAACGGTGGAGATCACACTCGCCACCTCGGGAACCGTATCCAGGTCCACCGTGCGATCGACGCGAACGTTCACCAGAACCTGTGGGTACGTGGTGAGCTCTGATGCAAGGTCGGAAAGCGTTCGACCCGTTGCCGCCATCGTGCGGAGCACGTTCAGAGAGGTTGCGAGGCCATCGCCGGTGAACAGATATTCGGAAAAGATCACGTGCCCCGACTGCTCGCCGCCGAGTGAAAGATCCCGGCGAATCATCTCTTCCATGACGTACTTGTCGCCAACCGGGCATCGCACCATGTCGATGCCTGCCTCGCGGAGTGCGATCTCGAGGCCGATGTTGCTCATCACCGTGGCGACGACGGCGTTTCCCTTCAGGCGCCCCTCGCGCTTCATCTGCCTGGCACACATCAGCATGACCGCATCGCCGTCCACAACCTGTCCGCGTTCGTCGACGAATATCGCGCGATCTCCATCGCCGTCATAGGCAATACCGATCGGATATCCACCGTCGACAACCGTGCGGGCGAGCTGCTGCGGCGCCGTGGATCCAGAGCGCAGATTGATGTTGCGACCATCCGGCTCGCATCCGATACAGCGCACCTCGAAGCCAAGCTCCTCGAAGAGCCGCGGCGCGATGGTGGTCGTCGCGCCATTCGCGCAGTCCACGATGAGACGCGTGCTGTGGAATGCTTCGACGTTGGGCAGAATCGCGCGTAAATGCGCGAGATATTCAG
>DASTZI010000404.1:0-4755 GCA_035764385.1 Vicinamibacterales bacterium
GGCCGTCGTCGATGCTCGGTCGCTCCGGCCGCGATAGGCCGTCATGCGACGGTCGTGCCACCGATGCAAAGCTTGCGCGGTGACGACCCACATACCTCCATCCCGGTCGGCCAACACAGAAACCCCGAGGCCCGGCAGGCCTTGTCCCACCGAGTAAGTCGCGGCGGCAAGCGCGCGAAAACGATCCACCCCCTCGTTGGTGGTCACCCAGATGTTTCCCTCGTGGTCTTCGAACAACCTCCCCACCGTGTCTCCGGAAAGCCCGTCCACCCGGGCAAATTTGTCCACTCGTTCATCGTGGATGTGAAACAGCCCTTGCCCCTGGGTCCCAGACCAGAGCGTGCCGTCTCGATCGCGAAAAACTGTACTTGGTTCCATGCGTTCCAGCGGGGAAGGAATGGGAAACGTTGTGACCTTGTCATCGGCGATTTGCCGAAGTCCATTCCGCGTCACAGCGAGGATCGCGCCGGTGGCGGTTTCGCTTAGCGCTTGAAACGAGCTAAGGGCGGGCAGCGAGTAAAGCACTGGCGCCCCGGGCCTCCAACGCCACACGCCATTCTCTGACGTGGCCCAAAGGGCGCCCTTATTGTCCTCGTAGAAGGATCCCGCCCATGCGCCGAAGCGACCGTCGTCCCCGTGGCATTCCGTGTTGATGCCACGGATCGCGCAAAGCATTCCTGGATTCGAGACCCCCACCCATACCGTGTCCTCTTGATCTTCCGCAAGTGAAAATACCATTCTATTCAGCTGCGGATAGGTGGCCAGCCTGCCCTCTCTCCAACTTGCGAGCCCTCGCATCGTGCCGATCCAAAGAGTGCCGTCGCGGGCGGCCAGGAGAGCGCGTATGCGATTGTCTGGAAGAGACGTCCCCGCGGGTGCTTGCCACGCAACGCTTCGGACGCCGTCGAAACGCAGCAGGCCGGAACTGGTGCCCAGCCACAGATAGCCATCCGCCGTCTGGGCAAATGAGGTGACCGTGTCCTTGGGGAAGCCGTCGCGAATCTTCCATGAGGTATGCCCATACTGGCTCATGTCCAGCGCGGGGTCGAGCGCGAGCGCGAACGACCACCACGCCGACAGCATGCTGGTCAGCGCAAAGCGGACGGTGCTCCGTTTCGCGATTCTCGACCTCACGATTGGAATTTGACGCGGATAAAGATCGTTCGCCCGACCAGGTCGTAGTTGTAGACGTCGTATCCGCGAAAGTAAGTGGAGTACGGCGGAAGCTTGTTGGCGAGATTCGTGCCGCTCACGAGCAGGTTCATTCCGCCGAGCGCGCCCTTCGTCATCCCCAGGGTCCGCTCAATGTCGACTTGCAGCGTGGCGTCGAAGTACCACACGTTGCCGATCATACGCGTCGGCGTGTAGTCGTAGTAGCGTCCGATGTAGCGGCCGTCGACCCAGGCGTTGTATCCCCGGCCGGGATCCCATGCGACCGACGCGATCCCCTTCCATCGCGGCGCGAAGATGCCGTCGCTGTTCGCGCGCGACAGACGATCCACGATCGGCGCTCCAGGCGTGCTGGCGCCTTCGAACTGGGTCATGTACGTTGCGGCGACGGCGGGCGTGATATCGCCGATCGCGGTCCTGAGTTTCCAATCGATGCTCGCGTCGATTCCCTCCTCGCGCATCGTGCCAAAGTTCACGAAAGAATAGTCAACCGACGTTATCTGACCAACCTCTCCCGGTGGGGCGGGTGCGCGCACCACGCGCCCCGGAAAGAGACTCTCGTTGTTGACGATGGATTGAAGACTCGGCAAGGTGATCGCATCGTCGATGCGCAATTTCCACCATGTCATGGATAGATTGAGACCGCGAACCCGTTGTGGCGACCATACGAACCCTAAAGTGCTCGATGTACCGGTGGCCGGATCGAGGTCCGGATTTCCGCCGGTGGTCGACGCGACGATCACCGTCTCGCCGTTCCGCATCGGATCCGTTACGGAAAGCCCGACAGTATTGACCAGGCGCGGCGATGCAAGGTTATAGAGCGTCGGCGGCTTGAAAGCGGTGGCATGCGTGCCGCGTAGGAGTAGGTCCTCGACGGGCCGAAACTCGACGCCGGCCTGCCACGTCGTCTTCGAGCCGAAATCACTGTAGTCGTCGTAGCGCGCGGCGCCCTGCACTGCGAGGATCTCGCGCTTTTCTGCCCCGTCATCGCCGCCTGCGATGAGAGGCGCTCTCAGTTCTGCAAAGACCGCCTTAGCCGTCCGGTCGGCGTTGAAGCCGCGCTTGAAGGTGTCCTTTTGGTACTCGGCTCCTAACACCGTGGTCAGATCACCGGCAGGAAGCGTCAGCAGCGGACCGCGCCCGAATACATCTACGATGGTTGCATCGGCCTTGTAACTGGTGATCACCGCATTCGAGTAGATCGACGCGAGCACATCGGGACTCGCCATCGGTCCGTCGACGAATGGATTGAGCGCCGTCGCCGGATTGGAGGAGGCGAGCGCCGCGGTGCGCAGCGCGACATTCGGTTGACCGTAACTGTCTTGTGAACCCCTGTCCTGAGAGTTCAGCACCGTGGCCTCCCACTGCCACGCGCCGATCTTTCCGCGCGCACCGACGAGCGGGCGAAAGAACTCCTCGTTGAACGAGAATTTCGACAGGCTCTCCGCACCTTGGACGAGTCCAGAAACGAGCACGGTCGCTCCGAAGGGGTTGAAGGCGTTCGACGCGGGCACGCTCGCCAACTGCAGGAAGGGCGGTGTGGTCACACCGCCGAGCTTGTATCGCGTAGCCAGCACCTCGGCAAACAGCTCCAGTGCGCTGTCGAAGCGATAATTCGCGCTCAAGAACAGTCCGCCCTGATGGGAATCCGGGACGAGCGATTGGTAGCGCGTGAAGGACCCTGTGTTCTGCGTTCCCGCGGTCGCTGCGAAATCGGAAGGCCGAAGTCCGACGCCCGAGCTAGCCACCGGCACCGCGGCGAAACTCGAGTTGAGGCCTGGGAGATCGCCGGACACCGACGAAACGTTGGCGGGCACGCCAAAGAACTGCGTGCCAAGGTTGGGTCCGCCAACGCTGCGATAGTCCGGCGAATTGGTGATTGCGCGGTCCTTGCCGAACATCGATGTGCGATCGCTGTAACTACCGATGATGGACATGCTGAAGTCGCCCGTCGTCCAGCCGGCGCCCGCGTAGTAGAGCTGCTGGTCGGTATTCTTCGCCCACTGGTATCCGGCGCCCGCCTCGGCGCCGGTGAAGTTCGATCGAAGCACGATGTTGACCACACCTGCCAGCCCCTCTCCGCCATATATGGCCGAGGAAGCGACAGGCAGAATATCGATGCGTTCGACCAATGAGAGCGGGATCGTGTTGAGATCGAAATAGCCCCCGAACGCCGCTCCGCCCGTCACCGGCTGCGCGCGCCTACCATTGATGAGAATCAGCGGTGAACCCTGGACCGCCCCGCGCAGGCGTACCGTCGTCGAGAGATTCGAGGATTCGACGGACTTGAGCGACACCTCGGGAAGCGTGGCGAGGAAATCCGTTACGGTCGTCTGCCCGCTGCGGTCGATTCGCTCGCGGTCATAGATATGAATGTCCTGGGCTGATTGTCCGGCGGACTCGGGGAGCCGGCTTCCGACGACGACGACTCCTTCGAGCTGCGCGGGCTCGGGCTGGCCCGTGCGGCCGCCGGACAACTTCGTGTCATGGGGCGGTGTCGCGTGATTGCTATCCGCCTCCGCAGCTTCCCCGCTCGTTCCGCACAGCGCCAGTCCGGCGAGAACGAACAGCCGCAGAGCGATGCCCGGAGCGGAGTGGAGATGCGGCATGTCGACCCCCTTGTCCCCTCGCCGTCGTAGCTTCTGCCTGTGGTCGGTCAGCCTGCACCGACGCGACCGAGCCACGCGCCGATCGCGAACACAAGCGCACCGCCGATCACGACCTGAACGATCGTGTTGGCGAGCGCGCGGCCCATGAAACGGTAGCGGATGAACGCGATCGCAACGAGCTCGCAGGCGACGCCGTCTGCACCTCTTGCAACACGAACTGCGATCGCCTCGTGATCGGTCGTGCGGTGCCCCTCACGCAACCTCCTTTTACGCCTTACCGGTCGATACGCCGGTTGTAGCGTATTGCAAGTATCTTGCACGGCAGCACGGTAACGGGTAACCGACCGCCGCGTCACAAATGTGACCGAGTAAAACTGCCAGGACGCGCCCGCTGACGTTGCCTTCGACCCTCGGGCCACGGGTCGGCGGCGCAGCGATTGTAAGCGTTGTCCGCCGCGACGTCATGACCTGGGTTTCGGAAACCGAGTTGGGTTGTGCGCCGCGATCGCTGAGCCCTCTGTCATCCGGTTCGATTAGATGTACGACCCCGGGCCGCGCAGTGATTTCCACAATCCCGGGGACTTGGCATGAAGCACGACTTCGGCATCGGCCGGACGAAGCTCCCAACCGCTCTGGCGCACTTCCTGCTCGAGAGCACCCGGCTTCCACACCATCATGCCGAGGAAAAAGCGCGCGTCATTAGGCGTGGTTGCAATGATGCGATCGATGGCGTCGCTGTCCATTACCGCGAATAGGTCGGGCATGAGCCGTACGGCGGCACCCGCATTTTCGAGCGGCTTGCGCGTCACAGCGAAGACGGCCGGAAGAAACGCCGGGCCGCCCAGATAGACTGACTCTTTCACCTTGCCCGCAGCCCGGTCCTCGGGAAACAGCTCCTGCAGCTTCACGCCGGTCGGCTTGTTGATGATGAAGCCGATGTGACCGCCGTCGTCGAGCGGCGTAGCGAGGATGACGG
>DASTZI010000405.1:0-4958 GCA_035764385.1 Vicinamibacterales bacterium
TTGCAATCGGATGATAGTTCGCGTCGATCCACTGCATGAGACGGCGGTTGTAATCGAGCCCAAATGTCCTGTCGCGATATTCAGGAGTAGGGAAGTTACTGACGAGAATCATCCGAACCCGCCGCGCGGACATCCGCTGAATCGCGTCTGCTTCTCTATCCGGCGTCAGATATCCAGGGACGATAATCTCCTCCCGCAGCGGATTGGCGCGCTCGGCGAGAAAGTTGACAATTGAACCTTGCGGCAGGACGCTGACATCCTCCCCCGGCGCCGTGCGGTCGTGGACGAATCGAATGGCATCAGCGATCGGACGTCCAAGGAATCGGGTCGTCAATAGCGTTCCGCGTGGCGCGGAGATTTCAAACACCTTGTATTTACGGGCTGTCAAGAACTCCACGTAGCTCACCGCCACGAGCAAGATGACCCCGACCACCATCGCAAATTGACGTGCCCCGATCCGCGACGCGTCAGTTGCAAGCAGAAATCGGGGGAGGTAATCGACCAACAACGCCACGTACACGATAAGCAGCGTCGGAATCGTGAAAGGTGCGTACGGACTGGTTAATGAGACATTCAGAATGACGCGGACAATCGCGAGACCACTGAAAATGGCAGTAACGAGCAGCGATTCTTCCCGAATGGAGAGTACCGCCCCTCGCGATTTTTCCTGATATGCGTGCCAGGCCCCTATGAGCATGATCGAGGCCAGCACGAGCGGTGCACTTCTCAACGGGTTGGAATCGATCTCGCCTGACCTGCTCGAGCCGCCGTACCACGCTGCAGCGCCGAGGATCGTCACTAGCCAGACGGCCCGAGCGTGTGAGCCCTTGAACATCGACACCGCTGGGTCCGCCCCGAGGCCGAACAGCGCGGACGGACCGGCAATACACGCGAGCGCGCCGATTCCTCCCAGGAGCGCCCATCCGGTCTGTGGCCAGTACAACATTCCGTTCAGAAAGTCCCCGAAGTAAAGCATTTGAGGCTGCGTGAACGCGCGGTATGTGTCGGTCACCAATAGCTTCCACGGGACGAGCCACAACAGCAGGCCGTAGACAAGTACGCCGCTCACAAGTGGGGGCACGATGAGCAACAGGAGCGGCCGCAAACGCCATCGTCCAGCGCCGTAACTCCGAATCGCCCATGCCACGCCTGCCGGGCCCAATGCGAGCAGAGTCATCTCCGGCTTGGATACGACGGCACCGGCAGTCAACAAACCGCCCACCAACATTGCGACGGCAGCATTCGTACGCAGATACTCGAGGGCGCACACCAGCGCTCCGACTGCAAAGGTCCACCCGTAAAGAACCGCGTAGGAGTACGGCTGCACGTAGCTTCCGAGATTCACTTCGATGGCGCATGTCACGAGCACCAGACTTGTCGATAATGCCGCGGCCCACGGGCTCAACAACCGCCGTCCGATCCGGTGGATCAGCATCAGTACCAGCGCCGCGCAAACAATTCCGCTCGCATGTAACGTCTTTAGGTGCGTTCCAAACATCTGATAGAGGAGCGCGTTGAAATAGGGAGCGAAGGGGCCGTAGTAGTACATGATGTCGATGTACAAACGCTCGCCGGACAATATGCGAGCGGGAACGTTCATTTCACGGCCGTGATCGATGATCGGATGGGTCCATCGATTCCACGTCACCAACAGCATGAAGACGAAGAGGGCCGTCACGGCAATCGCCGGAAGCCACTCTTCGAGAACCGTCAGCGTCGCGGGATCAGAATGAACACGTTCTGGTGAGAGGGCTGGAGCCCGGCGCGTCTCAGCCGGTATCTGATCGAGAACCTTAAGGGACCGCGTCACAAGGACTCATTGGCGCCGCGCCATCCTACGCCAGGATATTGGCACACATGTCGGCGCTGGCGTTGGCGACGAACCACTCGTACGTGTGCGCAATCCCTTCCCGCAGCCCGATCGTGTGTCTCCATCCCAGCGTGTGCAATCGTCGGACGTCCAGGAGTTTTTGCGGCATCCCGTCGGGTTTTTCGGCGTCGAACACGATCCGCGCCTCCGGATACACGACCTCGCGGATCAAGTCGGCCAGCTCGTGAATGGAAAGGTCCTCGCCGGTACCGACGTTGATGTGATCCGCCGCAGCGTAGCGTTGCATCAGGAAAACGCACGCGTCCGCGAGATCGTCGACGTGAAGAAATTCGCGACGCGGTTGACCAGTGCCCCAGACGACGACGTCACGACGCCTCTCTTTCTTGGCGTCGTGAAACTTGCGAATCATCGCGGGAAGCACATGTGAGCTCGTCAAATCGAAGTTGTCGTTCGGTCCGTACAGGTTCGTCGGCATTGCGGCAATGAAGTCGCAGCCGTACTGTTTTCTGTAGCTCTGGCACAATTTGATGCCAGCGATCTTGGCGATTGCGTACGCTTCGTTCGTGGGCTCGAGCGGTCCCGACAGGAGCGATTCCTCGGTCATCGGCTGGTGACATTCGCGCGGGTAGATGCAGGAGCTTCCCAGATAGAGCAGTCGCTTCACGTCGAACAAATGCGACGCGTGGACAACGGTCGCGTGAATCATCATGTTGTCGTACAGAAACTCGGCTGGACGGATGGAATTCGCCAGAATCCCGCCCACCGTGCCGGCGACCAGGAACACATAGTCCGGTCTATTGGCGCGAAACCAATAATTCACCGCCGCTTGATCGCGGAGATCGAGCTGCTCGCGGGTCGCTAACAGGAGCTGATCGAACCCCTCCTGCCGCAAGCGACGGACAATCGCCGACCCTACGAGACCGCGATGACCCGCAACGAAAATCCGGGCACGTCGATCCACTGGAAACATTCATCAACTCCACGATCTGCCATACGCGATCGCGTTGTGAGTAACCGCCATAATTTATCGGTCATACGATGATGCCGGTGTATGCTCACAATTTCCCATCGCCCCCGGCGCCAGCAACTGGCCCGATCGTGTTTCGCCGGCCAGATAATTCACTCCAGCATCGCAGCAAGATCGCAAACAGCACCGGCATGTCATCACCATGACGACCCGTGCGGCCCGGGCTCGCGGTCTGGGACTTCGCCGGGGTGCATATATCTGCACCATCCGTACACCTCGGACGGGGCAGGTGTATTGGACACTGTAACCCAAGCATAAATAACGATTTGGCAACCTGGCAGGGCGTCGCGGCTCCAACCGCGCTGGTCACACAAGTCAGCCGCCAGGTAACCGTTTATCTAAGGAGCCTGGCTCAACTCAGGTAAGACGGACTCGACTACCGCGGCGCGCCGGTGCCTTCGGACCCGGCAAACAATCTCCGGCCGTCGGCGAACGTAATTTCGCGGGCGTTCATCTTATTGGTGCCATCCTTCGCGCGATAGCCGTCGACCACAATCTGCGTACCCGCCTGCAGCGAGGTCTTGCTGAAACCGCGTCGGAAGAGGACCGTGGGCGCCCCGCCCTCCACCATCCACGCCTCGGTTTTGCCATTCGACTGCGTCACGTTCATGTGGATCCACACATGCGGGTTGATCCACTCCATCTTCGTGACTGTCCCTTTGAACAGCACCGGCTGCTTCGCGTCGAATTCCGCGGCGAACGAATGGTGTGCAACGAGCCGCGCGGTCGCATTCGTCAGCATGACGAATCCCATGAGTACCGCGAGTGTCGTTCTCATCGGAAAACCTCCGTGGTTGCCGGACCGGAACTATGGGCCGATACAGCGCGCTGCCATGGTATGGCCGCCAGCCCGGCGATCCCAATTGCCGCAATAACCCTCATCGAAATCTCGACCGGCAGATAGTACCGGTCCCAGTTCAATCTCAGGAAGCAGATGAGCAAGGCGTAATTACCCAAGAAGTAGGCGACTGGAACGAAGCAGACATCGGCGGCGCCCCGTCGCATCGAGATCAGGCACCGTCTCGTAGACAACGCCAGCCCGAGTAAGAACAGGACGTTCACTCCTGCGTTGGAGTATTCGACGAAGATGCTGCGATGTATATCAACAAGGTGGTAACCGTTCCATTCGCCAAGTCCGAGACCCACGTCCTCGAACGCCATGTATCGGTCCCACGCAAGCAATACTTGTGGAAAGCCCAGAAGGCGCCACATGTCCGATAGTCCGGACGGCCAGAACGTTGGGTTCAGCGCATACGTAACCACGAGGGTTGTGATGACGAACGTCGTCACAGAGAAAAAGAATGCGCGTCCGTTCTCAGTCCGTTTGTAGCCTTCTCCGATGCCCAGCCGGTACGCGGCGACGACGGTAAACAGAGGGACTCCCAACAAGAACCCGGACGGCTTCACCGATGCGGTCAGTCCCGTCAATATGCCCGCAATGGCAAGATGCCGCACCATGTTGCGCGTGTCGCCTGATTTGACGATGGCCATAGCAGCCAGCAACTGCGTCAACAGAAGAGAGTTGTAGAACGCATCGGCCATCGCCCGATTCGCAAACAAGCGAAAGATCGGTGTGCTCAATACGAGCCCCGCGCACAGCAGCCCCAGAAGTAACTTCGGTTCGCCGACCGTGTAGCCAATTGCGAAGGCGAGCACGCAACACATCACGCCTGCGATGGCGGCGCTGTAGCGCCCGCGCCGAAGCACGCTCTCAGGAGGAACCTGCCCTCGCTGTTGATTCTCTTCAAAGGACTTGAAGAAGTCGTAATAGCCGTTGAAGACGCAGGGATGCGACGCGTCGCACGTCAAGTACGACGCTCCTATAAGCAGCTTTCCGACGTGGCCGTTCAAGGCGCCCCAGGTCTTGCAGCCGCCGCACTCCCATTTGTCGCGTGAGAAGTCGCCAGCAAGAAGGAGCTCGGAGTAGTACATCCCCGACGAAATCCACCCGGACTCGTCGCCGTGGAACGGTGCTCGATCGATTCCCCTGAAGAGCACCCATGAACTACCCGCGGCAACCGCGACGATCGCAAGCGCAAAGGAACGCCAGGAGCCCCGCAGAAGTCCCATCCTCGAATCAGCGAGACTAGCGTTCACCGA
>DASTZI010000406.1:0-16025 GCA_035764385.1 Vicinamibacterales bacterium
AGATCTGGAGTCCCCGCATCGTCCGCGGCGACGAGATGCTGCCGGCCCAGTACGGCGAGGGACTGAACACGATTCAGCCGGTCAAGGATCTCCTGCAGGCCGGTATTCGCGTGCACTTCGAGGGCGGCAAACCCGACGAGCCGCCGATGTGGCGGGCGCAGAAATTCATCACGCGGGTTGCCCGCTACACGACGCGTACGGAGCGCGGCTCGAGCGCTGATACGAATCTGGTCTGGGGCAAGGACCAGGCCGTCGATCGCAAGGAAGCGCTTCGCCTGCTGACCATCGAGGGGGCCTTCTTCCTGAACGAGGAAAAGATGCTCGGCTCGATCGAGAAGGGCAAGTACGCCGACATGGTCGTCCTCAGCGGCGACTACATGACGGTCCAGGAGAGCGAGATCGAGAAGTTGGAGCCGGTGATGACGATCGTCGGCGGGAACGTCGTCTTCGAGAAGAAGTAAGAACCAACTCCCAACTTCCAACCTCCAACTTCCAAGTAGATCGTCTTGGAAGTTAGGAATTGGAAGTTGGAAGTCTCCTCTCAGAACAGGAACTTCAACCCGAGCTGGACCTGCCGCGCCGGCGTCGCCAACGCGGTGATGCGGCCTGAGCCGGGAACCCGCGTCCCGTCCGAGTTGAAAAGAATCGGATTGCTCGGCGGCTGGAAGTTTGCCCGGTTGAACAGGTTGAAGATTTCCACTCGGAACTGCAGCGTCGTCTTCCCTATTTGTTGATTCTTGAAGGTCGAGAAGTCCACCACGCGAAGGTCTGGTCCGCGAAGCACATTGCGCCGCACGTTGCCGAACGTGCCGACCGCGGGCAGCGTGAACGCCGTCGGGTCGAACCATTCGTCGACTGTACCGGTGATGGCGTTCGACGGGTCGCGGCCTGCTGCCCAGTCCGGTCGCTGCGAATCGGTATCGCTCTGGCGGTCGCCGGCGCGGTCGAACCCGACGCGTGGATGGAATGGAATGCCGCTCGACATGGTCGCGATCCCGGAGACCTGCCAGCCCTTCGCCAACGCCCCTTTGAAGCCCGTCGCATCCTGCGCGAACGGCAGGACGTAGACGGCGTTGAACACGAAGTTGTGCGGGACGTCGTACGACGAGCGACCGCGCTCGAACTCGATGTCCCACCAATCGACGGCACTCCCTGCGGCGCCGTTGAAGTCGCTGCTGCCCTGCAATCCACCTGACCAGGTATCGATCGACCGCGAGTAGGTGTAGTTGCCCTGCAATTGAAGACCCTGCGCAAATCGCCGTCGGAGGCTTAGCGTCATGCCGTGGTAGCTCGATGAGGCGCCGGTCGTCCGCGTACGGATGCGGCCCCAGCTCGGGTAGCGCAGCTGCGCACCGGGGACAATCCGCTTGACGCCGTTCACGTATTCGGACGGCGTGGTGTTCGGGTCGCCGTAAAACGGCAGGTTCACACCGCGCGATCCCATGTAGCCGACCTCGGCGACAAACGATGCGCCAATCTCGTGCTGCGAGTTCACGTACCACTGCACGTTGTACGGCTGCTTCGTGTCGAAGAAGATGAACTCCGAGCGCTTCTGGACCGCCGAGCCCACGCCCCCAGCCAGTAGCTGCTGCATCGCAGGCCCGAACACGGCTGGCTGCCGGAGATCGACACCCTGGAAGTACGGGAACTCGCGGAACGTCGTACCGCGATAGAACGACACGGTCAACGGCTGATAGAACATGCCGACACCACCGTGCACGCTCGTCTTGTTGTCGCCGAACGGATTCCAGGACGCGCCCACGCGCGGCGCAAACCCCATCTTTTTCGATGGGTTGTCGAACATCGGCGTACCCGGGGTCACCCCGCCCGGCCCCGATTCAAGATCCTCGAGCCGCAGCAGGCCCGCAACCTTGCCATTCAATTCCGTTGGCGTCGTGACGAACTCGTAGCGCAGCCCGAGATTGAGGGTGACTCGGTCGGAGGTCCGAAAGTCGTCCTGGATGAAGAACGACGCGTAGTTTTGCCGCATATGACGGTCGGTGTCGGTGCCCGGGAGCACGCCCGTGAACCGATCCGCCTGCGACGTGGCGCTCCGACGCAGCGTCATCATCTCCTCGAGCGTGCGGAAGCGGAACGCGCCGCCACGCCGCGATTCAGAGAACCCGTCGAAGTGGTACCGCTGGTAGTCGACGCCCGCCTTCCACGTGTGCTTTCCGAGATTTGCGGTGAACGTGTTCGTCACCTGGTACAGGTTCTGGACGTAGCTCGCCGCGTCATCCGGATTACCGACCGTGGCGAGCAGACCCGGCACCTCGATGTAGCCGAAATACGGCTCGTTGACGAAGTACAGGCTCCGCGGAATGTCGACGAGCGAGGTGGGCGTGATGTCGCGGCCGGTTCGGTTCGACGCGACGCGCAGCTCGTTCAGTACGCGCGGGGTGAAGAACCGCTGCCATTGACCCGTGACGTACCGCGTGTCGGTCCGCGTCACGTCTGTTGAGTCCGGCCCCGCGCCATCGACCCAGATTTGGTTGTCGGACTTGTCGCTCGACACGCGAACGAGAAAGTTGTTGCTCTGGTTCGCGTTCCAGTCCACTTTTCCGACCACGAAGTTCTCGTTGGTCGGTTCGGTCGGCGCATACGAAAACTCCGCGGTACCGTCGCCGAAATCGTGGCCGGTCGGAGTCGGGTACAGCGTCGCAAAGTAGGGCTGCATGATCGGATCGACGCCGACGAATCGGAGTCCCCCACGGCCGTCGGGCAGGAAGCCGCGATGAGCGTCTGCGTTGGGGAGCCGCGCAAAGCGCGTCGTGCCGAGCCGTTCGCGCAGTCCCTCATAGCTTCCGAAGAAGAACAGCTTGTTTTGCAGGATAGGGCCACCCAGCGTGCCGCCGAACTGGTTTCGTCGGAACGGAGGCGGATTGTCCCCCTCGTCGAAGTAACCCTTCGCGTCGAGGGCGCTGTTGCGCAGGAATTCGAACGCCGTGCCGTGGAACTGGTTCGTGCCCGATTTGGTGACGGCGCTGATGATGCCGCCGGCCGCGCGGCCAAACTCCGCGCTGTACCCGTGTGTCTGCACGCTGAATTCCTGGACCGTATCCACGCCCAGGAGTACGCCTGCGACGCTCGATGGCGCCTTGTCCGAGATGTCGGAGATGTTGGTCCCTTCGAGCAGGTACCCGGTCTGCTCGGGGCGCGCGCCCGCAATCGAGACCTGCGTTCCACCGAAACCGCCGGTGAAATCGCGGCCAGTCGATCGGCTGACGCTGACGCCCGGCTGAAGTGTCGCAAGCTGCATGAAGCTGCGACCGTTCAGCGGAAGCTCCGCAATCTGCCTGGTCGTCACGACGCCACCGACGGCGGCACCGCTGAGATCGATGAGCGCCGATTCACCGGTGACAGTCACGGACTCGGTAATCGTGCCGAGGCCGAGCGTGAGATCAACGGGGACGTCGAGGCCGATTTGGACGACGAGGTCCTCGGTTTCAACCGGCTGGAATCCGCTCAACTCCGCGTGGACCCGGTAGCGACCGGGCGCGAGGTTCAATGCACGGTACCGTCCGCGATCGTCGGTCACCATCGACCGCTGCACGCCAGTCTCCACGTTCCGCACATCGACCGTTACTCCGGGCAGGACGCTCTTCGACTGATCGACGACGACCCCCGAGATGCTGCCGGTAGTGGACTGGGCCAGCGCAGGCATCGCGAAGCCCAGGAAAAGCACAAGCAGAGCGGAGAGTTTCCCGAATCGACAGGTCACATTTGCCTCCGTACACGTTGCTGCTGCAAGCGAGAGTTGCGGCATACTCTGCGAATGGCCGTCCGGAGTCAAGGCATCCTGCTCGTGCTACTCATGGCGTTGTGGGGAGGTGTCGCGCTCGAACGCACAGTGCTGGCACAGGATCCCGCGGCCTCGATCGGCAGCTTCTACTGCCCCATGCATCCGGAGATCGTCGCGGCGGTGGAGGGCACCTGTTCGCGATGTGGGATGAGGCTCGTACCGGGGGATCCGCTCGACGCACGCGAATATCTCGTCGACTTGGCCGCATCACCGCAGGCCGTCCGACCAGGCCGACCCGCGCATCTGATCTTCACGATTCGAGACCCAGAAACGCGCGCCGCCGTCCGCACCTTCGCGATCGTCCACGACAAGCCGTTTCACCTGTTCGTGGTCGGCCACGACCTGGAGTACTACGACCATGTGCACCCGGAGATGCAGCGTGACGGCACGTGGACCATCGACGTCACGGTGCCGAGACCGGGCTACTACAAGCTGTATTCGGACTTCCTGCCAATCGGCGGAACGCCGCAGATGATTCCGCGCCTGCTGGTTGCCGGCAACCCGGGCGATCTCGATAAGGCGCGCGCACATCTCACCGCAGACGATCTCGCACCGAAGACCGCCGACTCATTGAAGGTGTCGCTGTCGCTCCCTGCAGATGGCCTCGTGGCGGGCCGCGATGAAAAGCTGGTCTACCACATCGTCGATGCGAAGACTGGAAAGCCGGTCACGGACCTTCAGCCATACCTCGCGGCGTATGGACACACACTGGTGGTCAGCGAAGATACGTTGGAGTACGTGCACGCGCACCCTGTCGAACTGCTGCCGGAGAAAATCGAGGAGGCGGCCGGCGGGCCCGATCTCACCTTCAAAGCACTCCTGCCGAAACCTGGACGCTATCGGCTCTGGACGCAATTGCGACGGGGCAATGTGGTGTCGACCGTCCGCTTCACCGTGGATGCGACGTCACCGCATGCGCGATAGCACGCTCAGCGTCATCCTCGGCACCGAGTTCGTGCCGGTCTGATTCTTCCTTTCAGCGATCAGCGAGATCGTACTTCCGGCCGGGAGACTCAGTGGCTCCTGCATGACGAGCGCCACCGGCCAGTCCGGATTCGGCGTCGGCATCCACAGAAGCACCTCGACAGACTTGTCCGGCCTTTCCGCGCGCAGCTCCATCGCCGTGACCGATGCATCGAATTCCGGATGAACGGCCCAAATCGTTGCCGCCTGAGGAAGCTTGATGGCGCCACGCATCTGGCCGGGCGATCGATCGGCTGCGGTTTCCACAGTCACATCGCTGATGGTCCCGTGCGCCGTATCGCGCGCGAACACGACGTCGACTTCCGACCGATCGGTGATCTCGGTATCCGCGCCCTTGTAATAGAGGTCGACGCGTAGATTGGTTCCAGACTCAAGACGGAACGCATGCGTCGGCGGCGGCGCGACCGCATGTTGCCAGGGCAGCCACGCCCCTACCCATGACGACACACCGGACGCGGACGAAGGGTTGGATGCGAATATGATGGCGCCGCGAAGGATGCGGCGGTTGCCCGGACGGAGCTCGATGCGCGCGATTGAACGATTCGCGATCGACGCTGCGTCAACTGTCACACGGCGCAGGATGAGGTTTCCCCCCGCCGGCACCGTCTGTGCCGGCAACGACAGCCGGAGGCTTGGGCTTCCCACATCGCCCGCGGCATCGGCGTCGGTTGTCTTCGGCCGATCGACCTCATCACCCCGCGGCATGCCGCCGTCCAGCCAGGTGAGAAACGTCGCCATCTCCCGCGTATTCAGGCTTGGATCGCTCAGGTACCCGCCATATCCGCGCGCGGCGACCGGCGGCGGCATCCGATGCTCAACCAGCTCCTCGCGGATGGCGCGGCCCCATGCACGTGCATCACGGTAATCGGACAACGAGAATGCAAGCCCACCCCCCGTGTGACACGGCTCGCATTTGCGCTGAATGATCCGGATGATCTCGCGGTTGAAACTGACGCTGCTCGAGACAGGGTCATCGGCCCCGACGCGTGTCGACCCGAAGGCGGCGATCATCAGGACGACCAGGAGCAGGACCGATAGCAAGCGCACCGGCCGCCATCTTAACCCTCGCCGAGCTGGGCCGGCTTCAGCCGGCCCTACTTGCGTTTTGGCTTGTAGACGTGCGTGCTCTGACCGAAGAAAACTTCCGCCGCTTCCATCAGTCCTTCGGCTAGCGTCGGGTGCGCGTGGATCGTCAGCTTCATGTCCTCGGCGGTCGCGCCCATCTCGATCGCCAGCGTGGCTTCGCCAATCAGTTCGCCGGCGCCCGATCCGACGATTCCAACGCCAAGCACCCGCCCAGTCTTGCTCTCGAGAACGAGTTTCGTGAGCCCTTCAGGCCTGTCCACGGTAATCGCGCGGCTCAGGGCGCCCCAGGGGAACTTCGCGACCTCGATGTCGCGTCGCTCCGCCAGCGCCTGAGCCTCGGTCAGACCAGTCCAGGCGATCTCAGGGTCCGTAAAGACGACAGCCGGAATGGCGAGCGGCTCGAAGACCGCCTTGTGCCCCTGGATGGCTTCCACGGCGACGCGCGCTTCGTGAGACGCCTTGTGCGCCAGCATCGGCTCGCCGGCGACGTCGCCAATCGCGAAAATCGTCGGTTCCGCGGTACGGCGCTGGCCATCGTGTTCGATGAACCCTCTGGCGTCGATCTTCACGGCCGTCGTGTCGAGGCCGGGGATCTCCGAGTTCGGACGACGGCCGATCGCCACCAGCACACGATCGAAGGTTTGTTCGGAAGGCGGACCTGCCGCCTGCTCGAACGTCACCTTGATTCCATTCTTGTCGTCGACGAGTTTGGAAACCTTCGTGTTCACCATGATCGCGGCGAACAGCTTTTCAACCCGCTTCTGCAGCACGGCCACGAGATCGCGGTCGGCGCCCGGCAGCAGCCCTTCGGCCATTTCCACGACGGTTACCCTGCTGCCTAGAGTGGCGTAGACCGTCCCGAGCTCGAGCCCGATATAGCCGCCCCCAATGACGAGCAGCGACTTCGGCACGTCCGGAAGATCGAGTGCCGAGGTCGAATCCATCATGCGCGGATTGTCCAGCGCGAGCGCCGGAATCCGCGTCGGGCTGGATCCGGTGGCAAGGATGCAGTGCTCGAACTGCAGCTCGGTCTCGCCGTTCGCGCCGGCGATCGTCATCGACGTCGGCCCGGTGAGCGTCGCCCGCCCCTGAATGAACTTCACCTTCCGCATCCGGCCGACTTGACCGACGCCGCTGGTGAGCTTGTCCACGACACCTTGCTTGAATGCTCGAAGCTTGTCGAGATCGATCTTCGGCTCGCCGAAGGAGACGCCCCACGCGCTCGCGTGGCGTGATTCGTCGATCACCTTCGCCACGTGAAGCAGCGCCTTCGACGGGATGCAGCCGCGATACAGGCAGACGCCGCCAGGGTTCTTCTCCATGTCCACGAGAGCGACCTGCATCCCGAGGTCCGCGGCATAGAAGGCCGCGGCGTAGCCGCCCGGCCCGGCGCCGAGGACCACCAGTTGTGTAGATTCGCGCGCCATGTCAGCCGAGAAGCGAGAGAAGGAACGGCTGCTCGATCGCCTGGACCACCCACTTCAGAAACCGCATCGCGTCGGCACCGTCGATCGCGCGGTGGTCGTAGGACAGCGACAGCGGCAGGAGCTGGCGTGGCTCGAATTTGCCATCTCTCCACGCTGGCTCGATGACCCCGCGTGACACGCCGAGGATTGCCACCTCCGGCCAGTTGACGATCGGCGTGAAGTAGGTCCCGCCAATCCCGCCAAGGTTGGAAATGCTGATCCCGCCGCCGCTCATCTCTTCGAGCGTCAGCTTTTTCGCGCGCGCTTTTTCAGAGAGCTGGTGGAGTTCAATGGCAATCTGCGTGATGTTCTTCTGGTCGGCGTTGCGGATGACGGGAACAAGCAGTCCGAACTCCGTGTCTACCGCCACGCCGACGTTGATGTACTTCTTGTACACGATCGCGCTGTTCTCGACGTCGAGCGACGAGTTGAACTGCGGGAACTGCTTGACCGCCGCGGCCAGCACCTTGACCAGTACCGCCGTTACGGTGAGATTGCCGCCCGCCTGCTCCACTTGCTTGCGGAACTTCGCGCGCAGCTCCTCCATCGGCGTGATGTCCGCCTTGTCGAACTGCGTAACGTGCGGAATCGTGTTCCACGCGTGGCTCAGGTGGTCCGCGGTCTTGCGCCGGATGTTCGTCATCGGCTGCCGCTCGATGGGTCCCCACTTCTCGAAGTCAGGCAGCGGGACCGACGCAGGCCCGCCGGCGGGGCGTGCGATGACGCCACCTGCGCCGAGCGAAGTCGAAGGGACGCTGCTCAGGATGCGTCGCGCGTGCTCCTTCACGTCCTCGTCGGAGATGCGACCGCCATGGCCGGTGCCATGGACTTCATTGATGTCCACGCCGATCTCGCGCGCGAGTCGGCGAACCGAGGGAGAGGCTGGAGCTGCAGGCGCTTCAGGGCTGCGAACCTGCGGCGCGTCCGCCTTCGCGGCGGGCTCTTGGCGCGCCGCAGCCTGCGCAGTTGGCGCAGGAGCCGGAGCAGGCGGAGGCGGCTCGCGCCTCGGCATCGAGACGACCTTCTCCGCTGCCTTTTCTTGCTGCCTCGGCTCCGGTTTCGCTTCCGGCTTCGGAGCCGCCGCGGCGGGGGCGGCGGCAGGGGCGCCCGCGCCATTTCCGGCGCCGGCCGACGTCGAAGCATCGTCGACGGTGAGGATCACGGCGCCGACCTTCACCTTGTCGCCGGCCTTCACCTTGATGTCTTTGACGACACCGGCGACCGACGAAGGCACTTCGATCGTCGCCTTGTCGGTCTCGAGCTCGACGACCGACTGCTCGACCGAAATCGTGTCGCCGACCTTGACGAGCACGCGCGTCACATCGCCCTGCTCGACGTTTTCACCCAGCTCGGGAACTTTGAATTCCTGCAAGTGTGTCCTAGTCGGATTGGCTACCGGCTCAGCGACTCCTGACTACCGGCCAAATCCGGAAGCCGGACGTCGGCAGCCGGAAGTCGTTACGAAGTCGCCGGGTTCGGTTTCTCGGGATTGATGTTCAGATCTTTGATCGCCTTCTTGACGACGGCGGCATCGAGCTTTCCTTCGCGGGCAAGCGCGTTCAGCGTCGCCAGAACGACGAAGCGGCAATCGACCTCGAAGAAGTCGCGTAGCCCGGCGCGGTTCTCGCTGCGGCCGAAGCCGTCGGTGCCGAGCGACACCAGCGGGCGAGGCAGCCAGCGATCGATCGCATCGGGCAGCGCCTTCACGTAGTCGGAGGCGGCGACGATCGGCCCCTCGCTACCTGCAAAGCATTGCGTCACGTAAGGCACGCGTGGTGCCTCGTCGGGATGGAGGCGGTTCCAGCGCTCGGCCGCGTGGCCCTCTCGATAGAGCTCCTGGTAGCTGGTGACGCTCCAGATATCCGCCGCCACACCGTACTGCTCTTCGAGCATCTTCGCGGCCTTGATCACTTCCGGCAGAATGGCGCCGCTGCCAAGCAGGTGTGCCTTCAGCTTGCTGTCCTTCTTCTCCGAAGCCTTGAAGCGATAGAGACCTTTCAGAATGCCTTCGCGCACGCCGGCGGGCATCGGCGGCATCTCGTACGGCTCGTTCATCACGGTGATGTAATAGAAGATGCTCTCGCCGTTCACATACATTCGGCGGATGCCTTCCTCCACGATGACCGCAATCTCATACGCAAACGCCGGGTCGTACGAGACGAGGTTCGGGACGGCGAGCGAGAACTGATGGCTGTGGCCGTCCTGATGCTGTAGTCCTTCGCCGGCCAGCGTTGTCCGTCCAGCGGTGCCGCCGAGCATGAAGCCGCGGGTGCGCGAATCGCCCGCTGCCCATACGAGGTCGCCGATCCGCTGCATGCCGAACATCGAGTAGAAGATGAAGAACGGGATCGTATTGATGCCGTGGGTGGCGTAGGCCGTACCGGCTGCGATGAAGGAGGACATCGAACCTGCTTCGGTAATTCCCTCTTCGAGGATCTGTCCCTCTTTCGCTTCCTTGTAGTACAGCAGCGTGTCCATGTCGACCGGCTCGTACAGCTGGCCCGCATGCGAGTAGATGCCGACCTGACGGAACAGCGCCTCCATGCCGAAGGTGCGCGCTTCGTCGGGAACAATCGGCACGATGAGCTCGCCAATTTCCTTGTCTTTCAGCATCTTCGCCAGCATCCGCACGAACACCATCGTCGTGGACGCCTTGCGACCTTCGGTCCCCTTCTCGAATTCCGTGAAACAGTTGTGCAGGTTGTCGGCCTTGAACGGTTCGGTCGTCGTGATGCGGCGCGGCACGAATCCGCCAAGCTGCTTCCGCCGTTCCAGCATGTAGGTGACTTCCGGACTATTGTCGGGCGGGCGATAGAACGGCGCCTTCGCCACTTCCGAATCGGCGATGGGGATGCCGAAGCGCGTACGGAACGCGCGCAACTCCTCCTCGTTCAGCTTCTTCTGCTGATGCGTGATGTTCTTGCCTTCACCCGCTTCGCCGATGCCGTAACCCTTGATCGTCCGCGCTAGCACGACGGTTGGCTGCCCGGTAGTGCTGACGGCGGCGTTGTAGGCCGCGTGGACCTTCACCGGATCGTGCCCGCCGAGGGTGAGCTTCTTGAGTTGCTCGTCGGAGAGATGTTTGACCATCTCCAGCAGCTGCGGATACTTGCCCCAGAAGTGCTCGCGGACGTAGGCGCCTGACTCGACTGCGTACTTCTGATATTCGCCGTCGACGACCTCGCCCATGCGTTTGACGAGGAGACCGGTTTTGTCTTTCTCGAGCAACGAGTCCCACTCGCTGCCCCAGAGCACTTTGATGACGTTCCACCCGGCGCCGCGGAAGACCGCTTCGAGTTCCTGAATGATGTGGCCGTTGCCTCGTACGGGTCCGTCGAGGCGCTGGAGATTGCAGTTGATGACAAAAATCAGGTTGTCGAGCTTTTCTCGCGACCCGAGCGCAATCGCGCCGAGTGCTTCCGGTTCATCCGTCTCGCCGTCACCGAGAAATGCCCAGACTTTCGAATCAGAGCGCTTCTTCAAACCTCGATCCTCGAGGTAGCGCATGAAGCGCGCCTGATAGATCGCCATGATCGGGCCGAGCCCCATCGAGACGGTCGGGAACTCCCAGAAATCGGGCATCAGCCAGGGGTGCGGGTACGACGACAGCCCACCGCCAGGCTTCAACTCACGACGAAAGTTTTCGAGTTTTTCCGCGGGAATTCGTCCTTCGACAAACGCGCGCGCGTAGATGCCCGGTGAGGCATGTCCCTGAAAGAAGATGATGTCGCCGTCGTGGTTGTCGTCCTTGCCCTTGAAGAAGTGATTGAACGCCACCTCATACAACGTCGCGGCCGACGCGTAAGTTGAAATGTGACCGCCAATGCCATCCTCGGCCTTGTTCGCCTTGACGACCATGGCCAGCGCATTCCATCGAACGAGGCTCTTGATACGCCGTTCGATCTCCCGGCTGCCGGGAAACGGTGGTTCTTCTGCCGCCGGGATGGTGTTGATGTACGGTGTGTTGGCGGTGAACGGTTGCTTGACCCCTTTTCGCTGTGCGTGGTTGCCCAGCTCACGCAGCAGACGACTGACGCGAGCAGGTCCACCGGACTGCAGCACGTAATCGAGCGACTCGAGCCATTCTCGGGTTTCCAGCGCTTCGAGCTCGGCCGCGTCCTTCGGGGCAGTGTTTCGCATCAGTCCTCTAAAAATCCGCTAGGAACAACCTTCAATTTTAAGACCGCTGGTGCAAACCGCACCAGCTGGTGTTAAGACGCACAAAGTAGCTCAAGCAGTGCAGCCCGGTTGTGCCTATTTGTGTTCGTTGTAGCTGCTTGTTTCTTCAATGAATCGCAGGTTCTCGGATGGATGAGGCAGATCGATGCGTACCTGGAACGGGACCATCAACTAAAAAGCATCGGAATACGTCGTGTCCGGACCGACCGACGGCGACCGCGCGCGACGGAATCGCTAACACTGGCGGGCGGCGTGCGACATTCAATTGCAAGAGGTATCGATCGCCCCGCACCAGCCAAAGGCAGCGTCGATTCGCTCCACGGCGACTGAGAGCTGACGATACTCTGTGAGTTCGAAACATCATCGCGAATCGTCTCTGCTGGAGTGTGCCGCTTGAGATCGAGTGTGTTCGAGAAGGTCCTCCCTTATCGAAGGTCGCCGCGCGCTTAGGTGCCAGCCGTGGACACTCCCGCACACGCGCGTCCTCCGTCATCGTTCCTGCCCGGAGTTACCTGGTGTCTACGTCGCGCGCTGGTAAGCGTCGACGATCTCGCTGCCGGTGGCAAACCACACCTTGTCCCGCTGCTTCATGTAGGCGAGTGCGCGTTCGAGATATTTGATCCGCAACGGCTGACCAGTGATCATCGGATGCAGTGGAATGCCCATCACTCTGGGCTGCTTCGCGCTGTCGGCGTATAACGCATCGAACTGATCGACGATCGACTGTCGATACTGCTCGCCTGTGTAGCCCTTTCTGATGAAGAGCGGGATGTCGTTGATCTCCATGCAATACGGCACCGCATACATGCGGCCCGTCTTCACTTTCATCCGGAACGGCTGGTCGTCGCTGTTCCAGTCGCCGCAGTAGACGACACCCTCCTCCGCGAGGATGTCGAGCGTGTTGTAGGTTTCGGTGAGTCCCGAGCCGAGCCATCCGCGTGGCCGCCGGCCTGTCGCCTGTTCGATGGTCCGCAGCGAGGTCTGAATCAGATTCCGTTCGGCCTCGAGAGCAAGCCCCGCGAGATTCTCGCTGTTGGTGATGCCGTGCCCCATGAACTCCCAGCCGCGTCTCTTCATTTCCTCCACGGCCTTCGGATGATGCTCGACAACGGCGGCATTCAACGCAACGGTAGCCTTGACGCCCGCAGCGTCGAGCACGTCGGCGAAGCGCCACAGGCCAACGCGCATCCCATATTCGCGCCACCCGTAGTTGACGACGTCGGGGACGATGCCGCGCTCATTCGGACTAATCGCCTGCCCCGATGCCGAGTCGTAGCGCCACACCTCGACGTTCGGCACGATCCACACCGCGAGGGTTTTGTTTCCCGGCCATGTGAACGGCTTTCGCTCGAAGATGAACGAGTCGTCGTAGCGATCCGCTCGCCGCACGGTGCGGCCCTGCGCCGCAGCCCCCGTCTGCGCAGCCGCCGGCGCCGCAGCACCGGAGGCAAGCGCGCCAGCAGCTCCCGCGAGGAGACCGCTCTGCTTGAGAAAATTCCGCCGATCGCGATTCCTCATGTCACTTCTCCCGTACTACTTCTGGACCAGAAGCCCGCGAGAACACCCACGAGGACCGCGGCCACTGCATAACGAGAGAAGCCGGCTGCTGTCATCACCTGGCACCCCTCCTACTTCGCCCGTCCCTTAAAGCCCTGTGCGACCATCTGGATCGCGTACAGCTGCGCGGCGTTCGGCACTTCTTCGCCGTTGGCTGACTTCGCGCCGCGCGCCAAAACGTACAGCGTCTTCTTATCGGCGCCGCTGAACGCCACGCTGATCACCGGACGCGGTGACGGGATAATACCGAGATACCTTCCGTCCGGACCAATCACCTGTACACCTGGATTGGTGGTGACGTAAATCCTGCCGGCCGCGTCGATGGTGCTGCCGTCGCCATTGCCGCCGCCTTCGAGCGTCGCGAACTCGCGCTGATTCGCGAGCGACCCATCGGAGCGGACGTCGAATGCCGCGATCGTCGGGCCATTGGTGACGTACAGCGTCTTCTCGTCCGCGCTCAGGATGATCCCGTTCGGCGTGATGTTCTCACCGTACTTCGTAATGGTGCCCTTCGCGTCGGCGTAATAAACGCTGCCTTGTGTGAAATACACGCCACCCTTGCTGTCGGCCGAGAGGTCGTTCGGATTGCCGCCGACACAGTCGAGCGGATCACCCTGATACGAGTTCGCGAGTTGACGGCGCCGAGGCGCGAGCTGCAGGATGCTGGACTTGAGGCCGCGCTGCACGATGAATACGTCGCCCTTCTTGCTGATCGAGAGCGATCCACCCGTGTGCGTATCCGCGTACAGGGCTGACGGTTTCCCGTTCTTATCGAGCTTGACGACTTTGCTGTTGTCGTTCTGCGCGATGAGCAAGCCGCCGTCGTTCGTCCCGACGATGCCGTCGCCGTTGTTGCCAGCTTCCTGCCAGACGAATTTCCAGCGCTGACCGCCGGCGATCACTCCGGGGATTTCCGTGATCGTGTACTCGCGCGCTCCTGGTGCCGGCGCGGGCCCGCGTCCGCCGGCGCGTCCCGGACCTCCGGCTCGCGCAGGTGGCGTCTTGCAGGTGGCGATCAGCGCGGCATAACCGGGATCCGCCGCCGCCTGCAGTGATGGTGTCGGCGCGTCCGGCGCAGATGGCGGCAGCGGCGGCGCCAGCTCTGCGCCGCCCTGTCCGAACAACTGCGCCGGACCAAGCGCGCACAACCAGAGCGCGAGCAGCTGGTGTGGTCTCATGCGCGTAAACCTAGCGAGGCGCGCCATTGTAATAGAGTCCCGTCAAGCGCCGTGGACGTTTTCGCGTCACCAGGCGTAGACTCTCAGCGCGATACGCGGTGCTCCTGCCGCTCGTGTTGCGAGGTGAGCTATGACGAGATGGATCTCGTACCTCTGTGGGTTGATCGCGATTATGTCGATCACCGCGGACCGGGCGGCCGCGCATCACTCGTTCGGCGCCGAATACGACGTCAATAAACCCGTGACGATCGCTGGCGTCGTTACCGAGATCGACTGGAGGAGCCCGCACACCTTCTTCTTCGTTGACGTCACCGACAAGGACGGCCGCGTCGCCAACTGGAAGTTCGAGGGCTACCCGCCGACGGTGCTCGCGAGGCTCGGTTGGAAGAAGGATCAGACGATGAAGCCGGGCGATCGCATTACGGTCACCGGCTGGCGCGCGCGTGACGGTTCGAACTGGGCGCACTCGCGCGAAATCACGCTGGCCGACGGCAAGAAGCTGATGTTCGGGCCACCGGCAGGGACCGGAGACGGCGGCAACGCGCCGGCGGTAGACGTCCGATGACGCGGCATGCGGTCGTCGGCGTGTTGATGGTCCTCTCACTGATCCCGGCAAGCGTGTTCGCGCAAGCTGGCTCCGTTGTGCCGCGCGGACCAGACGGCAAGCCGGATCTCACCGGCACCTGGCAAGGCGGCAGCACGCTCCGCGGCAGCTGGGACGACGCGAACGCGGGCTTCGGTGTCGGTGGTTCCGGGAAGAACCCCGACGTGCCTCCCGTGATCGGCTCCAACGAGCGACCGGCAGGGCGTGAAGCCGCGCCCTATCAGGAGTGGGCCGCGAAGAAAGTTCTGGAGTCGTTCAACAAGAGAGCGATCGACGATCCGACGTCCCGCTGTCTTCCCCCCGGTGTACCGCGATCGGTGATGCTCGGCCTGTTCCCTCAGAAGATCGTCCAGACGACGAAGGAGATCGTGGTCCTCTACGAGTACATGCACACGTTCCGGATGATTCCGCTGAATGCGCAGCATCCCGACGATGTGCTTGCAAGCTACATGGGCGATTCGGTGGGTCACTGGGAAGGCGACACGCTCGTGGTCGACGTCATCGGTTTCAACGACAAAACGTGGCTGGCCGGGACCGGCACGTTTCACTCCGAGGCGCTCCATATCACCGAACGCTATACGCGCGTTGACCGCGATCAGATCAACTACGAAGTGACGATGGACGATCCGAAGGTATTCACGAAACCGTGGAAGCTCACGTCGACGTTGATGCTGCGCGAAGGCACGCGCGTCCAGGAATACGTCTGCGCCGAGAACAACCTCGACCCCGCAAATTTCGAGAAGCTGCTGAAGGAAGGCGTCCAGATCGGGAGATAACGCGCCAGATCACCTGAGGTGCTGGCGGCAGACCGTAGTCTGCCGCCCTTCTCGGCTTCGCATGACGATCTCCAGCGTCAGAAGCTGATCCTCACAGACAGCTGCGCCTGCCGCGCCGCGTCGGCGCTTGTAATCGTCCCGGCGGTCACCAGCGGATTTTCGACATCGGCCAGGGCGCCGTACACAGTCCGGTCCGGAATGCCGAGATTTACCCGATTGAAGAGGTTGAACACATCGATGCGGAGCTCCGTGCGTGCCGATCCGCGGATGGGAATCATCTTCATCACCGACAAATCGACGCGGGAATAGCCGGGAAGTCGAAAGCCATTTCGCGGTGCGTTCCCCAGCGTGCCGATTTGAGGAATCGTGAATGCGCATGGATCGAACCACAGG
>DASTZI010000407.1:0-15753 GCA_035764385.1 Vicinamibacterales bacterium
TCCGCGCACGATGCGCGCTCCGGCGAGGTCTCGCCGAAGCAAGGCGAAGGCGGAAAGGTCGGCCCCTCCGAGAAAGAAAGGAGGGACGGATGATGCCGGTCTCTGCGCCGTCCGATCGTCGCTTCCGCCGCGCCCACGTCACGCCGGCGCGCAGGACGCGGTTCCTGCGTCTGTCGTGGCGGATTGCCGTGCGTGCGGCGGTGGTGCTGGCGGTCGTCGTCCCTGCCGGCTACTACGTCGCACGGCAAGTGCTGGCCGCCGACGCGCTCACGATTAGTCGAATCACGGTCACGGGCAATTCGCGTCTCTCGAAAGGCGAAGTCGTCGCGCTGCTCGACGGCCTTCGCGGCGCGAACATGCTGACCGTCAGTCTCGACGAATGGCGACGCAAGCTTCGCAGTTCACCGTGGGTGGCCGATGCCGCCATGCGCCGCGTCCTGCCCGGTACGGTCGCGGTTGCCATTTCCGAGCGCCAGCCGATGGGCATCGGCCGTCTCAACGGCGACCTTTATCTGATCGACGACCGCGGCGGCATCATCGACCAGTTCGGTCCCAACTACGCGGAGTTCGATCTGCCGATCATCGATGGGCTGGCGCCGCGGGACAACGCGACATTGATCGATCCGTCACGCGCGGCCCTGGCGGCGCGTGTGCTCGCGGCGCTGCAGCCGCGGCCGGATCTCGCCCGCCGCATTTCGGAAATCGACGTCAGCGACGACCGCGACGCCACGTTGATTCTCAAGGGTGACACGGCGCTGGTGCGCGTCGGGACCGAGCAGTTTGTGGAGCGGCTGCAGTCCTACGTGGATCTCGCGCCGGCGCTGCGCGAGCGAGTCGCGGCCATCGACTCAGTGGATTTGCGTTTCGATCAGCGTGTCTACGTCAGGCCAGCGGCGAAGAGAGGAAATTAATGGCGCGAAGAGAACGCTACCTGGTCGGCCTTGACGTCGGCACCTCGCGGGTGACCGCCGTCGTCGGCGAAAGCATGGACGACGGGACCCTCGACATCGTCGGCATCGGCACCGCGGAATCGCGAGGCATCAAACGCGGAGTCGTCGTCAACGTCGATGCGGCGGTCGATTCCATCAAGAAGACGATCGAGGAAGCGGAGCTGATGGCCGGCGTCGAAATCGACTCGGTCCATCTCGCCCTCTCCGGGCCGCACATCAAGGGATTCAACAGCCGTGGCGTCATCGCGGTTGCGGGCAAGAACCGTGAAATTACCCGCGACGACGTGCGGCGAGCGATCGATGCGGCGAAGGCGGTGGCGCTGCCGACGGGCCGCGAGATTGTCCACGTGTTGCCGCAGGATTTCGTGGTCGACGAGCAGGATGGGATCGGCGCGCCCGTCGGCATGACCGGAGCCCGGCTCGAAGTCAACGTCCACATCGTGACCGGCGCGGCGTCGTCCACGCAGAACCTGATTGCGTGCGTCAATCGTGGCGGTATCACCGTGACCGACACCGTCATCGAGCAGCTGGCGGCGTCCGAGGCGGTGTTGACGCAGGACGAGAAGGAGCTCGGTGTCGCCCTGGTCGATATCGGGGGCGGCACGGCGGATCTCGCCATCTTCGAGCGGGGCAGCCTCTGGCACACCGGCGTCGTCGCGGTCGGTGGCGACCATTTCACCAACGACATCGCCGTCGGTTTGCGCACGCCGATTCCGGAGGCGGAAAAGGTGAAGCGGAAGAGCGGCTGCGCGCTCTCGTCAATGGTTGACGAAGACGACACCATCGAGGTCGCCAGCGTCGGCGGCCGCAAGCCACGGCTGATGGCGCGCCGGATTCTGTCGGAGATTCTCCAGCCGCGCGCCGAAGAGATCTTTCATCTCGTCTGGGACGAGATTCGGCGTGCCGGCTATGAGAAGGCGCTCAACTCGGGAATTGTGCTCACCGGCGGCGGCTCGATTCTCGAAGGGATGCCGGAGATTGCCGAGCAGATTTTCGATCTGCCGGTTCGGCGCGGCGCGCCAATGGACGTCGGCGGGTTGACGGATCACGTGAGCAGTCCGGCGTTTGCGACGCCCGTCGGGCTCGTGCTCTACGCGCACCGGAATCGCGAGCCGGAGCCGGCGCGTGTCGGTGCAGGGGCGTTCGGCCGCATGGCAGGGAAGCTACGCGGGATCTTCAAAGAATTTTTCTGATCTGCCGGGTCCAGAAGGACCAGGCCTACGCGGATTTGGGTTAACGGACTGGGGCGATTGGAGGCGACATGAAAAAGCTTGATCAGCGCGAGGGAGAGGACCTGCGGATGACACTCGAGCAAGGAGTGCGCCGCGGCGCCAAGATCAAAGTGATCGGTGTCGGCGGCGGCGGGAGCAACGCCGTCAACCGCATGGTGGAAGTCGGCCTGAGCGGCGTGGAGTTCATCGTCGCCAACACCGATGCGCAGGCGCTCGATCACAGCCGCGCTGCGATCAAGCTGCAGCTGGGACAGAAGCTGACGAAGGGTTTGGGCGCCGGCGCGGATCCGAATGTCGGCCGTCAGGCCGCGCTCGAAGACACGGACATGATCATTCAGGCGCTGTCGGGTGCCGACATGATCTTCGTGACGACGGGCCTCGGCGGCGGCACGGGGACCGGCGCCGCCCCCGTCATCGCGAGCCTTGCGTGCGAGCTCGGCGCGTTGACGATCGGCGTCGTGACCAAGCCGTTTCGATTCGAAGGCAAGCGTCGATCGCAGCATGCGGATGCGGGCCTCGAGACGCTGCGCGAGTGCGTCGACACCATCATCACGATTCCCAACGAGCGGCTGCTGACCGTCGTCGATCGCCGCACGACGATGACAGAGGCGTTCGGGCTGGCGGATGACGTGCTGCGTCAGGCCATCCAGGGCATTTCGGACCTGATCCTGGTGCCGGGACTGATCAATCTGGACTTCGCCGACGTGCGAACGATCATGTCGGGGATGGGCGTTGCCATGATGGGAACCGGTGTTGCGGACGGCGATGCACGTGCGATGCAGGCCGCGCAGCGCGCGGTATCGAGCCCGCTGCTCGAGGACAGCTCGATGCACGGGGCTCGCGGCGTGATCATCAACGTGACCGGCGGGCCCGATATGTCGCTGATGGAAGTCAACGAGGCGTCGTGCGTCATTCAAGAGGCCGCGCACGAGGATGCCAACATCATCTTCGGCGCGGTGATCGATCCGAACGTCTCCGGGAGGCTGAAGATTACCGTCATCGCGACCGGTTTCGATCGCGCGGGGAGCGCGCGACATGTTCCGGCCGCCGCCCTTCCCACGCCGACCGATCTGACCAGCTACACGGCACATCTGGCTCGCGCGGAAGCGGCTCAGCCGGAGGTGTCACACACGGTCACCAAGTCTGCCGCACAGGCTTCCGCCGTAAACGATGCGCCGGCATTCACGTTGTCGCGGCGAGCTCCACTCGAGCTCACGTTGCCGCTGATGGCGGGGGCCGGTGAAGCGGGGAGGGCGCGTGAGGCGAGCGGCCTGAATATGGCGGACGACAGTGGCTTCGATCTGTCGTCGCCGCTCGACGTGCCCGCGTTCCTGCGGCGGCCAAATTGATGCCGTAGACTACATAAACCCCGGGGACACGAGACCGCCGCCGTCGCAGGTGGAGCAGGCGTACCGGTCCCCGTTGGCTAGTTCCCATGCAGTCCTGGCAGCTGCGCGAGCGGGCCCGCGAGATTCTGGCAAAGGAAGTCGGCTACGTGTCGAAGCCGCACGGCGGACGCCTGCGCGTGGCGCTCGCGTTCCCGAATACCTACTTCGTCGGCATGTCCAACCTTGGTTTCCAGACGGTCTACAAGCTGTTCAACGCCGAGGACGACATCGTCTGCGAGCGGGTCTTCCTGCCGCCGAAGACGGAACTGGCCGCGCAACTGACCTCGGGTGCACCGCTCATCACCATCGAATCGCAGACGCCGGTGAACGAGTTCGACGTATTCGCGTTCTCCGTATCGTTCGAGTGGGACTATACGAACGTTGTCACACTGCTCCGGCTGGCTGGACTGAAGCCGCGCGCCGCTGAACGTACCGCCCGTGATCCACTTGTCGTCATCGGAGGTGCGGTGACGTTCGTCAACCCTGAACCGCTCGCGCCGTTCGCCGACGTGATCGCTGCCGGCGAGGGCGAGGCGCTCATTCCGGCGCTGCTCAACGCGTTCAAGGGTGCCGGCGATCGCGACGACCTGCTTCGCCGCCTGGCTGCGGACCGCGGGTTTTATGTTCCGGGGTTCTACGACGTGAACCACACCGCCGACGGCCGCATTGAGGCATTCGTGCCGCGGCCCGGGACCGGCGCCCCGCCCGTCGTCAGAAAGGCGGCGCTCAAGACGACGGACACGGTCGATCCGCCGGCGACGACAATCTTTACACCGGATACCGAGCTTGGCTCGCGCTTGCTGATCGAAGTCGTGCGCGGGTGCGCCAACTTGTGCCGCTTCTGCTGGGCCGGTTACAACTACCTTCCGGTTCGCGCGTTTCCAAAAGATCGGATCCTGCAGCGTGCCGGACACGCGCGACAGTACTCGCATCGCGCCGGGCTTGTGTCGATCGCGCTCTGCGATCACCCGGACATCGAAGAGATTCTGACGCAGCTCGTCGACATGGGCTACTCGATCAGCCCGGCCTCGCTTCGTCTCGACGATCTCACGCCGACGATTCTCGAGCTGCTCCGCAGAAGCGGTGAGCGCACGATTACGATTGCGCCTGAAACCGGATCCGATCGACTGCGACGCGTCATCAACAAGACCGTCACCAACGCCGAAATTCTTGCGGCCGCAGACATGATTTTCGCCAGCGGGTTCGACAACCTGAAGCTGTACTTCATGATTGGGTTGCCGACGGAAACTGACGATGATCTCGTCGCCATTCGCGACATCACCCTGCAGCTTCGCGACATCATGCTGCGTCACCAGCGCGGCCGCGGTCACCTCGGCCGCATCGTTGGCAGCGTGAACCCGCTCGTGCCGAAGCCGGGAACGGCATACCAATGGCTGCCGATGGAAGACGATCGATCCATCGACCGCAAGATCAAACGGATGCGCTCGCTCATGGGCGGCATCGACAACGTTTACTTCAACATCAAGTCGGAACGGCATTCGTTCTACCAGGCACTGCTGTCGCTGGGGGATCGGCGCGTGGCCGACGCCATCGAAGCGGCTGAGCGGAATGGCGGAAACTGGCGGGCGGCGGTCGCCGAGACCGGCGTCGATGCCGACTTCTTCGTGTTCCGCGATCGTTCGACCGACAAAGTGCTGCCGTGGGACATCATTGACGGCGGCCTGAAGGACCACTTCTTCCGGTCCGAGTTCGACAAGGGACTTCGCGAGGAGTGGACGCTTCCGCCAAAACGGCAGAAGGAGAACGCACGGCTGCTGCCGGTACTGCAGTAACGAACCCGCCCACAGACGTGCGTCGCCGGATTGCGTGTCTGCTCGTCGCGGTTGCGACGACCGCACTTGTCATCCTCGTTATCGTCACCATCACGGGCGGGTTTCTCATTCAACTGGGACCGTTCCGCCTTTCGGCTCACACCTGGCGCGGCCCATTGGTCATTGCCGTTGCTGCGATTGCTGCAGCGGCGCGATTCGGTCGACGCACATTGACCGATGCCAGCGAAGCGGGTTGGCCGTTCCTCGGCGATCACGCGACGGCGTTTGCCATGGTGCTCGCTGCCGCCACCGCGGGCATCGGGGTCGGCTACGGCACGTATTCCGCCGGGAGTGCAGATGCATCCGGCTACATCAGCGAAGCTGCCCTGATCGCCTCGGCGAAGTCATCGAGCGACGAGCCGCTCGCCCGCGCTGTGACATGGCACGACCCGACGACGTCAATGGCGCCCCTCGGGTATCGATCCGGCGCTCGTCCCGGCGAGCTCGTCCCGACCTACCCGGCGGGTCTGCCGCTGGTCATGACGCCGTTCCGGCTTGCGGGGGGCGAATTCGCTGCGTATCTCGTCGTGCCGCTTCTTGGCGGTCTGGCGGTGCTGGCCACCTACCTGCTTGGCGCCCGTCTTCATTCACGACACGCCGGCCTCGCGGCCGCCGCGTTGCTCGCAACCAGCCCGATAGTGCTGTTTCAAATCGTTCAGCCCATGAGCGACGTGCCAGCGACCGCCTGGTGGACGATTGCGCTGCTGTTCGCGCTCTCGCCACTGCCGCACGCACCGCTTGCCGCAGGCGGTGCTGCCGGGCTCGCGATTCTCACGCGTCCGAACCTGCTGCCGCTTGCGGCTGTTGTCGCGGTGGCGGCGGGGAGCGTTTCGCGCCTCCGCCGGGCCCCTCGCCTGATGGCATTTCTCGCGGGCATCACTCCAGCCGTCGGCGCGCAATTTCTCCTGCAGTGGCGCCTTTACGGAAGCCCACTTACGTCCGGCTACGGTGCCGCCGGCGACCTTTACTCGTTCGCCAACATCGCACCGAATGCTCGCAGCTACGCACTGCGCCTCATTCACGGTGAGGCGCCGGCCTTGCTCCTTACCGCGACAGCTTTGGTGGTGCTCGCGCTCGTTCGTCGCCCCTGGGATAACGCTCCTTCCCTGAAGCCGGCGCTCACGTTCGTCGCGTTTGCATCGGTCATCGTGGTGGCGTCGTACCTCCCCTACGCGTCCTTCGCCGAATGGTCGTATCTTCGCTTTCTGCTCCCTGCCTTTCCGCTGTTGTTCATTCTCGTTGGCGGACTGTCAGTCGCCGCCCTGATCCGGCTCCCTGCACCCGCCCGCGCGGTTCTGTTTCTGTGCGCATTAACAGTGGTCGGTTCCTTCAACGTCCTTCGTGCCGGCGAGGAGCAGGCCTTCAACATGCGCCGGTACGAGTCGCGGTATCGACTCGCTGGCCGCTATCTGGCTTCGGCCCTTCCGCCGGAGGCGGTCATCGTGGCCGTGCAGGAAAGCGGCAGCGCCCGCTACTACACCGGCCGGCCCATCGTTCGATGGGATTGGCTCGACGATCTCGATGCGGCGATTGCGGCGCTCCGAGCGATGGGCCGCCACCCTGTGCTCCTCATCGAGGACTGGGAGCGCCCGGACTTGCTGAAGAAACACGTGCGATCCATCAACGCGCAACTTGATTGGCGCCCGCGCGCCGAGTTCGGCGAAGAGACCCGCGTATTTCTCTACGACCCGCTGGACCGCACCGATCCGCCGCGCTGGCAGAGGGACCGCGTTCACTAGCCGCCCGTCGCGATCTACGACGGAACGGCGGCTTTCTCTTCGAACTCCGCGTACGCCTCGAGAATGTGTTCGCGAAGGCGATCCTGCGCGGTTGCATCGCCCAATGCAGGACGCAGCAGCGCGAAGCTGCGGCGCTCGCCGTTGACGGAATAGTTGCGCGACGGAAAGGTCACGTTGCGGCCGCCTCCCGTGCGCCGCTCCCATATCGTGAAGCCGACGAGTTTCAGACCATCGAGGACGCCCTCGGCAAAGTGCAGTTCCGCCTCGGCAAGCTTGCCGGGCAACGGGTTCTTGTCTGACGACGAAATGATTTTCACGACCATGGCATCCTCCACCTACGCTGGCGACACGAGCGGAGGCAAGCGTCGCGCCGAAGCGCCGCATTGGTTGTTGTCGGTGCAAACGACTGCGCGCAGAGTGTTTGCTGCACGGCACGCGACTGGTGCCGTAACCGCGCCCCGTTAACCGTGAACCGCGGTTGTCGGCGCTAAGGCTCGAATCGCACCGGCAATGCGTCCGGCGGCCGACTGCTCGGCTCTATACGACGTGAGGACGTCCAGATGCATGGCGGTACAGAGGCCGCACGCATGAATGTTTTCCTCGCGGACGCCGGCGAGGATCAGCTGGTCCCGATTGGCGCCAACCAGATCGAACCGCATCCTGCGTTCGCGCGGTGTCAGGAACCATCGGTCGATCTGGTAGCGCTCGTGTCCTGCCGCAGCGAACGCATCGACGAGATCGGAGCCGACTTCATAGCAGCAGACACCAATCGCCGGGCCGATCGCCACGACAAGGTCTGCGGCCTGGCTGCCGAACTGATGCCGCATTTCCTCGATTGCGGCCACTCCGACACGTGCCGCGGTTCCGCGCCAACCGGCATGCACGGCTCCGACCGCACCGGTTCGCGTGTCGGCGATGAGCAGCGGGGCGCAATCGGCGGCGCGCACGACGAGCGCAACATCCGGTCCGTCAGAGATGAGCGCATCACCGTTCGCACGCTCCTGGTGCATCGCTTCGAGCGCTGCAAGCGAAAGGTTCGGCTCGATGCGGACGACCTCTCGACCGTGAATCTGATTCAGCGAGGCAATGCGGCCGGGTTGCACGTGGATCGCAGAAGCGAGCGAGCGCCACGCATCCGCTGACGGTAACTGGAGTTGTCGCGTTGTAAACAGATGTTGCGCGAACGGCTCCAGCGGGCGGCACCGGAGCGCGGCGCCCCACGACTCGTTGCTCCAGTAGAAGCTGGCAGGAACCGATGGAAGGGTCATGTAGGATCCGAAGCGGGAAATGCAAATTATAGGTGTCGGTCTCGATGCGACCGAAATCGAACGCGTGGCGGACATGATCGAGCGCTACGGCGAGCGCTTTCTGCGGCGCATCTTCACCGATGGTGAAATCGCCTATTGCCAGGCGAAGCGGGATTTCGCTTCGTCATTTGCCGCGCGGTTTGCCGCGAAGGAAGCGGCGATGAAGGCGCTTGGCACCGGCCATTCCCGCGGCGTCTACTGGACCGGCATCGAGGTCGTCCGTCGGCATGGTCCGCCGCGTCTCGCATTTCACGGCGGCGCCGCCGAACGGTTCAAGGCGATGGGCGGGACAAGCTCTCTCCTAACGCTCACGCACTCACGCGAGCTCGCCATCGCGCATGTCATGCTGATGAAGGACTAGTAGCTGTAGAACCCGCGCTTTGTCTTGCGCCCGTGGTGCCCCGCGAGCACCATCCGCTTCAGCAGCGGCGGCGGCGCGAATCTCGGCTCCCGAAATTCCTCGAACATGATGTTGGCAATGTAATAGGTCGTGTCGAGGCCGACGAAGTCGAGCAGCGTGAACGGTCCCATCGGGTAGCCGCACCCCAGTTTCATGCCCTTGTCGATGTCTTCGATGGTTCCCAGCCCGCGTTCGTACTCTCGAATGGCGTCCAGCAGGTACGGCACGAGCAGGCGATTGACGATGAAGCCCGGACGATCGGGTGCGGCGATCGGCTCCTTGCCGAGCGAGGTCGCAAATGCCGTCAGCGTCTGCTTCGTCTGCTCGCTCGTGGTGAGCGCCGGAATGACCTCCACCAGCTTCATCAACGGTACAGGATTGAAGAAATGAAGACCGCCGAACCGATCCGGCCGCTGTGTTGCGACCGCCAGCTCGGTGATGCACAACGATGAGGTGTTCGACGCGATGATCGTCTCGGGCCGCACCGCGGCTTCCACGGCCTGATAAACAGCGCGCTTCTCGTCGACGTTCTCGACAATCGCTTCGACAACGATGTCGCACTCCTTCAGATCTTCGGCTTGTGTCGTGCCCGTCAAATTGCCGAGCGTCTTGTTCTGCGCATCCTCGGTGACCTTGCCCTTCGCAACGCCGTCCGCCAGGAATTTACGGATCCGACCGATGCCGGCCTGAAGCGCGCTGTCATTCACTTCCCGGACAATCGTCTTGTAGCCGGCCGCCGCGGCGACCTGCGCGATGCCCGCTCCCATCAATCCGCAGCCAAGAACCCCTACCGTCCGAATTTCCATCTAGAGACGCTCCACGAGTGCGGCGATGCCCTGGCCGCCTCCGATGCAGGCGGCCGCGATGCCGCGCCTCGCGCCTCGCCGTCGCATTTCCAGCGTGAGTGTCAGCAGGATGCGTGCGCCCGTCGCGCCAAGCGGATGTCCCAGCGCGATTGCGCCGCCGTTCACATTGACCTTGTCGCGGTTCAGTCCGAGCTCCTTTTCGACAGCGAGATATTGCGCGGCGAACGCCTCGTTGATTTCGAACAAATCAATGTCGTCGAGCGTGAGCTTCGTGTTCTGCAGCAGCTTGTGGATCGCGGGTGCCGGTCCCATGCCCATGATGCTCGGATCGACGCCGACGGTCGCCCAGCCGGCGAGCCGTGCAATCGGCGTGAGCCCGCGCGCGTTCGCGCCCGATTCGGAGGCAAGTATGACTGCGGCGCCGCCGTCGACGATGCCGCTGGCGTTGCCGGCCGTGACGGTGCCGTTCTTCGAGAACGCGGTTGGCAGTTTGGCGAGCGCCTCGATGGTGGTGTCGGGCCGCATGTGATCGTCGCGGTCTACAACAGTGGTTCCGCGCCGCGTTTTGATCTCCACAGGAACGACTTCCTCGGCAAACCGCCCCTGTTGCCATGCGGCATCCGCGCTCTTCTGGCTGCGCACCGCATAACGGTCTTGTTCCTCACGCGAGATCTCGTAATTGCCGGCGCACTTCTCCGCGGTTTCGGCCATGAAGAGGCCGCACATCGTGTCGCGCAATCCCTCGTAGAGCGAATCCTCGAGTGCGCCTTGACCGAGCTTCAAGCCGGATCGAAGTCCGCGGATGACATGCGGCGCCTGGCTCATGTTCTCCATGCCGCCAGTGAGCACGATGTCCGCTTCGCCCGTGAGGATGTGGTGAGCGCCGGTGACCGCGGCCTGGACGCCGGAGCCGCATAGTCGATTGACGGTCAATGCAGGTACTTCGAATGGGACACACGCTTTAAGCGCCACATGCCGCGCGCCGTAAATGGCATCCGCGCTCGTCTGGAGCACGTTGCCGAACACCACGTGATCGACCCACTCGGGTTTCACGCCGGTTTTCTGGAAGGCCCCTCGTGATGCGATGGCGCCAAGCTCGATCGCGGACACATCCTTCAGCGCGCCCACATACTCCGTCATCGGCGTGCGCGCGCCGCCGAGGATCAATACGTCTTTCATGGCGTGAGTCTCTCTTTCAGCATACGCCGCAGGATCTTGCCAGACGGCGTGCGTGGAATGGCATCCGTCACATGCCATTTCCGGATCGTCTTGTAGCCGGCGAGGCGCTGCGCAAAATAGCCAGTGAGCGCCGCTGCATCGAGCGTACATCCCATTCGCGGCACGACAAAGGCGTTCGGTACTTCGCCACCTTCCGCATCAGCCACGCCGACGACGCCGCAGTCGGCAATATCGGGGTGTTCCAGCAGGGTCGCCTCGAGCTCGGCCGGCGCGACGCTGAACGCGCGGCATTTGATCATCTCTTTCTTGCGGTCCACGATGAAGGTGTAGCCGTTCTCGTCGACATAGCCGATGTCTCCGCTGTGCAGCCATCCGTCACGAAGCGCTCGCGCGCTTTCCTCCGGGGCGTTCCAGTAGCCCTGCATCAGCTGCGGACCGCGAATGCAGATCTCTCCCACCTCACCCGGGCCGAGCACCCTCTCGCCGCTCTCGAGGTCGACGACGCGCTGTTCGGTATCGGCCATGACGACGCCGACGCTCTCCAGCCGCGCCTGCTCGGGTTCGAGCGGCGAGTGATGCGATGCCGGTCCAGTCTCGGTCAGGCCGTACGCCTGAATGACGCGCAAGCCAAGACGCTGCTCCACGCGGCGTGCAACATCCGGCGCCAGCGGCGCCGCCGCCGAGAGCGCGTAGCGAACGGTGCGGAATTGCGAGCGGTCGAGCCCGGCGGCGTTGGCGAGCGCGAGGAGGACGGGCGGGACGAGGTGAAGCACGGTGACCCCATATTTTTCGATCGTTGAAACGAGCGCCTCGAGATCGAACCGTTCCATCACAATCTGACGCGCGCCGGATCCCATCGCCGCGTTCATCAGCATGACGCCGTAGATGTGTGACAGCGGCAGGAAGATCGGATAGACGTCGTCCGATCCGACGCCGCTGCCGTGCAGATATTGCAGCTGATTGCAGACCAGCGTCCGGTGCGTGAGCATCACGCCCTTGGGAAGACCCGTGGTTCCGCTTGAATACGGCAGCGCTGCCAACTGCCCCTGCTCGACCACAACATCGGGCGCTACCGCGGATCCAGAATCCACGACATCGTCGTAGCGGCACGCGCCGCCGCGCAGAACGTCGTCGCCGGTCACGACGACACGCACGAGATTCGGCAGCTGTGAACGGCAGGCTTGGACGACCGGCCACAGGCTGGCGTGCGTCACCATGACCTTCGCGCCCGAATCGTTGACGTGGTAAGTGATCTCGCGCTCGCGGTACGACGGGTTCATGGGGCATGAGATCGCGCCCAACTTGCATGCGGCATAGAACGCGAGTTGGTACTGCGGGCAGTTGGGGAGATACAGCGCCATACGGTCGCCGGCGGTGAGCCCGAGCCCAGCGAGACCGTTCGCGAGCCGGTTCGACTCACGATCGAACGCCGCGAACGTCATCACCGTGTCTTTGAACGTGATCGCGGGACGATCCGGAAATCGCTCCGCGGTCGCTCGCATCACCTCATGCAGCGGACCGGTCGGGTAGTTCAGCGTGGCCATAGCGCTGCACCTTATACCACCGCATGCGAGAATGCGCCCGATGGCCAACCCGGACGGAATGAGTCGCGGCGCGTGGCGGATGATTCTGCTCGCCAGCCTCGGCGGAACACTCGAGTACTACGACTTCGTCATCTTCGGCATCTTCGCGCCGCAAATCGGACGCGCAGTATTCCCCAGCGAGGATCCGCTCGTATCGCTCATGGTCACCTTTACGACGTTCGCGATTGGCTACCTTGCGCGGCCGCTTGGTGGGCTCGTGCTCGGCCGGCTTGGAGACAAGTTCGGGCGCCGCGGCGTGTTCCTCGCGTCGATCTTCGTCACGTCGGCGGCCACGCTCGGCATCGGCGTCGTGCCGACCTACGCGTCCTGGGGGATCACGGCCAGCGTCCTCGTCGTCCTGCTGCGCCTGACGCAGGGGTTTTGTCTGGGTGGAGAGCTGCCGGGTGCCATCACCTACGTGGTTGAATCGGCGCCGCGGATGGCGCCGTTTGTCTGCAGCGTGGTGTTCGGCTTTGTGACGTTAGGCGTCGCGCTTGGTACAACCATCGCCCTTGTCGTCAGCCGCGTGCTGCCTCCGACGGAGGCCGCGTTGTACGGATGGCGCGTCGCGTTCATCATCGGTGGGTTGCTGGGGCTCGCGAGCTTCTGGCTGCGGCGATCGTTCGAGGAATCGCCGGAGTTCACCGCATTGCAACGACTCGCCGCTGCGTCGAAGGAGCCGCTCGGCGAGCTGGTGCGCACACACTCATCGCAAATTGTCGTCGGCATCGCCGCCCAAGCGGTGACCGCGGTGTTTGCCGGGCTCTTCTTCGCCTACATGCCCGCATATCTCACCGCCGTGTCGCGCTACGACGCGTCAACCGCCGTGTTCGCACAAACGTATGGCGTCGTGTTGCACGCTGCCCTCATCGTCTATGTGGGATGGCTGGCGACCCGCTATCCCCCATATCTGCTGTTGCGAATCGGCGCGCTCATTCTCGCGCTCGGCGTTTACCCGTTCTATGCGGCGTTGAGCGGACAGAGCGTGAACATCATCGTGCTGATGACGATGGCGGCGTTGGCCGGCGCCTTCGTGAATGGTACGTTCGCGTTCGTGACCGCCGATCTGTTTCCAACGCGCATCCGGTTCAGCGGGGTCGCCGTCGTGCAGAACATCAGCCAGACGGCGTTCGGCGGCACCGCGCCGCTGATTGCGACGGCACTCGTCAGGAATCTGCAGACACCGGCGGCGCCTGCACTCGTCGTGATCGTGTGCGGGGTGTTGACCTTCGCGGCGAGCTTCTACGCGGCCCGTCAGTCGGGGCAGGTCAGAATCAGAACCGCAGCAGCCGCGTTGCCTTGATCGCGACGCCGCGATTCATCAGCGCAGCCGTTCGGGGACCGAACGTGTCCCGCCCGTCGGTGTAGACGACGTACACATCGCTGCCTGGCTGGTATTCCCAGCGCCAGCGGATATTGGATTCGAGCGTGTTCAGGCTCGAGTTGTATTGCACGAGGCCGCTGACGAACATTCGTGGCGTGATGGTGTAGGTGGTCCGCGTGCCGACCAGCTTCGTCGTGAACGCGCCTTCGGCGAGCGAGATATGGCTCGTCAGAAACCGCGGCTCGAACGCAAGCTGACTCGAGACTTTCACGCGCCCGCTGTATTCGAGTTGCTGCCGGTGCCCTGAAAAGAATTCGCCGGCCGTAATCGTGAGGCGTCCGCTCACGGCGCGCTGCGCGCCGCCGTTCAACTGAACGACCCCCTCGTTGAACTCGTAAACGCCAATCGGCACCGATGGACCGCCGGAGATTCTGAACGGCGCGGTCACGAACTCGTAATTGTTTCGATACGTGAACTGCAGCTGGTCGCTGCTATGAAACTCGGTTCGGAACGTACCTGATGCCAGGCGCGTTTCGAGCTCGTCGTGCCCGTTGACGTATCGATCGAGTTCCGCGTTCCACTCGAATTTGCGGACGCTCCGGCTCGAGCGTGGCCGCGGACTGAATCGCGCGACGACGTCGGTGCGCGTCACGTCAGGACGCGGCACGTACCCGACGTCCGGATTGAACGCGTCGCCGACCTTCATCCGCTCGGCTTCCAGGCCGTAGCGATCGTGTACGTAACGAAAGTAGCCGCGATAGCTGCTGTCGTCGCCCGTCAGTCCGGGCGTATCCGACCGCGCGTAGTAGGTACCGGCCTGCACGTTCTCGAAAAAATTCCAGGTCGAGTCCACGCCAAGCAGCGCGTTCGAACCCGAGGCGCCAGTACGCGGCGCTCGTCGGGTGGCGATGATGCCGATGTTGCTTCGCCGCAGGATGTCGCGCTTGACGCGTGCGACCAGAAAGTTCGTTGCCTGACTCCGCGGCTGCCCAAGCACAGGGTCGAACGCGCCTTCGTCGGTTTGAATCTCGAGCAGTCCCAGCGAGGTCTTGCCCACACGCCCCGTCAACCGCGCGCCCGCTTTGATCGGCACGGGCTGGCCGGCGTCGAGGCCGATGCGCCGCGAAAAGAACATGATCGGCACATCCGGCTGACGGAAGCCGTTGTTGCCGGTGTTCGCGAAGTCGAAGATGCCCTGGCCCTCGAGAAAGAAATCGCGCTTCTCGGGAAAGAACAGGCTGAAGCGGGTGAGATTCACCTGCTGCTCGTCGATCTCGACCTGGGCGAAGTCGGTGTTGACGGTGAGGTCGAGCGTCATGTTGCTCGTGATGCCGTACTTCGCGTCGATGCCGATGTCTTTGTCGATCTTGTTCGATGTCGGCGGAGACGCGACACGGTTGGTCGTCAGGTTCGAGACGCCGTACGGCTTCAGCTCGATGTTGCGTGCCGGGGGCGGTACTTCCATTCCGACCAGCGTCGCCGCGTTGGCGAGCCGCTGCACCGAATTGTTGGGCGGCGTACCCGGCGGCGTAATCGACAGCAGCGAGTGCTCGTTGACCCGGCGCTCCCATCGGCGCGCGTTGATGCCCCAGACCTGCTCCTTGCCCGTTGGATAGCGGAGCGACTTGAACGGGATGACCATCTCCGACGTCCAGCCGGTCTCGTCGCGATGAACCCGTACGTCCCAGACGGCATTCCAGTCGTAGTTGGCGGTGTTCTCATCCTGGATGAACGCGTCACGGACCCCGCCAAGCGGGTTGGTCTGGAAGAAGAACCCGGTGCGCCGATCGTGAAATGTATCGAGGACGACGACGAAGTGTTCGTTCTGATAGAGGCTGGCGTCGCGTCGCATCTCGTCGGCGACCATGCGATCGGGCGCGCTGTCGTGCATCCGCGCCGACACGTAGACGTTCCGATCATCGAAGAACACCCACATCTCCGTCTGTTCGGTCGCCAGCTCGCCGACGCGCGGTTCCTGCTGCTTGAATGCCGGCGCCGGCTCGTTCGCGTTAT
>DASTZI010000408.1:0-28689 GCA_035764385.1 Vicinamibacterales bacterium
ACCATCGCGAGGAGCTGTCCGATCTCGTCGATGTGTGGGAGGCGGCCAATCGCGACGATCTGTTTCCGGTGACGAGCCTGAAGCACTATCCCTATGTCGCCAACAGCGACTTCCACAAGCCCAAGCATCTCTACTCGTGGAAAACGCTCGTCCGGAGTGAGAAGAGCTGGCCAGCGATCAGGAGCGCGCTGCGCCGTAATGTGGATGTCGCGCTGACACTCTTCCGCAACGGTTCATGGGCGGCATGAGCAATTGCGTGCAATTGCCTACAAAATTGATATCGCGGATACGTCGGAGTCATCTGACCGACACGGAGTGCCGATAAGGTGACGACATGTCGTACACGATCAGCCTCGGATGCGGATGCCAGGTGTATGTCTCCTGCCATCCTCGAAGCGGAGTCGCCCACACCCGCGTTATCGAGTTCCGGTCACAGCGATGCGCGATTCGGTCGCACGATGTCGGTGTTCGCATTCCCGCGTGGGAACTGCTGCGCTACGAGCCCGACCATCCAAGCGAAGCCGGCGCGCCAGTTGTGAGCGCGACGCGTCAGCACGCACGCCGATGAGTGCCGCGACCCAAACCGGGATTGCACCCGCCTCCACCCTCGTTCCGTTGGAAGTCCTCCAACGCGTGCGCGCCGAGTTTCTCGAGATGCCCGGATTGCGGCTGACTCGCGCGCAGGCGCGCCGCCTCTGGGCGCTGGACGAGGCGGTATGCGACGCGATCCTGGCGACGCTGGTAGAGACACGGTTCCTCGTGAACTCGGGGAACGTGGCGTTCAGGCGCGCCGAGTAAGCGCGCCGCGATTACGACGCCGTCGGAGATTCGGACACGCTGCCGTTGTCAGCGGCGTCTTCGCCGACTTCCCACACTCGCCGGCGCGTGTGAGCGCTGGCTCGATGCGCTGGTCGCGCCGCCGCGTGGTTTCGCGAGGGTGATCGTCGCTTCGGCGTCACGATCTTCTCCTCCTTCTTCACCGCCTTGGCCGCCTTCGACCGCGCCCTGGCAGCGCGGCTGACGGCCTTCTTGTACTGGCGGCGGGCTTCCTCCGCGGCTTTTCGCGCCGCGCGCGCATCCTTGGCCGCCTTCTTGGCCGTTTTCTTGGCCGCTTTGACGCGCCGCTTTGCGTCACGCGACTTCGCCTTCAGCTGCTTGGCGGTCGCGAGCGCATCGTTGAGAGTTCGGTGGGCGGCCCGGGCGGCTTCCATCGCCTGCGCAGGCCTCGCCTTTTTTCGGTCGGTCATAGGCGCAAGAGCCTATCTCATCGATGTAACAATCGTGGCAGGCTAAGGAGGTCGACCCAGAAACCGTTACAGATGTAACGGTTAGCTGGTGTTCCCGTTGCATCTGTGTAACGCAATGTTTGCCGGCACCCCGATCCAATTCGCTGCCGAGAATGTTCGGCTCATCCGTCAACACTGGTCTGGCGTCCGTGACGGCGACGTGGAAAGCATTCACGAGGCGCGTATTGCGACGCGTCGTGCTCGAGCGGCCCTGAAGATCGTCGACGGAAAAGATACCGAACGTCTCGAGCTCTGCCGCGTCCTCGGCCGCATGCTCGGTGCGGTGCGAGACGTGGATATTACCCGCGAGATCTTCCACTCATTGTCCACACGCCTACCGTCCGCGAGCTGTGCAATTGGCATGGTCAGCCGACGCGTCGAGGACGATCGACAGCGGGCCCGACGCAAGCTCGTGAAGCAGCTCGACGATCTCGAGCTGAAGCCGCTCGTCGCCTTGCGAGGGCGGTCGGCCATCACCCCGCTGAGCTTCTTCTGGAGAGATTGGCGTCGCAGCGTGATCGCAGAAACGCATACACGGCAACAGGAGCTCCAAGACGCCGTTGATCGCGCGCCCGTCGTCTACATGCCGAACCGACTCCACCGCGTGCGTATCGCCGCGAAAAAGCTTCGCTACACGCTCGAAGTCGCTGACGCGGCGGGTATTCGAGTGGACGCCGCGGTGCTGCGCGACCTCCGCAAAACCCAGGATCTGCTCGGACGCGTCCACGACATCGACGTGGCACGCCGCGAGGTGCAACATCTCGATGGCAGCGCCAAACCAATCGCTTCCGAAGTGGCGATCCTCGATGCCGTCATGGGAGCAGATTGCGCGGCGTTCCATGAGAAGTACCTCGGTCGGCGCGAGCGGCTCCAGGCCGCGTCCGACTACTGCGCTCGTCTTGTCGCGGCGGAGCGGGGCCGCTGGTCCATGACGCTGGCGAGGCGGACGCTGCCGGCGGCGGGTCTCGTCGCCTTGCCAGTCGCGATGTGGCGTCTGACCGCGGGAAGAGAGGGTTCGCACGCATGACACCGACCAATGCGTTCGATCGCGATGAAATTCTCAGCATCGATACCGTGACCGCATTGAGCCGCGATGTGGCTGCGGAGTACGACTCACGGCTCGAGGTCATCGGCGTCGCGTCGACCGCCGGTGAGAGCAGCCGCGTTGAAGTGTTTGTCACGGTTCGCGGCTGTCATCCCGAACCGTGCATCCTGATGGTGAATCTCACGCGGCAGGGGCACCAGGCGTTCGAACGCGATCTGCGGGACAATCTTCGCCGCGCTCTGATGACGCACACCGGCCGCTGACGCGAGTCATAACGGCGTGACAGCGCGGTCACACGTGCAAACTTTCTACAACTGACGAACTGACACGGTGTGTTTACGCCGCGTAGCTATAACGTGGCGAATGAACCAGCCGCGTCCCGTTCTCGTCCTGTCCGTCCTCTGTACCCTCCTGATCGCCTCGGGAGGAGTCGCCCTGGCCCAGTCGTCGGCCGCAGTCGTTCTCGACGGCCGCGCACTGGACGTGGCCACGGGAGAGCCGCTCGCCGGCGCGCGCGTCCTCGTCAACGACGGCCCGATTGAAACGTCGACCGACCGTGAGGGGACGTTTCGATTCGTTCTCGCGTCGGCGGGTTCGCTGACCCTGAAGATCACGTATCTGGGCCGGGCCGACTGGACGCGCACCTTGACGGTCGAGCCAGGGGCCGTCCTTCATCTCGGCGACATCCCCATCGGCGCAATCGAGGAGAACGTTGTCGTTGTCGGGACGCTGCTGCGCGATGCCAGTGCCCGCGCGCTCAATCAGCAGAAGAGCGCGCCGAACATCACCAACGTCGTGTCGGCCGATCAGATCGGAGCGTTTCCCGATCGGAACGCTGCTGAAACCACACAACGTGTGGTCGGGGTATCGATCACGAAGGACCAGGGCGAAGGACGATACGTCAGCGTTCGTGGGACGGAGGCGCGGCTCAACGCGATGATGATCGACGGCCAACGGATCCCCTCGCCTGATCCCTTGCTCCGGCAGGTGGCGGTCGACGTCGTGCCGTCCGAGCTGCTGCAGGCGATCGAAGTGTCAAAAGCGCTCACGCCTGACGTCGACGGCGACTCCATTGGCGGCAGCGTGAACCTCGTCACCAAGCAGGCTCCCGACAAGGCGCGGTTGCTGGGATCGATTGGTGGTGGCTTCAATCGCATGCTCTCGGATTGGGGACAGAGCAATGCAACCGCCACGGCGGGGCGTCGGTTCAGAGGCGGTACCGTCGGGTTCATCGGGTCTTTCAGCGAGTCTGCCACCAAGCGCGGCAACCAGGACGTTGAGGTGACGTACACGCCGGCGCTCGGATTGAACGAACTCAACCCGCGCTATTACCAGGTGAATCGGAAGCGTGTGGGCGCCAGCGGCGCCCTCGACGTGCGACCTGGCCCCGGCTCGGGCCTGACGTTCCGCGGGATGTTCAACCGCTTCATTGACGACCATGAGAACCGCCAGCGTGTGCGATGGCTGGTCGGCAACAGCCGGATCGATCGCGAGCTGCGCGATCGCACCCACATCGAACGCATCGCCTCGCTGGGTGTGAACGGACATTCGTTGATCGGCGGCTCCTCCACGCTCGATTACGAGGTGAGCGGCGGGTACTCGGATCAATACGATCCGTTGACGATGACGACGACGTTCCGCGAGTCGCGGGTGACCTTCGCGCCGAATGTGACGGCGACGTCAATCGATCCAGACAACGTTCAGGCGAATCCGCTCAACGACGACCCGAACAGCTACAACTTCCAGCAGCAGATACGGGCGACCAATTACGCCAACGATCGTGACGTCGTCGCCGTGGTCAACCTGCGCCGACCACTGACCTCGAGCACGTCGTCGACGTCCTTCCTGAAGGCGGGAATGAAGTTTCGCGACAAGCGGAAAGGGCGCGACCGGAACGAAACGAACTACAGCACCGCAGCCGCGCTGCCGATGCGGAACTTCGTTGAGACGGGCTTCGGCGACCTGCCGCCGTATCTCGGCGGTCGCTACGATTTGCAGCCGTACCTGAGTCAGTCGCTGGTGGCGGGCATTCCGAATCTCGCGCCGATGACCGTGGCGGTGAACCACCAGCGTGATGCGGAGAATTTCGACGGCACCGAGCGGACCAGCGCGGCGTACGCGATGGCGGAAATCTACGCCGGAAAGCTGTATCTGCTGCCGGGCCTGCGCTACGAGTACACCACCGCCGACTTCGTTGGACGCGATGTGCGCTTCGCGCCGAACGGCGCCTGGTTGTCGAGTGACCCGCTCCGGGCGACCACGAGCTACGGGATTCCACTGCCCGGTTTCCACGTGAAGTACGCGGCAACACCGGACACCAACATTCGGTTCGCCGTGACGCGGTCGCTCGCGCGGCCCAACTATTACGACGCGGTGCCGTACCGCGCGCAGGACGACAACGCGCTGACCATCGCGCTTGGGACGGCGGACCTCCGGCCCACGAAGTCGTGGAATGTCGACCTGTTGGGCGAGCATTACTTCAATTCGGTCGGCGTGGTATCCGCAGGCGTGTTCTACAAGCGGCTGCAGGACTACATCTATGGGTTCACGTCAACGCAGATCATCAACGGCTCGCAGTACCAAGTCACGCAACCGCTCAACGGTGATGCAGCGACGGTTCGGGGCGCCGAGGTTGCGCTGCAGAACCAGCTTCGATTCCTGCCGGCACCGTTCGACGGTCTCGGCGTGTACGCGAACTACACGTTCACGACGTCGTCGGCGGCGATACCGGGTCATCTGGGCGCGACGCTACCCGGCCAGTCGCGCCACATGGGAAACATCGCAGCGTCGTACGAGAAAGGCGGCTTCAGTGGCCGCGTGGCCGTGAACTTTCACGGGTCGTATGTCGACGTGATTGGCGCGACTAATGCGCTCGATCGGTACTACGACCGCAGCACTCAGCTCGACATGTCGCTGAGCCAGAAGGTAGCGAGAAACCTGCGCCTCTACGTCGACGGCATCAATCTGAACGACGCGCTGCTGCGTTATTACCAGGGTCTGCCAGAGCGCGTCCTGCAGGAAGAGCATTACCGCTGGTCGACAACATTCGGAGTGAAGGTCGAATTCTGACCGTGCGAAGTCTCCGCCGCTTCGGCAGCATTGCCGCGCTCGTCTGTGTCGGCGCAGTGGTTGCCACCGCGCAGATACCCGAACGACGGCCACGACTGATCGTTCTGTTGATGGTCGATCAGATGCACGCGGACTACGTGGACAAGTTCGCGCATCAGTGGTCGGGCGGACTCAGGCGCCTTGTGTCGTCAGGCGCATGGTTCCGTCAGGTCGACTATCCGTACTTCGATTCCGTCACGTGTGCGGGCCATACGACCGTGGGCACGGGGGTGCTGCCGTGGACCCACGGGATGGTGATGAACGAATGGTGGGATCGCGCGCGCAACAGGGAAGTCCCGTGTACCGAAGACGACGGCGCATCGGTCGTCTCGTACGGCAAACCCGTGACGGGGGCGGGCGACAGCGCCAGGCCGATTCGTGTCCCGACGCTTGCGGACGAATTACGCGCGCAGCTGGATCCCGCTGCCCGCGTCGTCGCGTTTTCGCTCAAGGCGCGCGCCGCGATTCCGCTGGCGGGCCGGCGACCCGAGGCGGTCGCCTGGTTCCACGATTCCGGCACGTTTGTGACGTCAACAGCGTTCACGCAGGCGCCCAATCCGATCGTTGCGGACTTCATCAGGCGCCATCCGATTGAAGACGACGTCGACAAGGTGTGGGATCGTTCGTTGCCGCTGTCTGCGTACTTGTACGAAGACAAAGCACTCGGCGCACACGTGCCCAACGGCATGTCCGCCGCGTTTCCGCATGCTCTCGGAGGAGAATCGCGGAAGGCAGATCGTGGCTTCTATGACCGTTGGCAGGAGAGTCCTTTTTCGGACGAGTACCTCGCGGCGATGACGCTCGCCGTCGCATCGGCGATGCGTTTGGGGCGAACGGACGCCACCGACTTCATCGGGTTCAGCTTTTCCGCGCTCGACAAGGTCGGGCACGACTATGGGCCGCACAGCCCTGAGATCCAGGACGTGCTGGTTCGGCTCGACCGCACGCTTGGGCGCTTCATCTCCGAACTGGATGCGACTGTCGGCACGGGCAACTACGTCGTCGCGCTGACGGGCGATCACGGTGTGGCGCCCCTTCCGGATCGGCTTCTCGCGAACGGAGTGGACGCCGGACGAGTCGATTCGGCCGCGATTGAACGCGCGGTTGAACGAACGTTGTCGGGTGCGTTCGGTCCTGCGTCGTACGTCTCCCACATCGCCAATGGAGACATCTATCTTCGACCGGGAGTGCTCGATCATCTGCTGTCGCAATTTTCAGTGCTCGAGGCGGTCCGTCGTTCGCTGCTTGCGATCCCCGGCATTCAGGACGTGCTCAGTCGCGACCGCGTCGCCGCGAATCACTTCGATGACGATGTCGTAGGACGGCGGCTCGCACACAGCTTCGATGCGGAACGCAGCGGCGACCTGCTCGTGGTGACTCGGCCGTACTGGAGCATCCGTGACGCAGGGGCCGGGCACGGCTCGCCCTACGGCTATGACACGCGTGTCCCGATCTTGATGATGGGAGCAGGGGTCGCGTCAGGCGAGTACCTTGCACCAGCCAGCCCGGCCGATATCGCGCCGACGCTGGCGTTTCTCGCCGGCATCACACTGCCGCGCGCAGAAGGCCGCGTGCTGATCGAGGCGCTGCCTCATCACGGGGACAGCAAGCCCGCAATCCAGACGCGGAAATAGCGCCCAGCCACCGCGAGGATTGTTACCTCCGCGCGACGGTACGTTCCCGGGTTGTTTACATCCACTCATTAGCCTCGCTGCATCGGAAATGACTCGATGCCCAGCGAGGTGAACGATGCGCGTGAATCTCCGTGATTGCCTGGTTGTCCTGATCTGTCTCTGCGCCGTGCCTGCGTATGCGCAGTTCGATACGGCCTCGGTTGTTGGAACTGTTCGTGACACCAGCAACGCCGCGATGCCCGGTGCCACCGTGACGTTGACGAGCTCCGAAACCGGCGTGTCGCTGACCCGTACGACCAACGGCGAAGGCGTCTATGAATTTGCGACCGTGCGACCGGGGGCGTACGTCGTCACGGCCGAGAAGTCGGGATTCTCCGTTGCGCTCGTCGACAACATCGCCGTGCAGGTGGGGGCACGGCAGCGCATCGATCTGCAGATGGCGGTCGGTCAGATCTCGGAAAAGCTGGAAGTCACCGCCGCCGCGCCGCTCGTCGAGACCGAGACGAGTCAGCGCGGGCAGGTCATCTCGGAAACGGCGATTCGCGAGTTGCCGTTGAACGGACGTGAGTACTCCTCGCTGGCGCTGTTGACGACGGGCGTCCGGCAGTCGGCGTTGAACAAGAGCACGAACAGCACGCCGCGCGAGGGCGCATTCAATGTCAATGGCCTGCGCAGCGTCTTCAACAACTTTCTGATCGATGGTCTCGACAACAACGCATATGGCACCAGCAACCAGGGGTTCTCAAACCAGGTGATGCAGCCCTCGCCGGACGCCGTCCGCGAGTTCCGCGTCGTCACGAACAACCAGAGTGCGGAGTACGGGCGCGCCGCCGGCGCGACGATCAACGTTGCGCTGCGCAGTGGCACGAACCAACTGCACGGTTCGGGCTGGGAGTTCTTTCGCGACACGAAGCTGAATGCAGCACCGCACTTCCTGCCTCCCGACGGGAAGAAACCGCCGCTCCGGCGCAATCAATTCGGCGGCGTCCTTGGTGGACCGATTGCTCGCGACAAGGCGTTCTTCCTGCTCGACTACGAAGGGTTCCGCCAGGATAGACGGCAGGCCGTGTTCTCGACGTTGCCGACGGCCGCGCAGAACTCCGGCGTTCTCTCCGTGGACATCCAGGATCCGCGAACGGGTCTCGCATATCCCGCCGGCACGCCGATTCCGATGACGCCGTTCGCACGGGCGGTCCTCGGCGCTCTGCCCGCCCCGACATCAATAGGCGCTGCAAACAACTACGCGCTCTCGCAGCTCTTTACGAACCACTCGAACAAGGCGGACACCAAGGTCGATATGGTGGCCAACGCCTCCCTTTCGTTCTTCGGGCGGTACGGCTGGCGCAGTCTGAACACCCTCGATCAGCCCAGCTTCCCGCTGCCTGCGGGTGGCGGTGGCAACGGCTCCATCTATGCGCGCAGCAAACAACTGGCGCTCGGCGCAACGTTTGTGGCAAGGCAGCAATCGCTTCTCGAAATCCGCTTCGGCTGGGGCAACACGAAGGGCGGTAAGAACCCGCCTGGGCTCGGCGCGCCCGAACTTGTCTCGATTCCGGGACTGCCGACCGACTCGCGCATCGCCGGCGGGTTGAATTCGCAGAGCGTCAGCGGATATACCGCGTTCGGGCGACAGGCCACCAATCCGCAGTGGCAGTACCCGACGCTGTGGAATCCGAAGGTCAATTACACGTGGCTGGCCGGGCGACATTCACTGAAGACTGGATATGAGTTCCAGGGCATCAGTGTGCAGGTGCAGGACGTCAACCCGCTGTACGGGCTCGACTCATACACGGGCCAGTTCACTCGTCCCACCGGCGCGGCGGCGAACAATCTGTACAACCTCGCCGACTTCATGCTTGGCCTGCGATCGCAATACGCCATCAGCACACTGTTCGTCGCTGAGATACGTCAGCAAATGCACTTCACGTATCTCCAGGACGATGTCCGGGTGAACGATCGGCTGACGGTGAACGCGGGCCTTCGATACGAGTACGCGACGCCGATGTGGGAAGCGCACAACCGTTTGACGAATTTCGATCCAGTGGCGGTCAAGATGATCGGTGCGACGGACGGATCGGTCGCGAATCGTGCACTCGTCAACCCTGACAAGAACGATTTCGCGCCGCGGCTTGGATTCGCCTACGCGCCGACCCCTAATACCGTCGTGCATGGCGGGTGGGGCGTCAGCTACGTGCACTGGGATCGAATTGGTTCCGCGAACTTGTTGGCCATCAATGCGCCCCAGGTGATTCGTGCCGCTGTCAACCAGACGGATCCGGCGGCCGCGAGCTTCCGGCCGACCGAACTCGGATATCCGGCCGGCATCACCGACCCGTCGACGTTCAACCCCGCCACGGCGCTGGTCAGTTACATTCCGAAGGACTACCACTCGGGATACGTACACAACTGGTTCGCGTCCGTTCAGCGGCAGATCGGCGCGGGCATGTTGGTGGACGTTGCCTACGTCGGCAACAAGGCGAGCGATTTGTTGCTGATCGGCAACTTGAACCAGGCCGCGCCCAATAACTCCGCTGGAACCATTCCGCTCGCCGCGCGGCGTCCGATTCCGGCCTTCGGCGACATTACCTATGTGTTCAACGGTGGCAGATCGCGATATGACGCGTTGCAGATGAAATGGGAGTGGCGCAAAGGTGCTGACCTGAATCTCCTCAGCGCGTTGACATTCTCAAACGCGAAGGACAACGCTGCGCAGTCGCTCGAAAACAACAACGGGAACTTTCCAGCCCCGCAGGACCTGCACAACCTGACGGCCGATTACGGCACTTCCGCGTACCATCAGCCCTACAACAGCACGACCAGCGTCGTCTGGATGCTGCCGTTCGGACGCGGTAAGGCGTGGGGCGACTGGCAGGTTGCCGGCATCAACACCATCACGCCTGGCGAGATGGTGACATTCGCCTACAGCCCCGCGGCGGCGTTTCAGGTATCGGGTATCACGAATGATTTCGCGGGCGCCAACAACTACCGGCCCAACGTGACGTGTGACCCCTATGCGAGCTCGAAATCAGCGACCGGTTGGTTCAATCCATCGTGCGTGACGATTCCAACCGATCCGAGCCAGCCGTTCGGCAATGCGCCGCGCAATAGCGTGCGCGGACCGAACTATTGGACCTTCGATGTCGCCCTCATGAAGCAGCTGGCGCTGACCGGTGCCGCGCGCCTGCAGCTGCGACTCGAGGCGTTCAACCTGTTCAACCGCGTGAATTACACCGCGCCGAGTGGAAACCGAAGCACCGCCGCATTCGGGACGATCACCTCTACTTATGATCCGCGTCAGATGCAGCTCGGTGTGAAGGTCCTGTGGTAGCGCAGTTGTCCGCGGACCCCAAGGGTCCGCGCCGTTCAGCACTGTCGGGCGGCCGCTCGGCGCTGTCCATCGCTGCAGCCATCGTGGGTGGGGCCGCGATTACGATGGCTGCAGTGCCGGCGCCCCTCATCATCGGACACCGGGGAGCATCGGGACATCGTCCCGAACACACCCTCGCGGGTTATCGGCTCGCGGCTGAAATGGGTGCGGACTACATCGAGCCGGATCTGGTGTCGACGAAGGACGGCGTGCTCATCGCACGCCACGAGAACGAGATCGGCAGCACAACCGATGCGGAGATGAAGTTTCCGGATCGAAAGAGGACCAAGACCGTGGATGGGATGGCCATCACCGGGTGGTTCTCCGAAGATTTCACACTCGCTGAAATCAAGACGCTGCGTGCACGAGAGCGACTGAGTTTCAGGTCGCACGGCTGGGACGGGCAGTTCGAGGTGCCGACTTTCGACGAAGTGATCGAGCTGGCACAAGAGCTCGGCAACGAGCTCGGTCACCCAATCGGCGTGTATCCCGAGACGAAACATCCAACGTACTTCCGCGCAATCGGGTTACCGCTCGAAGATCGGATGCTCGCATCGCTCGATCGCCACGGCTGGAACAGGCCGGCAGCGCCGGTGTTCATCCAGTCGTTCGAGACGAACCTTCGTGAAATTCGTCCGAAGACCCCCCTCAAATTAATTCAGCTGCTCGAGGGCAAGGTGCCGACAGACGCTGACTTGCGGACCATCAGGTCCTACGCGGATGGAATTGGGCCGAATACGCGTCTTGTGATCCCCGCAATCGCGGACGGGACGCTGCTGCCAGCGACCGATCTCGTTGCGCGTGCGCATGCGCTCGGTCTGCTCGTACACGTCTGGACGCTTCGCAGCGAACCGGTCTTCCTGTCACCGTCGTATCACGGCGACGTGGCCGCCGAGTTCCGGCAGTTCGCCGCTCTCGGCGTGGACGGGATCTTCACGGACTTCCCGGACGCCGCATCCCGGGCGCTCAGAGAGAGCACGGCACCTTTGGGTCACTGACGTTATCCGGGCGGCCGACGCTCCGCAGTGTTACGCGGAGTTTGTACTGTCGTAACAACGCGGTCGAAGTACGCCTGCTCTAATCGGCCTCCTGTGCCAGCGCGGCGGCAATTATCAGCGCCAGGCACCGAGGAGGATTGCGTGCATAAGTCTTCATTGTTCGTGTGTGGAACGACGATCGCGGCGGTCGTCGCAGTTGTGGCTACGGCCATCGCTCAGCAACCGGGACGGGTCGACAAGGCGGTGCGGGAGGGTTGGAGCCCGTACTCGATTGGACTCTGGGGCGACCTTCCTTATTCCGAGGAACAGGCGACAACAGGCATACCCAATCTGATTGCGGACATGAATGCGCAGCAACTCGCGTTCAGCGTCCACGATGGCGATCTCAAGGCAGGTTCCAATAGCCCGTGCAACGATGAGTTGTACGAACGGTCGCTCCGTTATCTGAACAGTCTCGAATCGGCAGCCATGTTCACCCCCGGCGACAACGACTGGACCGATTGCGACAGAGCGAACAACGGCGGATTCAACTCGCTGGAACGGCTGGATCACGAGCGGGCGCTGTTGTTCTCGACGCCGTACTCACTCGGCCAGCGGCCATTGCCACAGGAAGTTCAAAAGACGCCGCTGTGTCTCGGCGTGAAAGGGCCGGTGCCTTGCGTTGAAAACCGCAGATGGAGTTTTCGCGGCGTGACCTACGCGACGCTGAACATCCAGGGCTCTTGCAACAATCTGTGTGATACGGCGCCGGACCCACTCGAATATGCGGCACGCAACCAGGCGGACATTGCATGGCTGCGCGACACATTTGCGGCAGCGAGGGCGGAGGGATCGGCGGCCGTGATGTTGATCACGCAGGCCGATCCCGGTTGGGACCCTTCCGACGGCACGCGGGCGCCCCTGCGCAATGCGCGGACGCTGGCGGAGACTGACGGACAACCGGATGGGTACCAACAGTTCTTGATCGCGTTGCGGGACGAGGTCGTGGCGTATCGCCAGCCCGTAGCGTATATCCACGGCGACTCGCATTACTTCCGCATCGACAGACCCTTCCAGGATGCGCTGGGCCGCAGGCTCGAAAATTTCACGCGCGTGGAGACGTTCGGCGATAACCAGGGCAACGGCAACAACGACGTCCAGTGGCTCAAGGTGCTCGTCGATGCCCGGACGCGCGAGGTGTTCTCATATCAGGCGCAGATCGTTCCTGCAAACCGGGTTGCGGTCCCCGCACCCTGAGGGGAACGAGGAACTCGTGCTGCCGCGGTCGGTGAGGTAGAGGCCCGGCAGCACCTTCTAGAGAAGGCCTTCCCGCAACGGGTCGCTGATGCGGTCTTCGACGTTCTCGAGCTGGCCAGCAAGCTGCGTCGCGAATGTGGAATTGCCTTCCACAGTCACCGTCAGGTCGTACCAGCCGCCGGTACGATGTGCCCCCCATCGTCTCGATTCCAATTCTCCAGGATCGATGACGAACGCGACGGTTCTCGACGTATAGCGGTCAGCAATCTTCACGATTGCCTCGTGGGCGGTGGGATTCGACAGCTCCAGCAGCACGTTGGAGTGGCGCGCGTCGTACGTCGTACGGACTTCGATGACGCGGCTGTTTGGCCCGGTCACCGTTCCGCTGAACCTCCGATAGAAGCCGCTCGGGCCGCGTACCGATAAGTCGTACTGGCCTGTGCCTGGCGTGCCGTACCACGAATCCAGCAGCGATCCTTTGCCTTCGACCGTGTAGCTGCGCGGCGTCTCGTTGCTCCCTCCGCTGACCTCGAAGACCACATCCGCGGCCCCATCGTTTCGGAAATCGATTCGGAAGGCGCCATCGATCACGCGCCCGTGTGCATGCAAGGTAGATGGGTTCGCCGCGTGGGTCGGAGTCGAGGTGGCAGCAAGTATGCGATGCGGTGCGGACGTGTTCAGGCTCACGTGGCCCTCCCCACCGCATGCTCATCGACTGCCACGACGGAGGTGTGACCACGCTGCAACGTGATCACAACCATTGACCGTGACCGATGAATGTCCGGCCGCGGCCTCCTCGAACGTCGTATAGGTGAAGGCACTCGAATTGGCAGAATGAATAGAAGGAGATAATCCGATGAGCCAGTTTCTCTATCTCTACCGAATGACCGACGCCGCCCGGCAGGAAAACATGGGCACGCCTGAGCGGGCCCAGCAGAACATGCAGCGGTGGATCGCGTGGATGAATGATCTCGACAAGAAAGGCCACCTGAAGGATCGCGGTCAGCCGCTCGAGCGGACAGGCAAAGTGATCCGCGGTCAGCAGAAGACGGTGACCGACGGGCCGTTCACCGAGGCGAAGGATCTCGTCGGCGGCTTCACGCTGGTCGAAGCGCGTGACATTGATCAGGCGGTGGAACTGTCACGGGGCTGTCCAGTTCTTGAGGGCGGCGGTTCGGTTGAAGTTCGCCCCGTCATGAAGATGGATATGTAGCGTCCCAATGGAGTTGAGCGAGCATCTGTTCCGGCGCGAGTCAGGACGCCTTGTCGCGGCGCTGGTACGGATCTTCGGCGTGCACAACCTCGCGCTGGCGGAAGACGTCGTCCAGGACGCCTTCTGCCGCGCGCTGGAAGTGTGGAGGGTTCGAGGCATCCCCGACAATCCGGCCGCATGGCTCATGTCCGTCGCCAAGCATCGCGCGCTGGACATCGTGCGGAAGGAAAAGACTGCGCAGACGTTTGCGGGGGAATTGAGCCGGGTGCTCGAATCGGAATGGACGCTCGTTCCCACGATCGAGGAAGCGTTCGCAGGCTCGACGATCCGCGACGAGCAGCTGCGGATGATGTTTTCGTGCTGCGATCCGCGACTGCCGGAGGAGGTGCAGGTCGCCCTCGTCCTCAACATTCTCTGCGGCTTCGGGGCGAGCGAGATCGCGAACGCATTTCTGACCAGCCGCGCGGCGATGGAGAAACGGATCTCGCGCGGGAAGAAGTCGCTGGCATCGTCGCGGCGCCTGTTCGACCTCGCCGACGCCGAGTTCGGACCACGGCTGTCGGCAGTCAGGCGCGCGTTGTATCTGCTCTTCAATGAGGGTTACCACGGCGCGTCGGCGCAGGCGGCGGTCCGCACGGATCTGTGCCGCGAAGCGATCCGGCTGACCTCGCTGCTCCTCGAATCGCCGCAGACGGGAGTGCCGGAAACACAGGCGCTCGCCGCGCTCATGCACCTGCAGGCCGCGAAACTACCAGCGCGAGTCGACGCCGACGGCGATCTCAACCCGCTGGTGGAGCAGGACCGTACGCGATGGGATGCGCAACTGGTCGAGCAAGGCCTGTGTCTGCTCGATCGTTCCGCTGCCGGTTCGGTGATCTCGCCGTACCACGTCGAAGCCGCGATCGCGGCAGTTCACGCCACAGCTCGCAGTGTGGATGAGACGAATTGGAACGAGATTGTCAATCTGTACGATCGCCTGATGGCGATCGCACCCTCGCCGATCGTCGCGCTCAATCGGGCGATTGCGGTCGCGCAACGGGACGGGCCGGAACGTGGGATCGACGCGCTACGGGCTATTTCCGAGCCGGCGCGGCTGCGCGGCTATCCGTTCTATCCCGCCGCATTTGGCGAGCTCGAACTGCGACGTGGACATCCCGACGCTGCTCGCGAACATTTCGCATCCGCGCTCCGTCTGGCGCGAAACGACGCGGAACGGCGATTCCTCGAGCGGCGCGTTCGTCATTGTGACGAGCTTGAAACTCCGCAGCCATCCGTCGCGTATTCACTCGAGGACAAAAGGAGGTAGTGCCGCCCCTGTACACAATGTCTACACAATCGTGGCGTATTACTCTTCGGGAAGGACAACGATGGTATTGCAGATCACCCCGTCCGAGCGCGCGCTGCTGGAATCTCTCGCCAAGGGCGTCGCTCTGGCTGACATCGCGCACCGACTCGGTACCAACGAGCATCAGATCGACGTCTCTTTGCAGGCGCTCTTCGCGAGGTTGGGGGTCAAGACCCGCGCTGAAGCCGTCGCCTCTGCGTTGCGCCGCGGACTGTTTGCCGTCTGATGCACGCTTACTGGACGGAGGCCTGTCGAAAACGGTGATCCCTGCCGCACGCGAGGAAGCCGTCCGCGACGAGCTCTGATAAGACCAGCGCGCACGTCTGTTCGTCGAGGCCCCAGAATCGCGCGCCTTCGTCAACGCTGACGCGCAGCCCGGGGCTCTCTTCGAATTCTTCGCGGATCCGCTGGGTCAGCTTCAACAACGTCATGACGCAATCACCCGTGCGATGCTCTCAGGTTCAGAACGCTGCGCCCGAGCCCTGGCGGAACAGACCTTGCGGCGACGGTGTGGGTACCGGCACGACGTTGGCGGGGCCGATGCCGAGTGAGTCTCCGCTCGTGCCTGCAGGCGCCTGCTGGACGGCCTCGAAGTTCACCACGGCCGACTCGTAGTCGAGCGTCGTTTGCAGCAGATTGACCTGCGCCTGCAGGAGATCGCGCTGTGCCTGCGTCACGAGAAAGGTGGTTGACAGGCCGGCGCCGTAGCGGCGCTGTTCCGCGTCAAGCCGCTGCTGGGCGAGCGTGGCGCCGGCACGTGCGGCGTCGATGCGCTCCGCCGTGCTTCGGATCTGACGTCCGGCCTGTCGAATGGTTTCCGCAGCCTGCAGCTGCAGGCTCGAGATTCGCTGCGCGGCCTGCCGCCGTTCGACGTCGGCACGCGCCCGGCTTGCGTCCTCATACGTGCGTCCGAACGACTTTGAGACGGTCAAGCCCACGCTCCACCTTGGGTAATCCGGTCCGAACGCCTGACCGAGCGCGTCGCCGAAGCTTCGCGTCCGAGAGCCGACAACGGTTCCCGGGAAGCCACCGCTGCGAACGAACTGGCTTCCGCCCAGACCGGCGCCACCGTACGACGTTTCGAGGCGCACATCCGGAAGCCGCTGGTTGTCGAGAAACGCCGTCGTCGCCTTGGCGTTCTCCAGTTCCAGACTCGCGCGAGCGACGTCGAGGCGGCCGCCGCTTGCTTTGGCGATGGCGGCGTCGACGTCGGGGGACGCGTCGCGTGGCGTCGGCTCTTCGATCGGCTCGAGGCGCACGGCCCAGAACGACGCGTCGGCTGGATCCATGATCAGGCGTCGCAGCCTGTCCTCCGCATCCTCGTCACCCGTCCGCGCCCGAATCAGGTTCTCCCGCCGTTGAGCGACTTCGGCTTCGGCCTGCACGAGATCCAGCGGAGGAGTTTGCCCGGCATCCACACGAATTTTTGTTTGACGGGCGAGCTCCTCGGCCAGCTCCAGCGACCGCTCCTGCACGGTGACGTTGGCGCGTGTCGCTTTCAGCGTCCAATACGCTTGCTTGACCGCAGCCGTGGTCTGCACCGCGGATTCGCGGAACCGCAGATCCGAGCTCTGCTCGTTGCGCCTCGCGATCGAGATCTGATAACGAGCGGCGTCCACGTTGCGATCCTTGAGCAGCGGCTGCGACACCGCGACCTCGAAGCCTGCCTGCAGACTGGGATCGAAGCTGCTGATCGGGTTATTGGTCGTCGTCCGCGCGCTGTCCCAGGACGCACTCCACGTACCGCCGCCGAAGGGGAGACGTTGCCGGACACCGGTTGACCAGAACGAGTCGCCGATGTTCACACCCTGATCCCCGAGCAAGAAATTCGACGGAGGCGTCACATTGTTCGAACGGCCGACGGTCGTCGAGAAGACGGGCGCGAACGCGCCGCGGCTTTCGCCGACGCGCGCCGCTTCGACTTCGGTCCCGAGCCGCACGATGGCGAGGTCCGGATTGTTCTCGACCGCACGTCGGACGGCCTCGTCGAGCGTCAGGCGCAGACCCGTCGACGGGCCGGACTCTACGGGTGACGGCGATGTCTGCGCCGACGCGCCGCTGGCGAAGAACACGATGCCGAGGGCAACCGAAACGGCGGCGGCCAGTTCCGGCAGACGAGCGCTGCGCCGCGGCTCGGCGACGACGACTCGCCTCCGCGCGACCAAGACATAGATCGACGGCACTACGAACAGCGTGAACAGTGTCCCCACCATCATTCCGCTGACCAGCACGATGCCGATGCTGTTTCGAGCACCCGCGCCGGGTCCCGTTGCGAAGACGAGCGGCAGATGGCCGACGACCGTCGCGGCGGTCGTCATCAGAATCGGCCGCAACCTCGTGCCAGCCGCTTCAATCACCGCGGCGAGCTTGTCCTTGCCAGTCTCCTGAAGGTGATTGGCAAACTGCACGATGAGGATGCCGTTCTTCGCGACCAGCCCGACGAGCGTGATCAATCCCACCTGGCTATAGATGTTCAGCGTCGTGAAGCCCAGGAACGAGAACATCAACGCGCCCGACAACGCCAGTGGCACCGAGCCAGCAAGGACGATGAACGGATCGCGGAAGCTTTCGAACTGCGCCGCCAGGACCAGGTAGATCAGAATCGCCGAGAGCAGGAAGGTCGTGAGGAACTTGGTGCCCTCCGTGCGAAGCTGACGCGACTCGCCGGCGTAGTCGATCGTGAAGCCCTGAGGCAACAGCGTTTTGGCTTCGTTCTCGAGCAGGCCGAGCGCCTTGTCGAGGGGAACGGGAGGGGGGATCACGCCCTGAATCCGCACGGCGTTGAGCTGCTGGAACTTCTTCAGCTCTCGCGGCTCGGCGGTCGTCCGGAGACTCGCGAACGTGGACAGCGGCACCAGCTTGTCGTTCGAGCCGGTGATGTACATCTGCGAGAGTTGATCGGGCGTCAACCGCTCCGCGCGCTGCACCTGCGGAATCACTTTGTAGCTGCGGCCCTGGATACTGAAGCGGTTCACGTAATTGCCGCCGAGCAGCACCGAGAGGTCACGGCCGGCCTGACTCAGGTCGACGCCCTGCGATCGGAGCTTGTCGCGATCGAAGACGACTTCCGCCTGAGGCTGATCGAACTTCAGGTCGGCGTCCGCGTACAGGAACATCCCCGACAGCATGGCTTTTTGCACGAGCTGAGTGGCGATCTCGTTGAGTTGCTGCGGCTCTCCCGCCGAGCCGATCACCAAGTCGACCGGAAAATCGCCGCCGCCCGGAAGGGCTGGTGGCGTCAACGGGATGGCGCGAATGCCCGGAATCTGCGAAAGCGGTCCGTACGACTCCATCAGCAGCTGCTGCGCGGTCTTCTTCCGTTCGCTCCATGGCTTGGTGACCATGCCCCCGAACCCGCCATTCGGGGAAATGAGCTGGAAGGTCGCCGCGGACTCAGGAATAGACCGGTAGACGTCGAGAATCTGCGACGTGAACAGCTTTGTCTGCTCGATGGTCGCGTTAGGCGCGGCCTGCACGACCGAGAAGACAACGCCCTGATCCTCGGCCGGCGCCAGTTCCCGCTGCGAGAACATGTAGAACGGCACGATCAGCAAGGCGACGATGACCCAGAGGGTGAGCACGACCGGCCGGTAGCGCAGTGTCGACGCGAGCGTCCGTGTATACCCGTTCCGTACGTTTTCGAACCGGCGGTTGATCCATGCAGCAAATCCGCGCTCGGTGACTGCCGGCTTCAGCAGCTTGGCGCCCATCATGGGCGACAACGTGAGCGCAACGATGCCGGACACGATGACCGCGCCGGCGAGCGTGAACGCAAACTCACGGAAGAGGGTGCCGGTCAGGCCGCCCTGAATGCCGATAGGTGCATACACCGCGGCGAGCGTGATCGTCATCGCGATGATCGGTCCGACCAGCTCTCGTGCGGCTTCGAGCGCCGCCTGATGCGGCCGTTTACCGCTGTGGATGTGCCGCTCGACGTTCTCCACCATCACGATCGCATCGTCGACGACGAGGCCGACCGACAGCACGATCGCGAGCAGCGTCAGCAGGTTGATCGTGAAGCCGGCGACGAGCATGAGAAACACTGCGCCAACCAGCGATACGGGAATCGCGACGACGGGAATGACGACCGATCGGAACGAACCAAGGAACAGGAAGATCACGAGGACGACGATTAGCAGTGTCTCCGTGAGGGTCCTCAACACTTCGTGGATCGCGTCCTTGATGTACTCGGTCGCGTCGTAGGGAATGCCGGCTTTCATTCCTACGGGCAATTGCGCCTCAATGCCCGGGAGGGCGTCGCGCACCTTTTCAATGACATCGAGGGAGTTCGCGGTCGGCAGCACCCATATGCCGACGAACACGGCAGTCTCGCCATTGAACTTGACGTCCGTGTCGTAGTTCTCCGAGCCGAGCACGACGTCGGCGATGTCGCCGAGGCGGACGACGACACCGTTCTGTTCCTTGACGACGAGCTGACGGAATTCCTCCGCGGTCCGGAGGTCCGTGTTGGCGACGAGGTTCACCGATACCATCGAGCCTTTTGTGCGACCGAGCGCGGACAGATAGTTGTTGCGCGCCAGAGCATCACGGACCGCAGCCGGCGAAATCCCGTGCGCGGCCATCTGATCCGGTTTCAGCCAGATCCGCATCGCAAAGGTTCGATTGCCGAGAATGTCGGCGCGCTGGACGCCACTGATGGCGCTCAGCTTTGGCTGCACGACACGTGTGAGGTAGTCGGTGATCTGCGTCTGGTCGAGATCGGACGAAGAGAAGCCGAGATACATCGAGGCGAACTGGTTCTCGGCGGTCTCGAGCTCGATGATCGGCGCTTCCGCCTCAGGCGGCAGGTCATTTCGCACCTGCGCGACCTTCGCCTGGATCTGCGTCAACGCCGCATTGGTGTCGTAATTCAGCTTCAGGTGCACGGTAATCGTGCTGACCGCCTGCGCGCTGGACGACTCCATGTAGTCGATGCCGTCGGCGCTCGCGATGACACGTTCGAGCGGCGTCGTGATGAATCCGCGAACGAGATCCGCGTTCGCGCCGACATAAGCCGTCGTCACCTTCACGACGGCGATGTCGCTGCGCGGGTACTGGCGCACACTGAGCGCGCGGATCGACTGCAGCCCCGCAATCAGAATCACGAGGTTGACGACGATGGCCAGAACTGGCCGCTTGACGAACAGATCCGTGAACTTCATTAGCTGTTCTCCGGTTTCGGGGCGGAGTTGTTCCCCGGCTTCACCTTGTTGTTCACCTGGACCGCGGCGCCATTCCGAAGTTTGAACAGCCCGGACGTCACCACCTCTTCGCCGGCCTTGATGCCCGAGAGCACGGCAATCTGATCTCCGCGCGCCGGTCCAACCTTGACAATCTGTTGACGTACCCCGCGGTACGTGCGGCCCTTGTCATCCTTCATATCCGAGACGACGAACACCGAATCGCCATAGGGTGCGTAACTGATGGCCGATGCGGGCAGCGCGATCACCGCCTGATTCGCGCCGAGGATCATCTCCGTCTGAACGAACATGCCGGGCCGGAGCTTGCCGTCAGGGTTGGCGAGCGTCGCTTGCACCTGGATGTTGCGGGTCTTCTCATCGACCACCGAGTCGATCGCCGTCACCCGCCCGTCGAAGGCGACATTGCCGAGATTTTCGGTGGTGATTCGGACAGCGCGGCCGACACGGACCTGCCCGATGGCCTGCTGCGGCACGCCGACGTTCACGTAGATCGGATTGAGCGACTGCAGGGTGACGAGCGGATCGCCGCCGGCCAGGTACTGCCCTTTGTTGACCTGTCGAATTCCGAGCATCCCCGGAAACGGAGCGCGAATCGTCTTCCGCTCGATGGCTGCGCGGATTTCGCCGACGCGTGCTTCGGTCTCACGCGACTGCGCCGTCGCGCTGTCGTATTCAGCCCTGGAGATGACCCGTTGATCGAGCAGCTCCTGCATGCGATTGAAATTGAGCCGCGCCAGCACGCGCTGCGCCTCGGCCGCCGCCATCTGCGCCTGTTCCTGTCGCGTGTCGAGGATCGCGAGCGTTTGACCCTCGCGAACCCAATCGCCCGATTCGAACTGGATCTGGTCGACGATCCCTGGCAAGTCGGCGCTGACCGTGACGCCGCGCACCGGCGCCAGCGTGCCGATGGCATTGATCGTCGACGGCCATTGCTCCTGTGCGGCGATGATGGTCGTCACAGCCTCGGGGGGCGGCTGATAGGCCGCCCCCTGGGCGATGGCTGTCTGGATCTGCTTGAACTTCACGAAGCCCAGGGCCCCGACGAACAGCAGCGTCAGGGTGAGCATCACCAACATCCGTTTAGCCATGAATCTCTCGTCCTCCACGTTCACAGTCGAAGGGGGAGTACCGGAATGGACGTCACCGTCCAACGTTCAACAGCACCCCGCCGTAAACTCGATGCCCGTACCGGGTCTCCTGCCCGAAGAACGCGGGTGCGTCCTCTTTAGATTTCAACGCGATAAATCGGTAATCACCCCGCAATCCCCACCGTCCGGCGTACCAACTCACGCCGCCGCCAACGTTGCTGGTGAAGAACGTCTGCGTGCCGACGATGCCGAGGGATTCCTTCTCGAAGAGACTCAGGCCGCCGATGCCACCCGTGACGTACGGAACGACTGACGTCTTGTTTGGCGCGGAGACGACGAGGTTCCCGCTGTAGTTCACGAAGTTCGGCGATTTGAGGTTCGATGTGCCGTTGGCGAACTCGAGATCCTGGGTGATGCCGAGTGCGCCGCTGACTTCGCCCTCGACGCCGACGAATCGATTGAAGTTGACGGCGACGGCGCCGCCCAGGTCGTAGTTGCCGAAGCTCGGACCATTGGTGTCCTTGCCCTCGGTGAAGAACGTCGCGCCGCCGGGAATGATCGTGACGACAACGGGGGCCGGCCCCGCCGTTGACTCCTGCGCATACGCCTGGCTCGCACCGAACACGCTCGCCGCGGCAACCAGCACTGCTATCACTCGTGTCATGACTTGTCTCCTTCTCTCAGGTTTGTGGTTGGTAGTTGGTAGTTGGTGGCTTAGGTTCACCACCAACCACTAACCACCAACCAGCACTAGGACCCCGCAACTATCCGCTTCGGTGCATGCGATTCCAATCAGGCAGGAGGTCGATTACGTGTTGCGTCGTGTGCGCGACTCAACTGCGTATCAAACGAACGATTGCGATCTACGACTTTTGGACGATGTGGATCTGCGCTCGATCTGCCGGATAATTGCAGGCTGCAGGAAGAGGTATGACGAACAACGGCTCAGAATGCTCCGAACAGTGGCCGCCGCGTCTCGCCGAAATCGATTCGAATGATCCTGAAGTGCTGCGTGCAGCGCTGCTGCGCGAGGCAACGGCGCGCGGCCGTGCGGAATGCAACGCGAAGATGCAGGCCGACGTCGTCAAGCACGCGCTCGATCTGCTGGCACGCGAACCCGACGTCGACGGATTCTTCGGCGCGCTGACGAAGACCGTCGTCGAGGAGACGGAGAGTCGCGCGTGCGCCGTCTGGTTGATCGAGGGCGACGGCCAGCGGTGCGATCTGTGGATGGCGTACGTGAAGGATCGACTCTTCACGCCGCGGGTGCCCGGATGGGAAACCAACGCTGCCGGCGAACGGGTCGATGGCGACTATCCCTGCCAGATGATGGCGGCGCATCTGTTCGCGTACGGACCGGGTTGGACGCAGACGATCGAATACGCGCCTGACGACAATCGCCTGCCTGGTGGGATTCTCGCGTTCGCAACTCGGAAAGGGTGCGGTTCCACGATCGCTACGCCGCTCGTGATCGGCGGACGCACACTCGGGTGGCTCACGCTGATGAACGCCGCGGCAGAAAACCGCCCGGAGGACCGCTGGTGGCGAATCGAGCTGTTTGAAGCCATCGCGCGTCAGGCGGCGCTTGCACTCCACCACGGTCGCGTCGTCGACGGCAGCCGCGTGGAAGAGCGACGCAAGGCCATCCTCGAGGAGCGGAATCGCCTCGCCCGCGACATCCACGACAACCTGGCGCAGGGGTTCGCCGCCATTCTGATGCAACTGCAGGGCGTTCGTCGCGAAGCCATGTTCATGCCGCCGGGACTGGCGGCCAAGCTCGATATCGTTGTCGATCTCGCGCGCACGCATTTGAGCGAGGCCCGGCGGTCGGTCGGAACACTTCGGCCCAATGTGAGCGATGGGGAGGAAGTCGCCGCCGCGCTCAAGCGCCTTGCAGGCGTGGCACAGCGGACCACTGAAGTTCCAATTGACGTGAAGGTGGATGAACTTCCGCGCCTCGGCGATCTCGTCGAGCGCGAAATCATTGGCATCGCGCAGGAGGCCTTGAGCAACGCCGTGCGGCATTCGCGCGCACAGCGGATCACGTTCAGTGCGGCAACCGTCAGATCAATTGGCGTGCGGCTGTCGATTGCCGACGACGGCCGGGGGATCGCACACGGTCAGGCATCCGGCGGCTTCGGGATGACGAGCATGCAGGAACGCGCCGAACGCATCGGCGCCTCGTTGACGATCGTCACCGCGCCGCGCAGCGGAACCGAAGTCGTGCTCGCCTGGGAGCCGTCGAATCTCCCGACGCAGGTGCACGTTGCCGTCTGAAGCGCTCGTCATGACCCAGAAGGCGACCGTGCTGCTCGTGGACGATCATGCGCTGCTGCGAACCGGGGTCGCCAACATCATCAATCAGGAACCGGATCTCGAGGTGATCGCCGAGGCCGGCGACGGCATCGAGGCGATCGACGCGTACGAGCGCTACCGCCCGGACGTGATCCTGCTCGACTTGCGGATGCCCCGCATGGAAGGCGTCGAAGTCGTCCGGCAAATCCGCGAACGCGATCCGCGGGCGCGCGTCATTATCCTGACCACCTACGACACCGACGACGAGATCGAGCGCGCGCTGAAGGCGGGCGCCAAGGCGTACGTGCTCAAGGATATTTCCGCCGACGATCTCGTCGGCTGCATTCGGACGGTCCTCGCCGGCCGAACCTACATCGCGCCCGCCGCGGCCGCGAAGCTGGCCGAGGGCGTCACGCGCGTGCAGCTCACTCCACGTGAAATGGCCACGCTCAAGCTGATGGCCGACGGGAAGGCGAACAAGGAGATCGCGACCGCACTCGACATCAGCGAACGCACGGTGAAGACCCATCTCGGCCACCTGTTTGAAAAGCTCGGCGTCACCAGCCGCACGGAAGCCGTCAAGGTCGCCACTCGCCGCGGCCTCGTCCGACTCGAATAACTTACAACCGCCTCGTTTCACCATGGGCCAGTGTCCAGTTCGAGGACACGGGCAATCCTGCTTCACGCCAGCGCTGCGCGAAACGGGCCGGTGGCTCTTCCAGCGGTTCGTCGGTCAATCGGAACGTTCCCCAGTGCATCCCGAAACACGGCGGAGCAGCGCCCGTTCCATCGACCAGCGCCTGATACGCGGCGACCGCATCCTCTGGATTCATGTGGACGTATTGCATGAACCAGCGAGGTTCGTACGCGCCAATCGGCAGCATCACGAGGTCGAACGGGCCGAGGCGGGTCGCGATGTCCGCGAAGGCAGGATGCAGCGCCGTGTCTCCGGCGAAGAGGACGCGCACGCCATCGGCCTCAATGACCCAGCCGCACCACAGCGTTTGGTTGCGATCGCGGATCCAGCGCGCGCTGAAATGCCGCGCGGGGGTGCAGATGGCGCTGAAGGCCGGTGTCTCGAATGTCTGCCACCAGTCGCGTTCGATGACCTGCCGAACTCCCAGCGACTGCAGCAGGTCGCGCAGTCCCAGCGGACAGAGCCACGGCGTGTCAGGGAAGCGGCCGGCGATGCGCCGGACCGTGGCCGCATCGAGATGGTCGTAGTGATTGTGCGAGAGCAGAACGACGTCGAGCGGCGGGAGCGCGTCGAACTCGAGGCCGGGCGACATCACCCGACGCGGACCGAGCCACCGCAGAGGCGATGCACGTTCGCTCCAGACCGGATCGGTGAGCACATTCACGGGCCCAAGCTGCAGCAGCGTGGTCGAGTGGCCGACCCACGTCACCGATCGATAGCCCTGTTCCGCACGCGGTGTCGCGATCGAAGGCTGCCGCCGCGGCAACGAATCGCGTGGAGGGTTCGGCGTGATGGGGTGACGTCGCCGATCGACGAGCCGCCAACGCAGAAAATTGCCGAACCCCGAACGTCCGGTTTGTGGCCACGGATTCTGATACCCGCCGCCCGGTCGATGATGCGAAGTAGGATTGATCGCCAGAGGTACTTCCGTCATGCATCCGCCGCCGCTTCTCGTCATGGACTTTGTTGGCCCGGTCATCGGCTCACTTGTGTTCGTCCTCATCATGTCGCTCGTCAGCGAGCCGGCTCGGCGGACCATCAACGCGATGATTGTCGCCGGCGCCAGCGGCGCCTATCTCAGCGGAGGTGGGTTTGGGATTTGGGAGGTCGTGTTTCCCATCGTCGCCATGCCGTTCGCGTATCGTGGGCTTCGCTCGTACTCATTCATCGGTGTCGCCTGGCTGATGCACTCTGGCTGGGATCTCGTTCATCACCTCTGGGGAAACCCCATTTGGCCGTTCATGCCGACCTCGTCATTTGGGTGCCTTATCTTCGACGCGCTTATTGCAATTTGGTTTCTGGCGGGCGCGCCATCGCTCGTTCACCGGCCGCAAGCGCACGCGGCTGCTCTCGAATAAGTGCCCCGGCTGCTGCTGCCACGAGCGCCAGGACTGAAGACCAAGTCATCACCAGCTTGAATGCCGACACGAACGCCTCGTCGATGGCGCGTTGCGACTCGGCGCGTTGCGCGGGTTCGATTGGAGCGTCAATCTTGGCTCCCGCCAATTTCGGCAGTTCACGATCGATAGCCGCCCGGGCAGTCGCCGGCAGTTGAAGTTGATCGAGGGCCGGGTTCACCCGGGCGTCGAATACGCGCACCAGCGCGATTCCGAACACCGCGATCGCAATCAGCCCCGCCACGCGGGCAACGGCATTATTGACGCCCGACGCCACGCCCGCGTGCTGCGTTTCGACGGCCGTCATCGCGGTCGTCGTCAGCGGCGCGACCACAATCGCCATTCCTAATCCGAGCACTGCGATCGCGGGGAAGAACGTCGTCCAGTACGAACCGCCGATTCCTGGTCTTGCGTAGAGCGCAAGCCCCATGGCCGCAACGATCGGTCCGATGATCAACGGAAGCCGGCTGCCGATGCGGGCCACCAGACCGCCGGACCACCGCGACAACGCAAACATCAGGATGGGCAACGGCAGAAAGGCGGCACCGGCGGCGGTCGCCGTGTAGTGCTGCACCTGAATCAGGTTCAGCGGAACGAGCCACAACACGGTTCCGAGTGCCCCGTAGAGAAACAGTGTGAGCACGTTCGCGAGCGTAAAGGTGCGCGACCGGAACAGCCCGAGCGGCAGCATCGGGCCTGGCACGCGGCGTTCGACAATGACGAACGCTGTGAGCGCGACAATGCCGCCGCCGGTGGTCGCAAAAACGATCGATCGGCTTGCTTCCGGTCGCGGCCACTCGAGAAGACCGTAGACGATGCCACCGAGACCAAGGACCGCGAGCACGGCGCCGGTCCAATCGACCCGGCTACCGCGAGTGTCGTCGCGACTTTCGCTCATGCACCGCAGCGACAACGCAATCACGATGACCGCGAGCGGCACGTTCAGGAAGAAGATGGCGCGCCAACTGACGTGCTCGATCAGCCAGCCGCCAACGACGGGGCCTAACGCGGTGGTCATGGCACTGAACCCGGACCAGGTGCCGATGGCACGACCGCGCTCCGCATCATCGAACGTTGCGCTGATGATCGCGAGGCTCCCCGGCACCAGGAACGCCGCACCGGCGCCCTGGATGGCCCGCGCCGTGATGAGCGCGCGTGTGGATGTGGCCAGACCGCAAACGATCGACGCGATCGTAAAGAGGAGCACGCCCGCAAGAAAGGTGCGCCTTCGGCCGAATTGATCGCCCATTGAGCCGCCGACCAGAATCAGGCTGCCGAGAAACAACGCGTAGGCTTCGATAACCCATTGGAGGTCGGTGATGGTCGCCTGCAGGTCCGCTTGCAGCGCCGGCAGCGCAACGTTGACGACCGTTGCATCGATGAAGGTCAGGCTCGACCCGATAATCGTTGCGACGAGCGTCCACTGCCGCGCGGATGGCACGGATGACTACGACTGGAGACTTAAGCCGCCGACACTCCGCCGAGCAGTGCCGCAAAAAGTGTGTAACGTTACCGTGGACCACGACGTCATAGGACAGGCTGATCGTAGTTCACCTCGAAACAGCGAACCTCATCCTGAGGCGGCTATTGCCATGGGCCGCGTGCGGGAAGGAGACTAGCGCGAGCGACCGCATGGATCAGGACAGACTGTTCCCCATCTTGGGACCAGCGCAGATTGCGCGGGTCACTCCACACGGCCGACGTCGGCCGATCTCACGCGGAGATGTGCTCGTCGAGGTCGGTGATCGGAACGTTCCGTTCTTCGTCGTCTTGAGCGGGCATGTGCAGGTTCTGCGCCCGTCCGATGACGGTGAAACGCTCATCGTGACGCATGGCCCCGGCCAGTTCTCGGGCGAAGCGAACATGATCACGGGCCGCAGGGCCATGGGGCGGCTGCGGGTCAGTGAGCCGGGCGAGGTCCTCGAACTCACCCGCGATGCCCTCCTCGGAGTGATTCAGACAGATCCCGAGGTGAGCGATATGGTGATGCGGGCGTTCATGCTGCGACGCGCCGCGCTCATCGAGCGGCACTTCGGTGATGTCGTCTTGATCGGGTCGATGCACTGCGGGGGAACGCTTCGTGTGAAGGAGTTCCTGGAGCGCAACGGTCACCCGCACGTCTACATCGACCTCGATCGCGACGCCGATGCACAGGAGATGCTCGATCGCTTCCGGCTCACCACCGCCGACGTGCCCGTTCTGATTTGCCGCGGTCAGACGGTGCTGAAGAATCCAAGCAACCAGCAGATCGCGAACTGCCTCGGCTTCAATGATGCGATCGATCGCACGCACGTCCGCGATCTCGTTGTCGTGGGCGCCGGTCCTGCGGGACTTGCCGCCGCCGTCTACGGCGCATCTGAAGGTCTCGACGTCCTGGTCCTCGAAGCGAACGTCGCCGGCGGACAGGCGGGTTCGAGCTCGCGCATCGAAAACTATCTGGGGTTTCCAACCGGCATCTCGGGTGAGCTCTTGACCGCGCGTGCCTACGCGCAGGCGCAGAAGTTCGGTGCCGAGATTGCGGTGGCCAAAGGCGCCACGGCCGTCGCCTGCGCTGGGCATCCGTTCGCGGTCACGATGGACGATGGCGCGCAGGTGCCCGCGCGGACGGTGATCATTGCGACCGGGGCGCAATACCGCCGACCGGCCATCGAGAACCTCGCGCGGTTCGAGGGATCCGGGATCTACTACGCGGCCACCGAGATGGAGCGTCAGGTGTGCGCAGGCGACGAAGTGGCTGTCGTCGGAGGCGGTAACTCCGCTGGTCAGGCAGCGGTGTTTC
>DASTZI010000409.1:0-4285 GCA_035764385.1 Vicinamibacterales bacterium
TGGCGACGGCATGATCTACTTGCGGCGTCTCTTCGGCGACGTGCGCGTAGTCGTCCATCGTGACGGCTCGTTGCTGTGTCAGGAACGCTTGCGGTGCGCGGCGCCGTATCTGTTCGTTTGTTTCAGGATCGGTGCCGCCGACCGCCGGGAGCGGATTGCGGCACTTGTCGATGCGGGGATCGCCCTCATGAAATGTGAGTGTGTCTGCGCCGACGTTACCTGCGCTGCCGTTTCCGACGCGGTATGTAGCAATGAAATGCGTCCCGGTTTCCGGCGTGCGACCGTTCGTGTTGTCTCCGAAGCGCAGTGTCGCAGTGCCGTCGGATTCCACTTCCACCACGAAGACCAGATCGGATTCTCCGCTCTCGAGCAGATCTTGAGCGCACGTCCAGGTTTCCGTGCTCGCCTCGGTGGTGCCGCTCAACGAAATCTCCGGCACAGCTTTGTTGGGATCGAACTGCATCAGCGCAGCGGCGGAGAGCGTTGCGTCCGCGGTGCTGGCGAAGCTCTTAATTGCGATGATGTTTGAGACTCCGTTGATCTGGTTCGCCGCGGTTTCCGGCGCTAGATTGGCGAACGATTCGAGTACGACAGGCAGCACGACTCCGACTGCGCCTGAAGCAGGGTTGTAGTCCACGCTCAAATCGAAGAACACGGGGTTGGCGCTTGGCTGTGCCTGCACGCCAAACAGCGCAGGCCACGTTGAGGTGTCTGCGGGCTGCACAGTGAGATAGGTTGCGCTGCTCGTATCCTTGAGGTCCGTTGATGCCGAGTTCGAGAGCATCGTCGGGGTCAGCGGGAATCCAACCGGCGGAGTTCCAGGCGGAACGTAGGACGCGGGAATCGTGATCAATTGCGACGTGCCGTTGATTTTTGTCGCGACGAAGTCGGGATCCGCAGAATTCAATGAGAGCGCGACGAACTTTTCAACCGCAACCAGCTTGTTTATTCCGGAGCCGCCGCCCGCTGGGTCGTAGACGATCGAGAGATCGATCTTGCTTGGATTACCGCCATTCGCCGCTGTGATGATGCCGAAATTCTGCGGCCACCCGCTTGGGTTCGTGGGTTCAAGCGTGAGGCAGGCGAATCCCTCGACGTTGTTAAGACCGAGAAATCCGGTGTTCGGCAAATTCACGACGCCTGCTGTAACAGGATTCCCGAGCTCTCCCAGCGCGACTTGCGCGAATGGTACGGCTTGTGTGATGGGATGATCGGGCACCTGAGGGCGGAATCGCACCGGCAAGGGCGCGGGCCGCGTGTCGTCACAGTGGTCCGCGGCGGGATCAGGCGGCTGAAAGATAGTCGGCTCGGGCATCGTGCCCATATCGATGCCGGTCATGGTGAGTCCGTGGTCGGCGAGTACGTTGTTGCCGAAAGCGACGCTGACATCCGTCAGCACCTGCGTGTCGCCGTTAGCATCGATGAACGTCGACGAAATGCAGACCGGGTAGGTCAGCGCGTCTTCTTCCGACCACTGAATTTCCGTGACGGGTGTCGCCTTCTGCGCCGCGCTCACAATAGGCAAACCTGTTCCTTCTTCGAAGAGCGGATCAACGAGCGGCTTACCTGCACCGTCCTCCGTGGCAACTTTCGTCAATCGCACGGCGCACCGATGACGAATGTCGGCATCGGCAGGAAAGCCGGTTTTCGGTCCCATCATTTCCTGGAAGATCAGAACGTCGCCGGCGCTGAGTTTTGGATAAGAGCCGAGCAGCGTGGCTTCGGTCGCGCCTTTCGGTAAACAGCAACTGCCGTCGCCCCATGTGTAGAACGACATCTGATTGTGCTCGGGGTAGAGCACTTCGTCCCACATCGGCTCGAAGACCTGCGTGCCGCAGCGCAACGCGGCTTCTTCATTGCCGGCGCCAACCTTGAGGGTATCCGGCATCTTCGGAGCGAATGTGTAAAAGCGCGTGACCTTGCGGTCTATGAATACTTTGGTACCTGGATCGGCTTTCAGATCAATGTGCATCCACGCGCGCGCGTTGCAGCCATCGCTCACGCGGTAGTCCACGAGCAGCGCGTGGCGTCGCAGCGAGATTCGACTTCGCGCTGTGGTGAGATACGCCTCTGTCGCAATCGCGTCCTGCTGATAGCTCAGCCGGTCGGCGACATAAGCGATCAGCTCCGTCAGCGCAATGCCCATGTCGGCTTCGCTGGCCGCGCCCCAACCGGGCAACAATTGACTGAGCCGATCGAGCATGATGCCGCGGAAGCTTCCGTAGTCCTTTGCCAGATAGTTGATCGGAGGAGGCGCGGGCAGATCAGGAGGGCAGTTTGGCGGTTGGGGCGCGCAGTCGAAATCGGGACCGCACTCCACCTTGAATGAAAAAGTAACTTCCGCCAATTGCGGGTCGAACCCCGGCAAAACATCCGTCACTTCGAATGGGGACTGTTTGGCTTGCGCGATACTGTCCACCAGTCGCAACACATACGGCGAAAAGTCGCCGGCCTCACTGGTGCGCACGACCAGCACATTCGCTGCATCGGACAGTTCAGTGAAATATGTCTGTTCCAATGCGTTAGTCACTGGCGCTGCCGGCGGATTCGAAGCAGGCGCGACCCAGTCAATCCCAATGTTCACGATGCTCTCGCCGCCGGTGATGAGCACGTTGTCGGTTGTGATCGTCGCCGGAACCGCACGCAGGCAGTGCACCAGCAATGTGCGTTGCCGCGGGCTGTTCAGCGGGATGGCATCATTGTCGAGGACTTCGAGGTAATCGATTCCATTCGGTGTCGCGGGGTTCGGATTATTCAGTACCGCACTTTTGCGGTTTTCGTTGCAGCAGCGATAGATCATGATCCAGACCTGTAGGTGAATGTCTGTACCTGCGTGACGTCCGTGTTGAGCATCGAGTACGAAACGGTTACCGTGAGCTTCTCGTTCTGTGTCGAAGCAACGACCGACTGCACTTTCACGTAATTGCTGAGCCACTTCTGGAGCGCAGCCTGCACTGCGAACTGCGTGGCCGCCGCCATCTCGAGACTGTTAGGCGCGAAGGGAAGCTGGAGCAGGCCGCTGCCGAAGTCGGGAAGATTCACGCGTTCGCCGGGAGACGTGAACAGCACCTGTTCGATGAGTTGCCGGATGTATTCCTCGAGCGACGCCTCGCGAGTGCGGGATCGTCCATCGAACTGGTACGGAAAATAGATGTTCATATCTTTCTTCCTTCGCTCTTACGTGGCGATCACTCTTGGCTGCCCGGCGACAGGCACCAGCGGCGTGCCCGTTGGCGCGCAGAGCGAGACGCCGGCCTGGATGACGATCGGTTGTCCCATCGAGAGCACTCGCACAGTTCCGACCAACCACTGTCCCGTGACACATGGACCGTTGCCGGGCGGCGTCACGAACGGACATCCCGCGACCGCGTACGGCGCAGTCACGGTTGCAATCGGCATTGTTGAGACCATGACGCGTGGACTCGGCACTGTTGGCACAGCCTGACCGCCGTGCGCGCAGAGCACGGTGGCTCCCATATGCAGAATTGGTCCCGGCATTTCTCCTCCTCAAATCGCCGTTAAGGCGCCGAGATTGACGTCCACTGTGGGGCCGATCAGCGTGATCATGGCGCCCTTGCCGTTGCTGATGTAGATTCCGCTGTCGTTCACCACGATCATTGCGCCCGTGGTGCTCTTCAAAATGATTCCGCCGGATACCGGTGTCGGCGGTGCGTCACTCACCAGCACCATGTTTTGTCCAGTGGTTTGCAGCAGGATGTTCTGACCTGGAGGAATTGGAGGTGGTGCAATCGCGAAGACCGGAACTTCGCCAACGATGCCCCAGAAGCCGCCGCTCCAGATTGGATAATCGGGATCGCCCTGTTCGAATTCCACCCACACCTGCGATCCGATTGGCGGAACGACGAACACGCCGGCCTGAATTCCCGCCACAGGCACGCACGGCATAGCCCAGCTCGACGGGATTTCGCCGAGCACATCGGGCACCTGCACAAGCACGCGCCCGATCTGTTCGGGATCAAGGTTTGCGATAACCAGACCACGGTACTTGCCGTAATACTTGGTTGGATTGCTGCCTGCTCCTGTTTTCTGACTCATGACGGCACCGCCGGTACTGTGGAGACCAAGCCATTCCTGCTCAGCGAGAAATTCTGTTTGTATTCGCCTCGTTTGATCTTGTGGGTGACGCTCTTCACGTAATAGAGACCATCGAATGCCGGCCCCGCTCCACGTACGCCGACGAGTTCGCGCGCCTTCAGGAGTCCGCCGTAGCGCACAACATCAAGCGTTCCTTCGCCGGTGACCGCGTCGGCCATCTGCGATGCCG
>DASTZI010000410.1:0-19219 GCA_035764385.1 Vicinamibacterales bacterium
CGAACCTCCGCATCGTCGGTTTGTTCGAAGTTCAGATACCACTGACCGACGGCAGAGAACGGCTCAGGCATACGCACGCAGATCACTTCGTCAGCGGACCCAGCGAGTTCGGCGCACGTTTGGGGTGCCCCGACTGGGACAGCGATAACGACACGCGCAGGGCGATGCGCTCGCACGGCTTGCGCGGCCGCACGCATCGTCGAACCCGTCGCAAGGCCATCGTCGATCAGGACGACGATTTTGTCTGTGAGATCAGGCGCCGGTCGATCATCCCTGTATGCGCGCTCCCGGCGCTCGAGCTCTTCCTGCTCCTCGCGCGCGATGCGGTCGATCGCCGCCTCTGAGATCCCGTACCACTGAACGACGTCCGCGTTGACGACTCGGACGCCGCCCGACGCAATCGCACCCATCGCCAGCTCGCGATGACCTGGTGTTCCGAGCTTGCGTACCAGGAACACATCCATCGGAGCGCTGAGAGCGAACGCGACTTCGTGGGCGACAGGCACTCCTCCGCGCGGCAACGCCAGAACGATGACGTCATTGCGGCCCGCGTATTTCGTCAACCGCGACGCGAGCACGCGACCGGCGTGACGGCGATCGGTGAATGCCTCGTAGTCATCCATGGCGACTTTCCCGTTTGGGATTCATATAACGCGTAAACCAGTCGAGCGCCAGCCGCTGCACCTGGTCCAAGGTTCCGGGTTCTTCGAAGAGATGTGACGCGTGCGGCACCACCGCCAGCTCCACTGTTGCGCGCATGTTTCGCATGGCTGCGTGATTCAGCTCGATGACGGGCTGATCGTCGCCGCCGACGATCAGCAGCGTCGGGGTGCGGACCTGCGGCAGCGCATCGCGTGCGAGATCCGGACGCCCCCCGCGCGACACGACCGCGACCGCGTTGGGACGTTCAGCCGCGGCAATCAACGCGGCGGCGGCGCCGGTGCTGGCGCCGAAGTACCCCGTCGGCAGCTCGCGAAGAACAGGATGCGCGGTCGCCCAGTCGGTCGCCGCAATGACGCGTCGGCCGAGACGTGGAATGTCGAAGCGATACTCAGCGGTCTGGGCGTCCACGCGGTCTTCGGCTGGAGTCAGCAAATCGAGCAGCAGCGTCGCAAGCTCACCGCGATTCAGGAACTCGGACACCTGCCGATTTCGGCTGCTGAAGCGGCTGCTGCCGCTGCCATGCGCGAAGATCACGAGGCCGCGTGCGGCCGCAGGAATGTGCAGATCGCCATCGAGCAACTCGGCGCCGTCCGGGATACGAATCGCATCGACGACCGTTCCGTGCTGCATGTCAGACACCCGTGGAATATGTTTCCGGCAAATCGTGCTTCGATCGGATGAGTGCCTCCGTCAGCGCCGCTCGGATCGAATGGAACTCATCGGTGCCCCTCGCGATCCTTCATGAACCCGACTAACGGTGCAAACCGTACTCCCAGTATGCCTGCGCGGGAACTATCCGGCGCGCCCGACGAGCTCTCGGTCTTTGAACTGCAGTTGGTAGAGGCGGTGATAGATCCCGCGATGGGCCAGCAGTTCCTGATGCGTCCCCGCTTCGCGCAGCTCGCCCTTGTGCAGGACGAGGATGCGATCCATGTCCTGAATGGTCGAGAGGCGGTGAGCGATCGCAATCGTCGTACGCCCACGCATGACGACCTTGAGCGCGTCGCGGATCAACAGCTCGGTTTCAGTGTCCACGCTCGACGTGGCCTCGTCGAGGACGAGCACGGGCGGATCGAACGCGAGCGCACGCGCGAACGAGAGGAGCTGCTTCTGTCCGACCGAGAGTGTCGCGCCGCGCTCCGCGACTGGCGTATCGAGGCCCGCGGGCAACCGATCGATGAACCCGCTGGCGTGCACGGCCTCCACCGCGCGTCGTACTGCACCCTCGTCAATCGCCTCGTTGCCCAGACGCACGTTGCCTCCAATCGTTCCGGAAAACAGGTGCACGTCCTGCAGCACCAGTCCGAACAACGATCGGAGCTCGTGGAGGTCCCTATCGCGGATATCGATACCGCCGATCGTGATCCGACCTTCCTGCGCATCGTAGAAACGGAGCAGCAGGCTGACGATGGTCGTTTTGCCGGAACCGGTCGCGCCCACGATGGCCACCCGCTGACCCGGATCGACGGTGAACGAAACATTGCGAACAACCGGCTCTCCGGGAATGTACGCGAACGTGACATTCTCGAAAGCGATGCGTCCGATACGCGGACCTCGAAGGTCCGCGCCGCTTGGATCCACTGACACTCGGTTGCTGTGGCCGTGCGGGGCGGAGCTTCCAGGTCCGCCGGACTCGATTTCCACCGTGGTATCGAGCAGCTGAAAGATTCGCTCGGATGACGCCATCGCGCCCTGCAGGATGTTGAACTTCTCGGACATATCGGTGATTGGGCGGAAGAAGCGCGATGAGTACTGCAGCGAGGCGACCAGTGATCCCAGGGTCAGGATACCCCCGAGTACCCAGCCGCCGCCGACCCAGATGATCAGCGCCGCCGCGAGTGCACTGATTAACTCAATCGCCGGATAAAACACGGCGTAATAAAAAATCGACTGCACGTTCGCATTGCGGTACGTCCGATCAATTCGTTCGAACTCTTCGAAATCGCGCGCTTCGCGCCGGAACTGCTGGACCGTCGCCATCCCCGTGATCCGCTCCTGCAGATACGCGTTGATCCTCGCGATCCAGATGCGAACCGTACGATACGACTCGCGAACATTCCGGCGAAACCATTGCGTGAGGATCCAGATGAGCGGCAGCACCGAGAACGCAACGATGGCCAGCCGCCAGTCGAGCCAGATCATCATGGCCATGATGCCGACCAGCGTGAACAGGTCGCCGAACACCGATACGACGCCAGACGTGAAGAGGTCGTTGAGCACGTCCACATCCGTCGTGACACGCGTCATCAGCCGGCCAACGGGATTACGGTCGTAGAATCGGACGTCGAGCCGCTGCAGGTGCTCATAGACCTGCATCCGGATGTCGAACATGATTCGCTGGCCGGTGAACTGCAGCACCCACGTCTGCGCGTAATCGAGCACGAACGAGCCGGCAAGCGTCGCCAGATACAACATCGCAACAATGGACAGGCCGTTGATGTCGCGGGCCGGAATGTAACGGTCGATGACGAGCTTGACCAGATACGGCGGCACAAGCTCGAGGATCGAATGCCCGATGATCGCCGCTGTCGCCAACGCGACCTGCAGTTTGTAGGGCCGCAGGTAGGTGATGAGCCGGCGCATCAGCCGCCCGTCATACGCTTTCCCGAGTACGTCTTCTTCGTGGATGGACATGTAAACCTGGTCGTTCGCCGTTCTACGTGCTGTGTTCTCGGTTCGTGTTCACTTTCAAAGTTCGGTTCCCGTGCCCCGAACTTAGAACCGAACGCCGCACGACGAACAGAGAACCGAACTCAGAAACTGAAGACGAACTGAGAACCGAGAACACCGAAGTGTGAACGGCTGATCTCATGAAGCGGCCAGTTCCTCCTCGAGCAATTGCTTCCGATACAGCTCCGCGTAGAGACCGTTGCGCGCCACGAGCTGATCGTGCGTGCCGCGCTCGACAATCGCGCCGTCGTCGAGCACCAGAATCTGGTCGGCGTTGCGAACGGTCGACACACGGTGTGACACGATGATCGTGGTGCGGGACCGCATCACACCCGCCAGACGCGACAGGATTTCGTCCTCTGTATACGTATCCACCGCCGACAGCGCATCGTCGAGGATGAGGATCTTCGGATCCGTGATGACGGCTCTGGCGATCGCCGTGCGCTGCTTTTGTCCTCCCGACAGCGTGATGCCGCGTTCGCCAACGACGGTGTCGTAGCCCTTCGGAAAATCCGCGAGATCCTTGTCGAGCCGCGACACGTGTGCAGCCTGCTCGATCTGCTCCGGTGACGCCGCCGGAACCCCAAAGCCAATGTTGTCTGCAACCGATGCGCTGAAGAGAAACGGCTCCTGCGCGACGAACCCAATCGAGGTGCGCAGCACCGCGAGCGGCATGTCGCGGATGTCGATTCCGTCGATAAACACGGTGCCTGGCGGCGGATCGTTCAATCGCGGCAACAGGTTGAGCAGCGTCGATTTTCCGGAACCCGTCGCGCCAACAATCGCCGTCGTCGAGCCCGCGGGCAGCCGTGCGGAAATTCGTTGCAGCACCACCCTGTCGCCATATGCGAACGTGAGATCGCGGAACTCGATGTCGCCGAGGATCTCGTCACGCGAGGTGACTTGTAGGCTGGCACCAGCGTCGGTAATCGCCGGTTCGGCCGTCAGCACATCGAGCATTCGTTTCCATGACGCCGTCCCGCGCTGCAGCAGGTTCGTAACCCAGCCGAATGCAATCATCGGCCAGGCCAGCATCATCAGATAGGAATTGAACGCAACCAGCTCTCCTATTGTCATCCGCCCTTCGATGACGTCGCGGCTGCCAAGCCACAGGACGAGAAGGGCGCCAATGCCCATCAACAATCCCATGATGGGAAAGAACGCACCCTCCACGCGAATCAACTTGCGGTTCCGCTGCAAGTACTCCTCGTTGGCCGCGCGGAACCGCTCAATCTCGAACCCTTCCTGCCGGTAAGCCCGGACGACACGAACGCCGGCAAGGGCTTCCTGCGTGACCGCGCTGATCGTCGACAGCTGATCCTGGATGCGATCGAACCGACGATGGATGACCGCGCCGAAGAAGTACACAGCGACGGACAGAATGGGCAGCGGGATTAAAGAGAGCAACGTCAGCCGCCGATTGAGCGACAGCATCAGGACAATCACGGTGACAAACGTCAGCACGGTGTTCGACAGGTACATCACCGCGGGTCCGATCATCATGCGCACGGCGTTGAGGTCGTTGGTCGCGCGCGACATCAGGTCGCCGGTCCGGTTGCGGTGGAAATATGCGGGTTCGAAGAGCTGGAGCCGCGCGAAGAAGTCGTTGCGGAGGTCGAACTCGATATCGCGTGACGCACCGATGATGATGCGCCGCTGAAGGAAGCGGAAGACGCCACCGACCGCCGCCAGGCCGAGCAGGGCGCCGCCGTAAAAGGCGAGCTTAGCCGCCGTCACCCGGGCGGTCAGGTCGTCGATGGCGTACTTGAGCACCCACGGGCCGGCAAGCGAAATCGCCGTCGTCGCCACGATGCAGAGAAACCCGAGGGTAAAAGCGGTCCGATAGCGCCCGACATACGCGAGCAGCCGCCGGGTGGGCGTCATTTTGCGAGTATGACGTAGAATTCCGGTCCATGCAGGCCCTTTACATCGTCATCCCCGTCGTGGGCATCTTCATGATTGCCTACCGCTACTACAGCGCCTTCATCGCGGCCAAGGTCATGGCACTCGATGATGCGCGGGTAACGCCGGCGCATTCGAAGTACGACGGGTCCAATTTCCATCCCATGGGGCGATGGGTCCTCTTCGGACACCATTTCGCCGCGATTGCCGGCGCTGGCCCACTCGTGGGCCCCGTGCTTGCGGCTCAGTTCGGCTTCGCGCCGGGCCTCCTCTGGCTCGTGGCGGGCTGCACGCTGTGCGGCGCAGTCCACGATTCGATGTGTCTATGGGCGTCAACCAGGCGCGGTGGCAAGTCACTCGCGAACATCGCACGCGCCGAGATCGGGCCGCTGGCAGGAACCGTCGGTGCGCTGGCCATTCTGTTCATCCTCATCGTGGCACTTGCTGGACTCGGCATCGCTGTCGTGAACGCGCTGGCCGAGAGCGCCTGGAGCACATTCACCATCGGCGTCACGATTCCGATCGGCATGCTGATGGGCTTCCATATGTTCGTCTTCCGCAAGGGGCATATTCGTGAGGCGACGATCATCGGCGTGGTGCTGCTGCTCGGCGCCGTGATCTTCGGACGGACATTTGCCGAGTCGTCGTACGGCCATTACCTCGTTCTCACACGGCATCAGGTCACGGCGGCCATGGCCATCTACGCACTCGCGGCGTCGGTCCTGCCGATGTGGATGCTGCTGACGCCCCGCGGCTATCTGAGCACGTTCATGAAGATTGGCACGATCGCGTTCCTCGCGCTCGGCGTCATCATCGTGAACCCGACGCTCCACGCGCCGGCGTTCTCACAATTTATCCACGGTGGGGGACCTGTCATTCCGGGCCCGCTCTACCCCTTCGTTTTCATCACCATCGCGTGCGGCGCCGTGTCGGGCTTCCACTCGCTGATCGCCACGGGAACGACGCCGAAGATGGTCGACAGGGAAAGCGACATCAGGCCGATCGGGTATGCAGGGATGTTGTGCGAGGGGTTCGTCGGTGTGATGGCGTTGATCGCAGCGACCGCGCTGCACCCTGGTGATTACTTCGCGATCAACACGTCGGCGTCGGTCTTTGCCAACCTCCACATCCCGATCGTCAATCTCCCGGACTTGCAAGCGGCGGTCGGCGAGAACGTCACCGCGCGACCTGGCGGCGCAGTCTCGCTTGCAGTCGGCATGGCGCAGATCTTTGCGGCGCTACCTGGCATGAAGGGACTGATGGCGTATTGGTATCACTTCGCCATCATGTTCGAGGCGCTGTTCATTCTGACGACTGTCGATTCGGGAACCCGCGTTGGGCGCTTCCTCGTTCAGGAGTTCGGCGGCCGCGTGTGGAGCAAACTCGGGGACGCGGAATGGCTGCCCGGTTCACTCGGCGCCACCGCATTCATGGTGTTGGCGTGGGGTTACTTCATCTGGACCGGCAACATCAACACCATCTGGCCGCTCTTTGGCATCGCCAACCAGCTGCTTGGCGCCGTCGCGCTCGCCGTCGCGACAACCGTCCTTATCAATATGGGACGAACGCGCGTGGCGTGGGTTACGTTTTTCCCGCTCTGCTTCCTGTCGGTGACGACGATGACCGCGGGTTATATGAGCATCAGGGACAACTTCTGGCCGCTTGCGGTGCACACGAACCCCGATCTCCACGTGCAGGGGTACGTGCTGTCGATCAGCACCACGATCATGATGGCGTGCTGCCTGATGATCATGTCGGCAGCCATCTGGCGGTGGATGCTCGTCCTCACCGGTCGGCTTCCGCAACTGGAGCTCGCCGAAACATAGCAGTCTAGGGACTGGGGATCGGGGACTAGGGACTGGTGGTGACTAATCCCCAGTCCCTAGCCCCCAGTCCCTAGCCCCCAGTCCCTGATCCCCGCCCATTCACAGGCCGATAAACCCGTCATGAACCTTCGACTTTCCCTCCTCGCCGCGGCCATGCTCTGCGTCAGCGGTGTTGCGAGCGCCCAGAGCTCGCCGGAGAGTTACGGCTTCGAAGGCGGCCTGATCTTCTGGAAACCCTCACCAGACATCGTTCTGACCAGCGGCGCGCTGGGCACGCCTGTGGACTTCATCAACACGTTCGCGGTGGACGACAAGCGATTTCGGTCGTACCGGATCGTGTCGAAGGCCGCCAAGCACAAGGTGCGGTTCAGCAAGGAGGACATCAAATACGATGCGACTGCTGATCTGCCGGTGACGATCCGGTTTCAAGGTCAGGCCTACACCGTAGGCGTGCCGACAACCGCAGAACTCGATTGGCACTTGACGCGCCTCGGCTATGAATACGATCTGGTCTCGACACCTCGAGCCTTCGTGGGGGGCATCGTCTATGTGAATTTCAACAAGATGAACGCCCAGCTGTCGGCGCCAGGCGTTACCACGCAGGTCTTTGAGCGCACGATCACGGTGCCTACTTTCGGCGGCATCGCCCGTGGCTATCTCGGGGAGTACTTTTCGGCGACGGTCGAATGGACTGGCTTCAAACTAAGTCGTTCTGACGACATCGCCAAATTCGTCGATTTCGATCTGTACGGGACCCTGAACCTCGGACGCAATGTGGGCGTGCAGTACGGCTACCGGAAGCTCATCGTCAACTACAACATCGACAGCGACTCCGGCGATCTGAGGCTGAAGGGACCGTACTTCGGTTTCCTCGTCCGCTTCTAGCGCGGCTTCACCGCGACCACCAGCACCGAACTTCCGACAGGCATCGGGATGCGGCGCGACAGTGCCGCTTCCACCGCCAGCATTCCGGTCAACGTCGCATTGATTGGCGCCGCTGGCACTCGCATTTCCCAATCGTCCCCAGGCGCCTCACCCGCCCGACCCGCAAGCCGCACGGCCAGCATGGCGGGGAACAGGGTCGCGAAGAGATACGTCAGGTGCCGAATCTCCAACCCTGCGCCCTCGACGATGGAGCGCATTCGCGCGGTTGTGTAACGACGCACCTCGGGCCATGTTCCCGCGTGGCCGCCCCGGAGCAGGTCGAGCGCGGCAGCAGTGACGACGAGGCCCCCGCCCGGTTTGATCACGCGCGCGATCTCTTTCATGACGGCAGCGTCATCGACGACGTACTGCAGCACGTCGAACGAGGTGGCGAGATCGAATCGGTTGGATTGGAAGGGAATCGCGGCCATATCGGCGCGCGCCAGACGGAGGCCCGCCGCTCGTGCGTGCGCGAGACCCGCGGGCGTCAGATCGAAGCCGAACGCCGAGCCGTACGGCCGAAGCAGCGTCGCGAGGTTATGGCCGGTGCCGCAGCCACAGTCGAGAAGGTGGAGATCACGCCGGCCGCCAGCCATCTCCGCGATGGCGGGCGCAACGAACTTGCGAAATCCTCGGAACCAGAAGTGCGTCGTCTCGACGCGGCTGGTCAGGTCGAGGAGATCGTCCATCGATCAGCGCGTGGTCTTCTTTTTTCCTGAAGCTCGCCGAACAGGGGGTTTGCGCGTCGATTTCGGCTTCGAAGTGACTCGCAGCGGGCGCGTGGGTGGAGCGTCCTTCAGGCTGCCCGGCACCAGCCGGCCCTCGCCGTATAAGCGGCGGTAGTCCTCCGCGGTCCCGAGGATGCGCTTCACGTAGTTCTGCGTTTCCGGGTAAGGAATGTCGTCGATGAATTCGTCTTGTGGAAGTCCCGGACGTTCGTCGAGCCAACCCGCGACGCGAGAGTCGCCGGCGTTATAGCTCGCGAGCGCGTAATGCACGCCGCCGAAGCGTTCGATCAAGTCCTTGAAGTTCGCCGTCCCCAGCCGGATATTCGTTTCGGGCCGCGTCAGCGACGCCGTCGAAAATGGCCGAATCCCAAGGCGCTGCGCGTAGCGCCGTCCGGTCGATGGAAGCAGCTGCATCAGCCCGTACGCATTGGCGGGCGAGCGAACATCCGCGGTGAATGTCGATTCCTGCGCAATTAGCGCCGCCATCAGGTACGGATCCAGACCGTTCTCCTTCGAATACTTGTCGATGAGCGGCCAGTAATCCAGCGGGTAGATCACTTCGAGGACGGCCGCGGGCAGCTCCTGGCCTCCCGCAGCGAGGTACTGCGGATAGGCGCGCTTCATGAGGTTGATGGCTCCGCGAAGATGATCGAAGCGTTCTGGTGCCGTTTCGTTCTGCGCCTGTTCGTGGCGGATCCAGGCGATGGTCGCTTCGATCGGAGGCGAATTGCCCCAGGCGCGCTGCGCGAACTGCAGCTCCTTGAGCGCTGCGTCGTAGAGCTCGAGGGCGACGAGTTGTCGAATGACGGACGCACTTGGGATCGGTGGCGTCGGCGAAGTCGGCGCAACGGTGACGCTGTCCGACACCGGCACGACGGTACGTCCGTCGACAATTTTCGCGGTCAGCCGGCCGTAATACGAATTTCCGTAATCAGCGAGCTCGATGCGGTACCGGTCGTTGGCAATCGTCGCCTCGCCGATCTGATCGTGGGCGCGTCCCGACCAGTACAGCCACGCCGGGCGCATGTCGGCGCGTGGGAACGTCGAAGAACCGGCATCGAACGCCTGCGCGGCGTCGGTAAAGTTTCCGTTCCGGTACGCCCACCAGCCAACCTTCCAGTACGCGCGCTCGGCGTACCGGCTGTCAGGAAAGCGACGAACAAGTTCCCGGAACACCGTATCCGCCATCGCATCGTCATCAACGACCACGTAGTGCGTGGCGAGGTTGTTCAGCGTTTCGAGGGCCCAGCTGCTGTCGGGAAATTCGCCGACGAGCGCGCGCGCCTCGAGCACATAGGCCGCGTGGTCGCCGAGCGCACGCGTGGCCGTCAGATAAAAGAAGCGTGCCTCAGCCTTACGCGAGGCGTTCTCGATGAACGGCGTCAACGCGTCGCGGGACGCGCGAAACCGGTCGAGGTAGTAATCGCACTCGGCGATGCGAAGGGCAATCAGCTCTTTGTCATCGCCTGAGGCGAGGCCTGCAAGCGGTGCAAAACCCGCTCGCGCCTGCGCCCAGCGCCGGGCGTTGAAGATGCGTTCCGCGCGCGCCAGTTCAAGCTTGAATCTGTCGGACAGCGTGGCGTCGTCGAGACGCGCGAGGAAAGTCTGCGCGTCCAGCGCCTGCAGGCTCAGCGGCGACTCGTAGTAGACCTTGCGGTACGCATCGATCGCTTTTCCGCGCTCGCCAGCCGCCTCGGCGGCGCGGCCAAGTTTGAGCCAGACGTCCTCCGGTGACGTCAGGAACTTCTCTTTGCTCAAGCCCTCGAGGGCGTCGACCGCGTTGCGCGGGGCAAATCGCGCCACGTCAAAATCCGCGAGCTTGATGGGAATCGCTTCGTCGAAGAGGTAACCACGCTGTCCCGGCGACGATTGTTCGATCCGATCCAGGAGCTCAGTCGCTTCGCCGACGCGGTTGAGGCCCGCGAGCGCGAGAGCGCGGTAATACGACGCGTAGGTCGCGAGCGGTGTGCCAGACAGGTCGGTCGTGGTGAGCAGAGGAAGTGCCGCGGCAAAATCGCCGGCCTCGACGAACCGCGCGGCGCGTGCAAATTTTTCGGCTGGCGATTCGCTTCGGCCTGCGCCGGTGCGCGGAAAGGATTCGGGGACGTACCAGAAATCGGTGGGACGCGAGGGAACAGCTGGATGAACGGTCGGCGCGAGACTGACGGTCCGCACGGCACTCGTCGCAACCGACGCGTCGAGGTTCTCAGATTGCTGCGCGCGCGGCCCGCTGCCGGCGACTACGGCTAAGGCAATCGCCATCAAGGCGACGGAAAGGAAAGGCACGCGACACATACACAACTTCATGGAGAGTCCCCGACAACCACCTGCTCACCGATGCCGGCATGCACCGACGGCCCTGACGCGGCGGTGAACGCGCGCGCTGCGGGACGCTGCAGCGGTAGTCCAGCGGCCTGCTGCACCGTCATCGCCTCGAGCACCCGGCTCGCATGGCGAGTGAGGACTTCCAGTATCGCAGGCCATCGGCCTTCTGACGAGAGCATCCCACGGTTTCGGTGTGCATCGGCGTAGAGCACCGCAACGACGTCTCCGCCGACGCGTACCGGGACGGCGAGCGCCTGGCGCTCGGCTCCGTCGGCCGCGAATGGCGGTAGCGACGGGCTGTCGCTCGCGTCAGCGGACCGCGAGCACGCGACGCCGCTCTCAACCGCCGCGCCTGCAAGGCCTGCTTCTTCCAGGTCAAGATCGATCGACTTCGCAGGCGGCGAATCAGCAGGAAATCCCACTAGCCTCCAACCCGTCAGCCGATGACCTTTCACGATCAACATCGCCGTCCGATCGACTTCGCGAGCAGCGCATTGCACGAGCCGCTCCAGCACGTCTGACAAGGCGCCGGCTTCGTCGATTGCGCGGATAGCGGCGCCCAGACGCGCAGCCCGTTCGAGCTCCTCACGGGTTCGGCTCTCGCCACGCTCAAGTGCTTCGGCCAGCTGTCGCTGGCTTGCCGCGTCGGCGGATGCGAGCCGGGTCGCAAAGGCCTGCTCAGCTTCGACCGCGGCCTCGTTGCGAGCCCGGTCAGCGTCGGCCGCAGTCTTACGGACACGGTCCGCTTCGTCGATGGCCGCCTGCCGCGCGGCCGCGAGGTCACTGCGTACAGCAGCGAAGTGTTGTTCCGCGGTGGCGCGAGCACGTTCGCCGTCGATACGCGCCGTCTCAGCCTCGGCCTGGGCCTGCTCCATGGCGCGTTGCCACTTCGCGACCTCGTCTCCCGCGGTGGCGACCGCGGCCTTGAGTCGGTCGTTTTCGTCTGCAACCTGTACGGCAGAGAACTTCAATCTCTCGATCTCGTCTCTGGCGCTCGCCGCGTCGGCTCTGAGTCTCTCGCTCTCGTTTCTGACGGTGGCCGCATCGGCCCTCAATCGCTCGGACTCGTCCTTGGCGCTTGCAGCCTCAGTCTTGAGTTTCTCGTTTTCGCCGTTCGCGCTCACGGCAGCGGCCTTCAACATCTCGCTCTCGGCCCTCGCGTTGGCGGCATCGATCCTGAGCTGCTCGGTGTGCTCTCGAACGCTTCCTACCTCGGACCTGAGTCGTTCGTTCTCGTCTCTGAGGGTCGCTCCATCGGCCTTGAGTCTCTCGTTCTCGTCTCTCGCGGTGGCGGCATCCGCGTTGAGCCTCTCGTTTTCGTTTCTCGCGTTCGCTGCGAGGGCCTTCAGTTCGTCGCCCGCTGCGCGAGCATGATCGAGGTCGGCGTTGACTCGCTCGATCTCAGTGGTGAATCGCGCAACCTCTGTCTTCGTGTGCTCGACGTCGGCCTGCGCCTGGCGACGCGCGGCGTCAATCTGTTGCTGCGCCTGCGCCCTCAGCTCTTCGAGGCCAGTTCGAAGCGCGCCAATCTGTATGTCCGCGGCACGTTTCAGTTCTTCCCCATGCTTCTGTGCCGCCACGCGAATCTGGGCGAGCTGCCCTTCGGCTTCCTTCCGGATCTCCGCCGCGACCTTCTGCGAGGCGGCAGCGACGGCTCGTTGCTGCTCTTCCGCAGCCGCACGGAGGACCTGCTGAGCAAAGTTGTGCAGCTCGGCTTCGAGGTGCTGCCGCAGGCTCCCCGCCGCGCCGTCAAGCGCCGATCGGATCTGATCTTCGAAAGACACTGTTTTGAGTCAACCGATTATACGGTCAGTCACGCTAAATACCTGCAACAGCTAAGCTTCGACTCGTTGCCAGAAGCGTATACTCACGCGGAGTGTCGCTCATCTGGAAGGAGCATCCGCACATGAATCGACTGTTCGGCCTCGCCCTCTGCGCATTCATCGCAATCTCATCCTTGGCTCGAGCGCAAGGCGTAACAACCGGCACGATTACAGGTATCGTCCAATCACCCGACGGACTTTCACTCCCGGGTGTAATCGTCACCGCCACGTCGCCTTCGTTGCAGGGACAGCGGACCGCGGTGACCGATGTCAACGGCGTCTACTTCATCAAGGGACTGCCGGCGGGCACCTATTCCCTCCGATTTCAGGTTCAGAGCTTTCAAACCGCGAACGCCGACAACATCGTTCTCGTGCTCGGCGGGGTTGCCGAAGTAAACCAGACGCTCACGGTCGCGGGGCGGACTGAGACTGTGAACGTCACCGCTGAAGCACCATCGCCAATTGCAACGACGACAATGGGCCAGGCCTTCACCAAAGCGCAGGTCGATGCACTTCCGGTGGGACGCCGGCCCCAGGACATCGCCGAACTGGCGCCGGGTCTCACCAACGTCACGCCGAATGCAAGCCAGGTCACGATCGCCGGAGCGACGGCGTTCGACAACATATTCATGCTGAACGGCGTTGACATCAACGACAACCTCTTTGGATCGCCGAACAACCTGTATACGGAAGACGCGATTGCCGAGACCAACGTCCTCACCGGCGGCATTTCGGCGGAGTGGGGTCGCTTCACCGGAGGGGTCATCAACGTGGTCACCAAAAGCGGGGGCAACAACTTCTCCGGAAGCTTCCGTGAAAACTTGAACAACCCGAAGTGGATCGACGAGACGCCCAGAGAACAAGCGAACAACGTCGTCCATCAGGATGTGCTCGGCAAGATCCACGAAGGGACGCTCGGCGGTCCAATCACGAAGGACCGTATCTGGTTCTTCACGGCCGGCCGCTATCAGCGCGACCCAACGCCGAATACGTTCGTGCAGACAGGCGGATCGTACACGCGCGTCGACACCGTTAAGCGCGGCGAGGTCAAACTGACTGGTACATTTGCGCCGAATCAGACATTGTCGGGTGACTTCACGACCAACTCGACAGTCCAGAAAGACCGCCCGAGCCTGAACGCGTCGTCTTCGCTGGACGCATCGACACTCGTCACAGAGCGGATTCCAAACAATCTCCTCGTCACCACCTACAACGGCGTTCTCGCACAGAAGTTTTTCGCAACGCTGCAGTACTCGCAGAAGAAGTACAAATTCGTCGACGCCGGTGGAATCAAAACCGAGATCACCGCGTCGCCGTTCCGCACACGCGGTGTGGCGGCGGGTGTCCCGCCGTCGCTGCATTACGCGGCGCCGTTCTTCAGCTCACTCGACCCTGAAGATCGCAACAACCGCCAGTTCACAGGAAGCGTGTCGTACACGCTGTCGACCAAGACGACCGGCACCCACGACTTCAAGGGCGGCGGCGAGTTCTACCGTGCGACGCACACCGGCGGCAATTCACAGAGCTCCACCAACTACGTCTTTCAAACGGATTACCTCGTCGCCGGCGGCAAACCCGTCGTCAACGCGGCGGGTGTTCCGGTTCCGGTGTTCACGCCAGGCGTCTCCCGCGTGCAGAACTGGATTCCGACCAGAGGCGCGGTCGTCAACATCGACACGACTTCGTTGTACGCGCAGGACCACTGGGTGGTCGCGCCGCGTTTGAGTATCGATCTCGGCACGCGGTTCGAAGCGGTCCGCGGTAAGGCAACGGGTGATCTCCTGACGGTTGACACGACGAAAATCGTGCCCCGACTAGGTGTCGCATACGACCTGCTGGGCGACGGACGCACCACGGTGCAGGCCACCTACGGCCATTATTCCGGTAAGTACAGCGAGAGTCAGTACGCGCAGAACACGGACGTCGGTAACCCGAGCCGTGTGACGTATGGATACACGGGACCAGCCGGACAAGGCCTCGACTTCGCGCCCGGTTTCGACCTGGCCAACTACGGGACGATCATCTCTGCGGCGTTCCCGACCGCTAATATCTTCGTTTCCGATGACGTTCAATCGCCGACCGTGCGGGAATTCACGCTCGGTCTGGGGCGCCAAGTCGGCAATCGAGGGTACGCAAAGGCCACGTATCAGTGGAGACGATGGTACGGATTCCTGGATGACTTTATCAGCTTGTCGAACGGCATCGTGAACGTGAATCGCAACGGCGCAGATATCGGCGCGCTGACGAAGTCGGTGTACGACAACGCGAGCTCAAAGGACATCCATCGCGAGTATCAGGCGATGATCTTCCAGAGCAGTTATCGTGTGCGCACCAACATCACGCTGGGCGGACACTACACGCTGGAGATTCGCAACAACGGGAATTTCGATGCGGAAGCCGCGAATCAACCGGGGATCCCGTCTCTTTTCGGCGACTATCCCGAGGTCCTTGGACCTGCCATCGATCGATATCTCCCCGATGGGAGGCTCGCCGACTATCAGCGCCACAAGGTGCGTCTCTACGGCACGTACACACTGGGCAGCAATGCCGGTCGACTTGGTGCGCTCGATGTCTCACCGATTTGGCGCGTGAACTCAGGGCAGGTGTACAGCATCTACGCCGACGGCGTTCCCCTGTCGGCGATCGAGCTCGCTCGCAATCCCGGGTATCCGGTGAACGACATCAATGCGAACGTCGCAGAACGTCTCTTTTTTGGACCGCGCGGAGTTGGCGACTTCAAAGGCTACGGCTTGCTCGACCTCGCCCTCTCCTATGGCATTCCGATCTGGAAGAGAGCGACGCCGTGGCTGAAGGTGGAGTTCTACAATCTGTTGAACAATCAGAAGCAGATTGCGTGGGACAAAACCGTGACGCCTGACAACAATGGTCCGAAGGATGCGAACGGCCTTCCGTTGAACTACGTCAAGGGACCGCGGTTCGGCGAGGCGACGAACGACAACCAGTTCCCACAGCCGATTCCCGGTCAGAACGGCGGTCGGCTGTTCCGGATGGCGCTCGGCGTCCGCTTCTAGCGGCGGACGCTCGTTAGAGGCTGGGGCGCGGACGTGCGGCTCGACGCATCGTGGAACTGCACGTGTCGGATCGCGCCGGCCAGCACGAAGATGCGTGTGTTGTTGGAGGTGCTGTCGAGCGGCGACACGAAAAAGCCGGGCGCATTCTGGCTGTAGCCGAGCGTCGCACCCCGAAGAACCTCTCCGTCGACGAAGGTGACGGTGACCCGTCTGCCGCGTGCGGATGGGTCATCGGCATCTGGTCTCGGAAGGTGATCCGGGTTGCCAGCGAAATCCTGCACGAAGAAGACGGCTTTGAGGTGCGCGAATGGAATCGTCATCCGCGATTCGTCTGGACCATCGGGGTCGTTGCAAAGGTCCAGTGAACCACGCGTGGGCTGGAGGTCGCGGCCGTACCCTTTCAAAAGGCGCCCGTCGAGATAGTGGACGACCAGCTTGTTCCATCCACGCAATTCCGGCTCCTCCTTCGCTCGCTCGTGGGATGACGCCAAATCCTTGCTGACCGCAACCAACTGGGCGCCGGCCTCGAGCAGCTGGAGGTGCCACGCTTCGAGCGCGCAGTCCTGCGGAAACTCGACGATGAGGCACTCTGGCACGTCGATCCCTTCGGTCGGGACGCGGAAGTACACAGCATCGTTGCGAATGAGCGACGCCTGGTTGGCATCGACGATCCGCACCATCAGTGAAGGCACCGATCGATGAAGCCTGGCAATAATCTGCGGAACCATTGTGGAGGGGTCGGCCGCATTCTCGAGCGCTGTCGTCATGATGCGAAGGAGCCGACCCATCTCGTCGATGAATGGGGCGGTCGATTCGCGGCGGCGGCCGGCTTCAATCATCGCGAACGTTGATTCGAGCGCCCGCATGCCGGTCACGCTCAGAGCCGAGCTCGCGGCGGTCGATTCCGCAATTTGCTTCAACGCGAGGTTCAGCCTTGTGAACTCCTGAACCGGGTTGACGTCGACCTCGTGCTGAACGACGCCGGCGATCTCCTCGAAGTCGAACGACCGTTTGAATGCGACGGCACCACGATAGGTTGGATGGGGTGCCAGTGACGCCAGGTGACATCGCAGCACGCGGGCCGGGACGGGCCACGTCCGCTCACCGGCGGCGAGTTCGATGACCAGGGTACTGCCGAGCTGTGGCCGATAGCTCGTCGTCTCGAATTGCGCGCCGCCGACGGATAAGTCGATTAACGATACGTCGGGGCCGTACTTGATTCGCGCATGGCTCAACCACGACAGCTCCGCGGCGGTGAGACGTCGATGGGCGCGCCGATCCGCTCCCTCATGTTTGGAGGTAGCCCGTTGGTCGGACGTGCACGGTTTTACAAGTTTGAGCTCTGCACGCACAGCTGTCTCGGTAACCATCGTCAGTGCCGGCAAAAAGAGCAATCGCCGCTCCAGCTTGCGACCGAGCGCGAGTGACTGAAAGTTCCACGTTTCGCGCTACTGGCAGTTCGAGTCATCGAAGGGTGTTCAATTTTTGAACTTCCGGGTGATCTATTTTGCGAACGGCTGGAACACCTGTCGCGGCCACCGCGGACGAGGGGTTCAGCCGACCGCACGCCGCTACGGCAACCCAGACTCACGCCCGATGAAAGAGTGAAGAAACCGACGGGGGCTCATCGAAAAAACTTGCGTATCGATGAGCTCGGATCGATATTGGAGTCCCCCGGGCGCACCGATAACCGACATGGTTCCAGCAAGGTCCGCCATGGCTTCCAGTTTTTCCGGTCCGATCCGCCGCCGGCCGTACCTCCAGCAGTGGGTTCCGTTCACCGTGCTCGTCCTCGGCTGTGTGCTGACTGCCACCGCCGTCACGACGATCGCGACGCGGCAAGAGGTGGCGACGGCGAATGCATTCCGGGCCGACACCCTCGCCGTGCAGCGCGTCACACAAGTGCAGCTCGACACCGTCGTCGCCGTGACGCACGCGGCGGCGGCACTGCTCGCCGCAAGCCCTGAGATCAACTTCAGAGAGTTTCGGGCATTCGTGTCGGGGCTGCAGTTGCGTGAGCGGTACGTCGGCGTGGATGGGATCGGATTTGCGCCGCGCGTCGCCTCCGAGAACCTTCGTACGTTTGTGCGTTCGATATCGCTCGACGGGATGGCGAACCTGAAGGTCAGGCCGGAAGGCAACCGCAGCGAGTATTTTCCGGCGGCGTTGCTCGAGCCGCGCGACGTCGACAATTCGAGCACCATCGGGTTCGATCTCGGGTCGGAACCCGAACAGCTCGACGCGATGAATCGCGCGCGGGATTCCGATCAGCCCGCCGTCACCGAGCTGCTCCAGCCAAATCCTGCCGCGGGCCGCAGTGGGCGTGAATTCGTCGTCTACGTGCCGATTTACCGTCGCGGTGCACCGATCGACTCGGTTGACGAGCGGCGGCGCGCGCTGGTCGGCTTCGTGTTCAGCCGTCTGAGCCCCGACGTGATCTTCAGCGACAGCATCGCGGCAGCGACCGTGCGTTACCTCGACATCGCGATCTACGACAACAGCAAAGACAGCGACGCGCTGCTCGTGAGTTCCGGCGAAGGTAAAGGCGGTGTCCAGTCGAGTGCGACGCTGACGATCGGCGGCCGTCAGTGGCTTCTGGTCGCCAGCTCCCGTCAGTCCAACATGGCAGCGCTGCCACCGGAAGCGCAGCGAACCTTCATCGTTGGAGCGCTCGTGTCGCTGCTCTTGTTTGCGCTGATGCGTGCGCAGGTGCGCGCCTGGCAGACTGCCGAACGGCACGCGACGGAGCTTCGCGCCGCTGATCGTGCGAAGGACGAATTCCTGGCGGTGCTCTCACACGAACTGCGAACACCGCTCAACGTGGTGCTGGGATGGCTCTCGATGCTGCGCAACGGCAGCGTCCGCGACGACCGGTACCTGCACGCGCTCGACATCATCGATCGCAATGCGCGGACGCAGGCCCAATTGATTGACGATCTGCTCGAGGTGTCACGCATCCTCATGGGCAAGATGCGCCTCGACAAGCAGCCGTTGTCGGTGGTGCCGGCGATCACCGCGGTCGTCGAATCGCTTCGTCCCGCCGCGGAAGCGAAGGACGTCGCGCTGCACGGCCTCGATGCCACTGCCGCGGGCACCTTCATCATTGCCGCGGATGCCGGCCGATTCGCGCAGATCATTACGAACCTCGTCGCCAACGGCGTGAAGTTCACGCAGCCGGGCGGCGCGGTCTGGGTGAACGTCGAGGCCGAGGGCGGGGACGTGAAGATTTCGGTCCGCGATACCGGGATCGGCATCGATCCCGAGTTCCTGCCGTATGTCTTCGACCGGTTCCGTCAGGCCGACGCCTCACCCACACGTTCTCACAG
>DASTZI010000411.1:0-2142 GCA_035764385.1 Vicinamibacterales bacterium
GACAACAAGTGGATCAACGTGTCTCCAGCGGGGTTCAATCCGGTATGCGTGCCGGCGCTGTCGCGATAAGCGGCGCGCAGTTCGAGAATGACACCGGCGCCGCCGATCGCGGGCAGGTTGTGACACACGGCGCAGCTGGTGCCGTTATAAGCAGGCCCGAGCCCTTCTTCGGCGGTTTCGACCTCGGTGAAGTCATCGAGCCCCAGTCGAAACTCGCTGAACTCGGTGGCGGTGATGCCAGGCAACGGATTGCCGACTGACTGAGACGTCTGTGTCTCACCAATGGTATGCATCGCGAGGACGGCGATGCAGACGACGGCCGCGCTGACCAGACCTCGCTTCATCGCGTCACTGCTGTCGTCGCGGGGCGCACGATGATGACGCCGCGCATGAAATTGTGACCGGCGCCGCAGAGACGGTTGCACTCGAACGTGTATCGACCGGGACGGCTGCCCGTGAATCGTGCGACCGCGTAGCCGTGACCACGTTTGGGAATCTCGAGGTTGGTGCCGAAGCCGACAATGCGGAAGCCATGAATCGTGTCATCACTCCTTACACGCAGTTCGACCTCTTCGCCTTCCTGGACAATGACCTGCGACGGCCAGAACTGGAAGCGCTCTGCGTTGATATCGATGACGCGAGGCGATGTCGCTTGCGCGAGGCCTGCAGAAGTTGATGGCGTTCCGGCAAGTAGGAGCAACGGGAGCACGATCAACAGGCGGATCATCATCGCGTCTCCTAAAACCACCAGCCGAGGCCGACGTTGAACAGGCGTCTGTTGGCGAACACGCCGCTCTGGTTGCGCAGGTAGATGTAATCAGCCTTCACGGCCACGTCGGGATCCGGGTAGTAGGTCACCCCGGTGACCCACGCATCGCGGTCGAACTCCTTCAGCGGTAGCAGGCCTGCGGGCATTCGGAACTGCGTATCGAAGTTCTCGTAGCGCACAAACGTCACCAGGTCCCTGGGCGCGCCCGAGGCCCAGATGCGATATCCGGCTTCGCCGTAGAAGCCACGTAGCGTGCGAGCGACATTCGGAGGAACACCGGTGGCGCGGCCCAGGGTCTCGTTCAGCTGCGCGGCGTTGCCGATGCCCACTTGAGCGAACTCACCGCGCAGCTCCAGCCGGCCGCGCTGGTACCGCGCATCCGCCTCGCCCAGCGTCACGTTGGAGTCGAGCTTTGGCGTTCTCACGAGTTGCGACGTTCCACGCCAGACCGCGGCGCCAACCGCAAGACCACGCACGCCGAGGTACTCCGCGCGTCCCGTGAACGCGGCGTGGGCGGCCACTGCTTCCGCGCCTTTCTGCCGCCCCTCGCGGATACCCTCGTCGGCGGTGAACTCGCGCGCGTTGAGAGGTGCGACGACGAACGCCCGGTAGCGGAGGCCACGGCCGATCTCACCATGGACGCCTGCGCCGGCGTCGAACCACGTCGTCGGGATGATGAAGGTATCGACAAACGGCCGCTCGACGCCGTTGAAGACCGGCGGCTCATGGCGTTCGTTGATGATGCCCAGCGGTAGCAGGACCATGCCGGCGCGAAAATTCAATGGACGCGAAAGCAGGAAATCCACGTAGGCCTGTTCAAGTTCCAGCTCGCCCGATTCCTCCAGCCCCTCCACCACGGCATGCTCGAGTTCAAGCTCGCCGACGAACCGAATCTTCGACGTGAAGGAATGCGTGAACAGGAGCACGAACCGATGAAAGTCGATCACGGTCGGTTCGTGGTCGACCTTGTTGACGTGGAAATCCATGTAGCCGGAGATGGGACCTGTGGACGGGAAGCCAGCCTCGGGATTGGCCTCTTGTGCGCGCGCGCTGGTTGCGAGCGCGAGGACGAGCAGGGCGACGTGCGCGACCTGGACCAGGAGCTTCGACGCGGCACGTGTGCCAATCGTGATGCGTCGATTGTCCTTGGCGCGCAGCAGCACGCTGTCGGCCGCCTCGTCTCGTGATTCGACTTCGACCGATTCACCGGGTTTCAAATCGTGGTTCTCGACAAACCGGAGGAACTGCTTGTCCTGATCAATGATTCGCGTCACGGTCATCGGTGTGCCGACGGGACATGTGAGCAGCGTGTGGGCCTGTTGTCTCTTCACCACACCATCGGCATCGGGAATCGGATCGCCGTGCGGATCGAC
>DASTZI010000412.1:0-3076 GCA_035764385.1 Vicinamibacterales bacterium
GTGGCCAGCGACAGTCGTCCTGATTGAGACGTCAATTTGTCGTTCAATTCCAGAGTCCACGCCCTTGATGTGGTCGTCATGGGTGACCACCGCAGCCGCCTCAAGGTCGGCGTAGATGTCCGCAGCGAGCTTCTGATAATCAAGCCAGTCTGATTTCGCCATCCGCCGATGATTCTAAGAGGGAACACCCCCTCCCCAAACGGCCAATAGCCCGCCTAGTACTACCTTGTCAGATCGTTCCGTTCTTTCCGGAATGTTTCAGTGATCTGATTTGAGGACATTGTACAAACGCTTTGAATTCGCTACGCTGATGCACGGTGACCGATCGTACGGCGACCGCTCGAATTCAGCGATTGATGCGCTGGCTCGAGTCGTTCCAACGGTGCTTCGGTCATCGCGCGCAGCGACTGGCCTTGCGCACCTATGTGCAGGGCGTATTCAGCGACAGCGACCGCAAGTCGATGCAGGCGATGCTCGCGCGCGTCACCGAGCCTGTCTCGTATCAAGCGTTTCAGCACTTCATCACGCACGCCCAATGGGACGCCGATCGCGTGTGGCGTCGACTGTTGGAGATCCTGCCCGAACGCCATGGGGTGTTGATCATCGACAGCACGAGTTTGCCGAAGCAGGGGGCGCACTCGGTGGGCGTCGCCCGCCAATACTGTGGCGCACTCGGCAAGATCGCCAATTGCCAAGTCGCCGTGACCGCGGCGTTGTGGACGGGGACCCGTGCGTGGTTGCTGGGCGCGTTGCTGTATCTGCCGCAATCCTGGATCGAGGATGCCGATCGTCGGGGCGTCGCCCACATCCCGGCGACCGCGGCGTTTCAGGAGAAATGGCGGCAAGCGCTCACATTGATTCGACGGGCTCGCGCCGCGGGACTGCACGTGACGGCCGTCGTGGCGGACGCCGAGTTCGGGGATATCACGGCGTTCCGACGCGCGTTGCACCAATGGCGACTGCCGTATGCGCTGGGCGTTTCGCGCCATCTCACGGTGTTTCGCGGCACGCCCGCCGTTCATATTCCGCCCAGTCCGCGGACCGGCCGGCCGCGATCGCAGCTGGTGTTTCGGACCGCGACCCGGGCCATCTCCGTGCGCGCCTTGGCGCTGGCACTGCCGGCCCGAGCGTGGCGCCGCGTCACGTGGCGCAATGGCACCAACCGTCCCTGGGCCGCGCGGTTCGCGGCCGTGCGCGTGACACCGGCGAACGAGTGGCGCAACCGACGGCTCGCGCCCGAGGTCTGGCTCTTGTGCGAACAGGACCTCGGGGTCACGCCCCGCATCAAGTATTTCTTCGTGCACCTGCCAGCGACCGCCTCGCTCATGCACCTGGTGCGTCTCGCCCATCAGCGGTGGGCGATCGAACAGCAATACATGGAACTCAAAACCGAGCTCGGCCTCGATCACTTCGAAGGCCGCTCGTATCCCGGCTGGCACCATCACGTGGTGCTCACGGCCGTCGCGTACGCCTTCTTGCAACGCGAGCGCATGCGGCGGGATGCGGATCCGGCACTCACGTTGCCAGCGGTGCGCGCGATCGTCACCGAGATTTTCACGGCGCTCCTCTTCGCTCAGAAACCGTCGTATTTGAAACGCATCCAAGAACTACAGAGAATTCAGCTGCGGATCTAACAAGGTAGTACTAGTGTCGTGTCTCAGAAAAAGTCTTGTACTTCGGTCGCCGGACAGGTACGCTGCGCGGCATGCCGAGAAAACGCCACCACAAACCGATCGTGCTGACTGACGACGAACGCCGCACATTGGAGCAGTGGGCCCGTCGCCCGACCACGGCGCAACGACTGGCGTCGCGGTCGCGGATGGTACTGGCCTGCGCGGAAGGCCTCACCAATCGGGCGGTGGCTAAGCGACTGCGCGTGTCGAGTAACAGCGTGTGCAAATGGCGCGAACGGTTTCGGGTGCGTCGTCTGCCGGGTTTGACCGACGAGCCGCGGCCGGGAGCGCCGCGCAAAGCGACCGACGATCGGATTGTCGACGTCATCACGCGCACGCTGGAAGGCCCACCGGCTCACGCGACCCAGTGGACCACGCGGAGCATGGCCGACGTGGCCGGCTTCTCCAAGGCCACGATCGCGCGCATCTGGCAGACGTTTGGGTTGCAGTCGCATCGCCTCGACACGTTCAAGTTGTCGGCGGACCCGCAGTTTGTGGAAAAAGTGCGCGACATCGTCGGCCTCTATTTCTTTCCGCCGGATCGCGCCATCGTCTTGTCGATCGACGAAAAAAGCCAAGTCCAGGCGGTGGACCGGACGCGGCCGCTCTTGCCGATGCGCCCCGGCATCCCGGCCCGCCAGACGCATGACTACATCCGCCACGGCACGACCTCGCTGTTCGCGGCCTTGGACGTCGCGACCGGGAAGGTGATCGGGCAGTGTCATCGGCGGCATCGGCATCAGGAGTTTCTGAAATTTCTCGAGCGCGTCGATGCGCAGTTGCCGCCGGACCGCGACGTGCACGTGATTATCGACAACTACGGGACACACAAAGCGCCCAAGGTGATTCGGTGGTTTGTGCACCATCCCCGCTATCACTTACATTTCACGCCGACGAGTGCCAGTTGGCTGAACCAAGTGGAACGCTTCTTCTCGACCATCACCACTCGACGGATTCGCCGTGGCACCTTCGAGAGCGTGCCGGCCCTTGAAGCGGCCATCCACGAGTATCTGGCGCATTACAACGAGCACTGCACGCCGTTCGTTTGGACCGCGACCGCCGACGTCATCTTGGACAAGGTCAGCCGATTTTGCCAACGAACTTCAGGGACACGACACTAGCTTGCCTCATGCACGTCATCACCGCCAGTCTCCTTGCAGGACGAACGGTGCCCAGAAGTATGGTGATTGCCAGCGGCGAGTCGCCGCGAGCTCTCTCTGCGCTGCGTGCAGGGCGGCAGCCGGCGCCAGCTTGTCAACGAGCATGCCGCGGTAGAAGCGCTTCATCAGCTCCGCCGTCGCCAGATCATCGACCGGCCACAACGACGCCACCACGCGTGGGGTCCCGGCGTACATGAACGCGCGCGCTAGTCCGATCGGCCCCTCACCGCGAATGTCCTTGCC
>DASTZI010000413.1:0-8015 GCA_035764385.1 Vicinamibacterales bacterium
CACGTCGCTGATCATCTGCGCGCGCGTCGTCAGTTCCTGGGCCGCGGTAATCGCGCGATTCGCCTCAACCTGTGTTTCGTTAATCTGACGAGCCGCGGTTTCCGTCGTCACCCGCAACTGGCGCTGCGTTTCATTGAGCTGTTCGGCTGACGCACGCATCTGACTCTCGAGGCGCCATGCGAACCCGGCCGCGATGATCAGCAACAGCACGACGCCCGCAATCAGCACCAGGCGGCGCGTCTTCGGCGGGTCGACGGCAACGAGACGTGAAAACGGCGATGCCGCCGCAGCGGTTGCGGTACTCGGTGGTTCGACGGCTGCGGGCTGCGGTTCGGCGGCAACCGGGAGCGCACGTGGTTCGGTGACATGAACGCCTTGCGTGTCGCGCAGCTGACTATGAAGGCGAGTAACGTCCTCGAGCGGCCACGCTGGCGTCTCGCCGGGAAGCTGCCGTGCCTTGTTCTGCGAGAGGCTGCGGAGTTCGGCGACCGCATTCTGGACTTCGCGCGTGAGCGTCGACGTGCTGCGGTGAAATTCTGATTCGAGCGCCGCGAGCCTTGCCTCGGCGCGATCGAAGCCGTGTTGCGCCGAGTTGGCGGTCGCGATGCAGACTTCGGTCAGGCTTGCCGCCTGGTCGACGAGTTGCTTGACGGGAACTTCGTGGATCAGGCGAAGCGAATCCCATTCCTGCTGGATGATCGTCTCCAGTTGCTGAAGACGCTGCGACGCGTCTTCCTGCAGCTGCGCGCCCGTATCGCCGAGCGCGCGCAGATGCGCTTCGAATTGACTGACCGCGGCCGCGTGGCGATCGGCCGTGACCGCCCATCGTTTCAGAATCGCCGCGCCGAATTCAGTCAGCGTGACGAGGCGTTCTTCGAGAGGACGGCGGTCGGTCGTTCGACGGAGATGCTCGAGCTGCTCCTGCAGACTCGAGACACGCTGCGCGAGTCCGCTTTCGTTCGTCTCCAATTGCGTCCCGTGGGCGCATGGTACACAAATCCCTCACCCGATCCAACAGCGTTGCGAGCGCTCCTCTGTGCAGCGGCGGACCTTGCAAGGTCCGTCCCGCTGCAGCGCGCGATGTTTTTCGTGTCGAACGCATCATTTCGTCGTTGACATCGTCGGCGGCGTCTGTAACATGGAGCACATTCCACAAAACGTGCGGTTGCTCATGGCGCGGGAGGTAAAGCAATGAACGTCATGCGCATGAATATTTGTGTGGCACTCGCCTGCGTATTTTTCGCCGGGCTGAGCGTCAGCGCCAGCGCGGATGATGCGCAGCTTGACCACGCGAAGGAGCTGTATCGCTCCGCGGCATACGACGAAGCGCTCGGAGTGCTGGACACGATCCGGGCGACTGCCCCATCAAAGGAAACCCTCGAAGCGAGCGAGTACCGCGTGTTCTGTTTGGTGGCGCTTGACCGAAAGGACGAAGCGCGGAACGCGATCGCGACGCTCATCTCCGCAAACCCGTTTTACGAGCTGTCCGAGGCGCAGGCCTCGCCGCGCGTGCGAGCCGTCTTCACGGAGGTCCGCAAGTCGCTGCTGCCGTCGCTGGTGCAGACCGCGTACACCGAAGCCAAGGCGGCGTTTGACCGAAAAGACCCAGAGTCAGCGGCGGGCTTCGAACGTGTGCTCACGCTGCTTCGCGATCCGGACCTCTCGTCCAATAGTGATTTGGGTGATCTCGCCGTCGTTGCCGCCGCGTTCCGCGATTTGAGTGCGGCGCGGGAACTTGCCGCGGCGGCGGCTTCTGCAGCCCCCGCTGCTCCGCCCGCGCGCGACAACAGCAGCCCCGCTGAGAGTGCAGCCGCCAGGCCCCCGGAGCCGGCGGTCTACCGAGATGGAGCATCCAATCTGGTGCCGCCCGCCATCGTTTCCCAGACGCTGCCGCCGTCACACCTCGCGGAAAGGCGACTCTGGACCGGCGCAATCGAAGTGCTGATCGACGAGACGGGAAAAGTGCTCTCGGCGAGGATGACGGTGCCGGTGCAACCGACCTATGACAGGCAGTTGCTTCAGGCGGCGCTCAATTGGAAGTATCGCCCTGCCACGAAGGACGGGACGCCCGCGCGCTACATCAAGGTCATCAACGTCAGGCTCGACACGCGCCCGGACTGCACGATGACCGTCACACAACAATGCCGCCCAGCGGGAGGTAATTAGTCGTTCGAACCGTTATTTCTTGAGCCACACATCTGGGTCAGGATTTCCTTCCCAGCACGCCGACTCCCAGGTCTCATCATCCGGTCTGCGTTTTTGACCGATGCGAAACGTCCACGGGCGGGTGAACACGGTCGGATCGTTGACCGTCGCTTCGTAGGTCATGTTGTCAGCGTCAACAAACGTCATTTTCTCGGTGACGTGCGCGTTCTCGCTGTAGAAATCACCGATGTATGTCAGCCGGGCGCCTCTCATATTCGTCGTGTCGACGACGAGCGTGTTGCTCTCCCAATGGCCGCGCGCGTCACCCATCCATAGCTTGACGTTCGACGCAATATGCGGCCGACCGTCGAGTGGAATGACTCGATACGCGTGGTATTCGTCCCAAACGAAGACGACCGAGCCTGGAATCTGAATGATCCGGAACGACGGAACGATCGTGTAGAGCCGCGGAATACCAGAAAGCAGGCAGCGGTGCTGGGTGTCGATGTGCTCGGGCCTGGTCGGGCGTTCGTAATCCGACTCCTGTTGCTTCTGCCGTGCCGCTGCCCATGGCTGATACGGAATCAGCCCGTCAGGCGGATCGATGACCCGGCTCGGTCGTTTGATGTCGGAGCCGGAGACGCGGCGATCGAAATCTTCGCCGCCGCTGATCGGATTTGTGAGCGACGTCGATCCAGCGTTGACAGCGGCCCAGATGCCTTGCACATCCGGTTGACCGTCAGACAGCTTCTGCGGCGGCCACGGCTTGGACGCGGCTCGATTCGCCGCGCCGCCTTGCGCCTGCCCTCGAACTGGCACGGCCGCGAGCGCCAGTGCCGCGCCGATCCCGAACGCGATAATCAGAGTGTTCTTGCTCATCTGGCAGCTCCGACATCGGGATACGGATAAATCTTCTCGAAATCAAAGCCGTAGCACTCGTACTCGTACAACTGAAAATTCTTTTCCTTGTGGCGATAAAGGACCATGTTCATGTTCCATGGCCGCGTGAAGACTTTTGGATCCTCGATCGTGACGGTGTAGTTGATGTGATCGGGATCCATCAGCGAATAGCGTTCGACGACGTGCAAGGCCTCGCTGTGGAAGTTGCCAGCCCGGTCGAACCAGGTCTGATCGTTGAAGTGGACGACGTCCACGACGAGCGTGTCGCCCTCCCAGCGCCCGCGTGAATCTCCCAGCCACCACTCGATCGGCCCCTTCGGGTGCGGCGAGCCGTTCGCGAAGATGTACCTCACCGTGTGGACGTATTCGTAGAGGATCGTCAGCTCATTCGGCTTCTGAACGATCTGAAACGGATACGGCATATAGGTGATGCGCGGCACACCGGGCAGGTAACACTTCGCGTCGGGATCGAGCGTGGCGCGCTCTTCGTAGTTCTTCTTCTTCTGCGCGAGCGCCTCCGGCTTGTACGGGATTTCGTTGCCTTCGACAACTCCAGGCCCACCCGGTACCCCCTTCTGCGCTGCGTGATCCTGAATGTCCCACGACGCCGTATTCATCGCCTGCCAGATGCCTGACAAGTCCGGTTTGCCGTCCGCCGTGCGTGGGATTGTCTGCGCACCTGCAATGACGGGGTGGATCAATGACACCGCCACGAGGAACGAAGGAAACCGAAGCCGCATGGAGCCCCCTTTCAATATCCAGCCGCCTGACCGTCCTCGCGGAAATTGGATCCGGCCCGATAGAACCCCGCGATTGGCGCCGCGCATTTCGCATCGGCCGGTGCACAACCAGCTCCGGCACTCGTATCCGGGGTGAACATGATTCCTTCAAAGCCGCCCACCGGCGATCCGTCGGACGACACGACCTTGTGTCCCATGTTCTTGAGCGCGCTGCCAACGAGTTGAAAGAGCTGCGATTCCATCTGCAGTTCGTTGCGTACCTGGTTGTGGCTGAAGCGCGCCATATCTCCGGCGGCCTGCATATTTGCGCCAAGATCGAGAACGTTGATGAGCACCTGCATGTTGCCTTGTCCTTGCTGATCGCCACCGTGTTGTCCCGTGACGAGCAGCGGTGCGCCATTGCGCATCACAAGCACCGCTGACAACGTGTTGTACGGACGCTTGTTTCCAGCAATCACGTTCGGACTCTTCGGATCGAGCGTGAACAGACCGCCGCGGTTATGCAGCATGAAGCCGTAGCCCGGCACCGTAATCCCCGATCCCCATGTGGAGAAGTTGCTGTTGATCCACGACACCATATTTCCCCAGCGATCGGCCGCGGCGAGATAGATCGTGTCGCCCGTACCGTCTGCGTCGGCATTGGCGGGACCGGTGGCCGACGCGCGATTCGGATTCACCTTACTGCACAACGATGCGGCGTGCGGCTTCGAGGTCAACAACTCGAGGGGAACGTTCACCACGTTGGGATCGGCATTGTGACCGTAGACGTCGCGGTAGACGGTCTTCTTGGCCTCCACGAGCGCGTGCCAATAGAGCGGATTGGCGGGACCAAGCGAGGCAAGCGTCTTTCCCGGATACCACGTGGGCACGCAGGCTTCGAGCACGTTCAGGGCTTCGACGATGCCCCATGCCTGCGACGGCGCCCGTGTGCCGAACACGGTGAACTCGTTGTGGTACGTCGTGGACGCAGGTGTGACCCACTCGCCCTTGTAGTTGGCGAGATCGTCGAGCGTCATCGGCCCGCCGAGCGCCTTCGATTTGGCGACGATGGCACGGCCAATCTCGCCGCGATAGAACGCATCACGTCCCTGCTGCTGGATGAGGCGGAACGCTTTCGCAAGATCGGGGTTTCGGAAGAGTGTCCCGGCGACCGGTGCCTTGCCGTTGACATAGAACGTCTTGATCGAGTCAGGATCCGTCATCGAGCAGCACGCCTGAAGCGGCAGCGCGTTCTTCATGCGCCACAGGCTGGCAATCTCCTCCGTGACGGGAAAGCCCTGATCGGCATAGTCGATGGCCGGTTGCAGTACGTCCTTGAAACTCTTGCTGCCGAATCGCGTGAGCGCTTCTTGCCATCCCCACAAGGAACCGGGGACAGTGACCGTGAGGATGCCGCCCGGCGGCATTCCCGAACCCGGGCCGAAATTTGCGGGGTTCACCTTGTAGCCGAGGGAATTCATTCGCTCGAGCGTCAGACCCGCCGGCGCGATGCCGCTCGCATTCAGCTGATAGACCTTCTTTTCTTTCGCGACGTAAATGAGCGCGAACAGGTCGCCGCCGATGCCGACGTTCTGCGGAAAGACGACGTTGAGCATCGCGGCCGTCGCGACCGCGGCATCGATGGCGTTGCCGCCCTGCTGGAGAACGCGGAGCCCCGCCTGCGCGGCTAGTGGTTGGACGGTGCTGACGATCCCGTTGCGCGCCATCACTTCGGAGCGCGTTTGCGCCAGCCATCCTTCGGAGCGATCGCCGCGCACGGCCTGACAGGCCGGCGCCGATGCGCCCTCGCCGCAGATGCGTGTCAGCGGCGTCTGCGCGATGACGAGCCCGGAACCGATGACGAGGATCCCGACCGCCAGCCAGCTGGCCGCTGCGTGCCACGGTTTCATGGAGGCCCTCCCTCTTGATGTGGGCGGATTGTAACTCTAACGTTCGGCTCCAGCTCACCCGCTGTCCGGATGTAGGATTACGGTTCAACACAAGGAGCTGCAGATGAAAGTCCCGTTCATTGCCTCGCTTGCTATTGCGTCGATTGCTCTGGCAGGTGTCACGGTCCTGGCGCAGGCGCGCGGCGGCACACCGCAGACCGATAAAGTGCCGCCAGTCAACAGCGGCGCGAATCCGTATCGCGTCATTCGTGACTGGGGAAAGATTGAGGGCCGCGCGTGGGGCGGATCGAACGGCGTGGCCATCGACAAGGACGGGAAGACCGTCTGGGCCGTCGATCGCTGCTCACCGGGCACGACGCCCGGCTGCGCGAACACGAATGTCAATCCGGTCCATCACTTCGATGAATCCGGCAAGGAGATCAAAAGCTTCGGCGGCGGCATGTTCGCCTGGCCGCACGGCATTCACGTCGATCGCGACGGCAACATCTGGGTGGCGGACTCGCGCGCAGACGAGCCAACCCACAAGGGCAGCGTCGTCGTCAAGTTCGCTCCCGACGGCCGCGTGCTGATGACGCTCGGCAAGGCCGGCGTCAAAGGAAATCCGCCAGACGCGTTGACCGAACCGACTGTCGCGATCACGGATCCACGGAATGGCGACATCTACGTTGCCGAAAGCCACACTGACGTGACCGATCCGAATCTGGTTGGCCGCATCTCCGTGTTCGACACGAAGGGGAAGTTCCTGCGAACGATCGGCAAGACAGGCACCGGCCCCGGCGAATTTCGGACGCCGCATGCGCTGGCATGGGATTCAATGGGACGGCTCGTCGTCGCCGATCGCCACAATCACCGCGTCCAGATCCTGACGAAGGACGGGAAGTTCGTGCAGGAGCTCGACAACTTCGGCCGCATCAGCGGGTTGACGATCGACAAGAACGACATGATCTATACGGCCGATTCAGAGTCGACCGAGCGCGTGCATCCCGGCTGGCAGCGCGGCGTCCGTATCGGCAGCGTCAAGGACGGCAAGGTGACGATATTCATCCCGGCGCACAAGACGGATGCGCCAGAGGGCGCGATGGGCGAAGGAATCGCCATCGACGCCGCGGGCAACATCTACACCGCGGAAGCGAATCTGCGCGGCGTCACGAAATACACGAAATAGCTAGCGAGTGTGGGGCCGGCTTCAGCCGGCCCTCCGCTAGTACTGCAACACGGAGAAAACGTCCTCTCCGTTCAGCTTCGACTTCCCATTCAGGAACGTCAGCTCGATCAGAAATGCCAGCCCGTGGAGCTTGCCTCCGAGCTGCTTGACGAGCCGCGTCGTTGCCGCGGCGGTCCCGCCAGTCGCCAGGACGTCGTCGACGATCAGCACGCGCTGGCCTTTCTCGATCGCATCGGCGTGGATTTCGATCGCATCCTTCCCGTATTCGAGCTCATACACCTCTTTGATGGCCTTGGCGGGCAGCTTCCCCGGTTTGCGCACGGGGATGAAGCCGGCGCCGAGCTGCTGCGCAACAGCCGATCCGAGGATGAAGCCACGGCTCTCGATGCCAACGACAGCGTCGATCCGCGAATCGGCGTACGGGGCAGAGAGCGCATCGATCGTGGCCTTCAGACCGGCCGGTTCCTTCAGGAGCGTCGTGATGTCGAAGAAATTGATGCCCGGCTTCGGGAAGTCGGGGACGCTGCGAATCATCTGTTTCAAATCAATCGTCAACATCAGTGCCTTATCGTGAAGTCCGTTAAGTTGCCTGTCGGATCGTCGTCTATGACGGTCACGTGCTCCACGTAACCGCCGGGTGGTCCTGCACGAAGCGCGCGCTCGACGCGCGTCACCGCTTCCTCGTCGCCTTCGACGAAGGCTTCGACGCGGCCGTCGGGCCGGTTCATTACCCACCCCGCTACGCCTTCACGCATCGCGGCGTCACGCGCGAACCAGCGAAAGCCCACGCCCTGCACATCTCCGCTGATGACGAAACGGCGTGCGATGCGCATGTCGAGAATGCAGATTATAGCGTTGCGCCAACGCGTGGCCTTCTCGATGTGATTCTCAACGGCTCATCGCGCCGCCATGCTCGAGACCATACTCACCGATCGTCCGCTCGAGGCCGTTACACGTGCCAGACACGCGTATCTGAAGTCGCATTAACGGCAGCTTACGCAACTGTGCGGCAGAAGCGACCATGATGATCTCGCGAGCGCTGGCCAGCGGGATATCCTCATCGCGACTCAGCTCCGGACCTTCAGTCGCCTTCAGCACAACCGTCAGCTGCTCGTAACCCGTGAAGTCACCTTTCAGGCGGGTAACGATCAGATCATCTTCGGGCCAGACGGCGCA
>DASTZI010000414.1:0-3709 GCA_035764385.1 Vicinamibacterales bacterium
GGGCTTCCTGGAGCTGCGCGGCATCGCCTGGAGCGGGCGAGGCGTGATCCGTCGCGTCGATATCAGCACCGATGGTGGACGCACGTGGAAGCCGGCCACCCTACAGCAGCCGGTGCTGCCCAAGGCGGTCACGTGCTTTCGTTACGCCTGGGAATGGGACGGGCGACCCACCGAAATCGTCAGCCGTGCCGTCGATGAAACCGGCTACGTGCAGCCGGAGATGTCTGCGATCCAGCGCGTGCGTGGCCGGCGAACGCGCTATCACCTCAATCCGGTGACGGGCTGGACGATCGACGCTGACGGCCGCGTTCGGTTCGCCTTGCAGAGGGTCCGGGTATGAATCGACTGTTGATCGTCGTTGGCGTGATCTTCACGATCGGTCTGGCCGCAGCCGCGCAGTCTCCCCCGAAATCCGTCGACTCCGCACGGGACAAGCGTTACGGCATCGGCACGCCGGCGACGCCGGAACAGATTGCGGCGCTCGACATCGACGTTCGGCCGGATGGCGCCGGTCTTCCCGCAGGCAGCGGAACTGCCGGCGACGGTGCTCCCGTCTACGCGCAGAAATGCGCCGCGTGTCACGGGGCAAACGGGGAAGGCGGAACGGCGGATGTGCTCGTCGGCGCGGAGCCGAAGAATTTCGCGCCGTTCGGTCCGGAGTACGAACGCTGGAAGGGCGCGCGTCCGGACGTGCCGTTCACGATCGGCAACTACTGGCCGTACGCGACGACGCTGTTCGATTACGTGCGACGCGCGATGCCGGCCACGACCCCAGGCTCGCTCACCGCGGACGAGACGTACGCGCTCGTGGCCTGGCTGCTCGCGAAGAACGAAATCATCGCGGAGAGCGACATGATGAATCGCGAGACGCTGCCGCGCGTCCGCATGCCCGCGCGATCTCGCTTCGTACCCGACAACCGCCGGGGTGGAGCTGAAGTGAAGTAGCGCCTAGACCCGTCGTCTCATTGGCGCGACGAGCACAACGATCCCCGCGACGAGAACAACGGCCCCCAGCACGGGCGGAATCGGAAGCGTCTTGTGCTCCTCGGTCTTCGCCTCGATCGGACCGATGTCGATGACGGTCTTCTGCTGCGTCCACCGGAATCCACCCCACAGCAGCGACACAAGTCCGATTACCACGAGTAGGGAACCGATGACATATCTCACGGTCATGCTGAGGTCGTTTGCAATCGGCGCGCCGATCAGCTGATTGCCGTGCAGGGCGGACCTTAAGGTCCGCCTCTACGCTCGATTGAGTCGAGCCCTTCTTTGCAGCGGGTGGCGGCGGGAGAGGCATCCCCACGCCGCCCCGCAGGCGCGACGAGCGCCTCCGGCGCGAAGGAGCGCCGAGGACGGCGTGGGGAAACCCGCCGACAGGACCCGGGCCGCTCGACTCAGAGGTCCCGCTAAAGCCGGACCCTACGTACGAAGCGGCTAAAGCCAGGCCCCACATCAGCTGACTTCGTGGCACAATCCGCCGCGATCGGAAGCGGAGGATTGCGTTGACGCATTCGAGAATTGTTCGCGTACTGGTGCTCGTCGCGCTGTTATGTGCCACGACCCTCGTGCCGCGCGCGCAGGAGAGCGTTCCTGCACAAAACCCGCGGGTCATCACCAGCTACGGACCGGAGACGTTTGTGTCGCGAGTCGTGGCGACCGGTCTCGCCGGCCCGTGGGAAGTCGCGTGGGGTCCTGACGGATTTCTGTGGGTGACCGAGCGGGTGGGCAAGCGTATTACGCGGATCAATCCGGCCGACGGATCGAAAACGGTGGCGATCACGATCGACGAGGTGTATCAGACCCTGGCCCAGGATGGTCTCCTCGGCATGGCCCTGCATCCGGATCTGCTCAAGGGCAAAGGTACGGACTACGTCTACGTCGCGTACACGTACGACGGCGATCCTGGAAGCGACGTGAAGCTCCAGATGAAGGTCCGCCGATACACCTACGATCCGCGGACGCAGCATCTCGCGAGCCCGGTTGACGTTCTCACCGGCCTGCCGCACGGCACCGACCACGGCGGCGGCCGGGTCGTCTTCGGACCCGATGGAAAGCTGTATGTCAGCCGCGGGGACCAAGGGAGCAACTTCCTCGCGAACTATTGCAATCGGAACCGCGCACAGGATCTCCCGACGCAGGCAGAGGTGCAGGCGGCCGACTGGAGTACGTATCAGGGAAAAATTCTGCGTCTGAACCTGGACGGCTCGATTCCGCGCGATAACTCGGTCCTCAATGGTGTGCGCAGCCACATTTATTCCTACGGACATCGAAATCCACAGGGGCTCGTTTTCGCAGGCAGGCGCCTGTTCGACTCCGAACATGGCGAGAGCATCGACGATGAAGTGAATCTCGTGGAGGCGGGAGGAAACTACGGATGGCCGCTCATTGCCGGGTATCAGGATGACCAGTCATACGTCTACGCCAACTGGTCGGCGTCCTCACCAGAGCCCTGCGCATCGCTCAAGTTCGATGTCTTCAATCCACCAGCGTCGGTGCCGCGACAGAAAGAATCGGATGCGCACGTGACGAATTTCAAGCCGCCGGCCAAGACGTTCTTTACCGTGCCGAACACCTACGCTCTCCGCACGCTCGGCAATGCCACGACGGCGCCGGCGGGGATGAAAGTCTATTCGTCGCGAGCAATCCCCGGTTGGAACGATTCACTGCTGCTCACCTCGATGATCAGCGGCGTGGTGTTCCGCATGCCTCTCACCGACGATAAACGAAATCCAGTGGGTGCCCCCATCGCCTACTTCAAGACGGGCAACCGCTATCGGGACATCGTCGTCGCTCCCGACGGGGTGCGGATCTTCGTCGTCACGGATACGCAAGGTCGGACGGTCGGTCCGTCGGGTGCGCTCGTGCAGGATCTCGTCAACCCGGGGGCGCTGCTCGAATTCCGATGGGCCGGCTGAAGCCGGCGCCTACGCTCGTGGCGCCGAACAGATCTTTGCGGAGCGCCATGAACGCGTCAGTAAAACGGGCGACCTGAAACCCGTTGCCATCGCTGACGAACCAAATCTGCATCTCACCTGCACGTGTCCCGCTGGCGGCAACCTGATGAAATCGGGGAAAGCCCGATATCTTGTCGAAGGTCCGATCGACCCCCTGCGTCCAACTGCCCGATCCGGGAAGGGACGCCTTCCGCACAGCCTTCGGCTTGAAGTACGCAATCTCCGTAGGATGGTACGGGTCGCGAATATCGAAGACCCGCAAGCCGGCGTTTTGATATCCGCACGCGAGCATGGTCGGGTTGTTCGCACGATCGACCGTGCATCGTTCGCAGTTGTAGACGGGAACTCCGCCGCCGGCATCCGCGGGGTCGTTGAGGAGCGCGTCGCAATTGGCGGGGGCGTTCACGTCGAGCATCAGTTTCGCGACGGGAAGGGGCTTGGTCTCGTCGGTGAGATCGATGATCTGCGCATACCCATATGGCGACGCGCGCCGTGCACACGCGGCGCGGAGACCGCCGGCGCCACCTGCCCCGCCTGATTCGTCCGTGCTGACGACGAACTGGCGTCCATTTCTAATGAACGGGAACATCTGCTCCACCTGTCCCTGGTCGTTCCAGAACAGGGTGCTGATGACGCGGATTTGCGGATTGGGTCGACGCGACTGAACGTCGCTGACGTCCAGGACGACGAGACCGTCGGGCCCTTTCGACGAGCCGGTGTTGCCGAACGTGCCAGGTTGTCCGGCGTAGAGTCGC
>DASTZI010000415.1:0-8265 GCA_035764385.1 Vicinamibacterales bacterium
CACCACGTCGGCGGCAGCCGCGTCTTCCGGGAGTTCGCGGGCGAGAGCCTTCCCCTTCTCGCGCCACGCTCGCTGGACCTCTGTCCATTCGAAATTCATCGGAATAGTGTTACCAGATTCCCGGCACGAGACGGTATCTCACCTTGTTTTGATAGTCGATGTACCCGGGCAGCTTTTCCGCGAGAAGCGTTTCCTCATCGAAGAGCCGCCAGATGAGGAAGGCGAGGTGTTACACGATACTTTTATCCGAGTTTCGCGAAGATTGGTTTGAGCCGCGCCGCGCTCTCGTGAAGATCCTCTGGCAGCACGCGCGTTGTCCCGACGACGGTCATGAAGTTCGTATCACCGTTCCATCGCGGCACCAGATGCACGTGCACGTGTTCGAGGACCCCGGCGCCTGCAGGCTTCCCGAGGTTGATGCCGACATTGATGCCGTGCGGCTGATACGCCTCGACGAGGGCTTTCTCACACAGCACCTCGAGATCCGCCATCTCGTGCAGTTCCTCGGGCGTGAGGGTGGCGAGCGAAGGTGTGTGCCGGTACGGAACGATCATCACGTGACCGTTGTTGTACGGATACAGATTGAGGATGACGTAGCAGGTCTTGCGATCGAAGACGATGAGGGAATCGGGATCGGGAGGACGAGGGGCGTCGCAGAAGACGCACCCGGTATCAGGTTTGGCGCCGGTCACGTATTCCAGACGCCAGGGAGACCATAAATGGTCCACTTCCTCAGACTGTTTCGACCGACCCCACGACGTTTCCCGTGATCGATACCGCTTCGGCGGCTTCAGCGGCCTCGGCTTCGCGGTTGATCAGTTCCTTCAGCTCCTTGCCAGGCTTGAAGTACGGCACCTTCTTCGGCGGCACGTCCACTTTGTCGCCTGTCTTCGGGTTGCGGCCCTTGCGAGGCTCACGTTTGCGGAGACGGAAACTGCCGAACCCGCGCAGCTCGATCTTCTCGCCGCGGTGCAAGGCCTCGATGATGCTCCTGAACACCGTGTCGACGATGACTTCCGAGTGCTTCTTGGTGAGATCCGACACGCGCGACACTTCCTCGACGAGTTCCGCCTTGGTCATGCTGCCGCCAGGAGTATTCAAAGGAGGCTCCTTGATTGATCTGGCGGGTCCCAAAGGACCCGCCCCACCCTACTGAGTTCGTTACCGATTCCGGAAATGATCGCCGAGCGTCGCGGTGCCCGTGCCTTCGCTCTCCGAATACGCTTCCCAGTCCGCACGATAGTCGTCTGACTTCAATGCCCGGATGCTGAGACCGATCTTGCGTTCCTGCGGGCTCAACTTGATGATTTTCATCTGGTAGTTGTTGCCCACCTGGAGATCGATCTTCTCGCCACCGTGCGTGTCGTCAAACTCCGAGACGTGGATCAGCCCCTCGATCCCTTCGTCGAGCTCGACGAACGCACCGAAGTTGGTCATGCGCGTGACCTTCCCTTCGATCGTGCCGCCGACGTGATGGCGTGAGAAAAAGTCGTCCCAGATGTCGGTGGCGAGCTGCTTGAGCCCGAGCGACAGGCGCTGATTCTCGGCGTCGATGCTGAGGACCATCGCTTCCACGACATCGCCCTTCTTCAGCACCTCCGACGGATGCTTGATCCGCTTGCTCCACGACATGTCGGAGATGTGGATCAGGCCATCAATGTCCTCTTCGACTTCGACGAACGCGCCGAACTCGGTCAGATTGCGGACCTTGCCCTTGATGCGCGTACCGACGGGATACTTCTCGGTCAGCTCGTGCCACGGGTTGGTTTCAACCTGCTTGAGGCCCAGCGAGATGCGACGCGCCGCGGGATCGACGCCGAGCACCATCGCATCGACGCTGTCGCCGACGTTGAGAATCTTCGACGGATGCTTGACGCGCTTGCTCCACGACATCTCCGATACGTGGATCAGGCCTTCGACGCCCGGCTCCAGCTCGACGAACGCGCCGTAGTCGGTGAGGCTGACCACCTTGCCACCCATGCGCGCGCCGACGGGATAACGATCCTGCACCGTTGCCCACGGATCCTGTACGAGCTGCTTGTGGCCGAGGGAAACGCGCTCGGTCGCCGGATCGTACTTGAGCACGATCACATCGACTTCGTCGTTCACTTTGAACAGTTCGGACGGATGACCGACGCGCCCCCATGACATGTCGGTGATGTGCAGCAGCCCGTCGAGGCCCCCGAGATCGATGAAGGCGCCGTAGTCGGTGATGTTCTTGACGGTGCCGCGGAGCACTTTCCCCTCCGCAAGCGTTTCGAGCGTGGTCTTCTTCTTCTCGGCGTTCTCTTCTTCGAGGAGCGCCTTGCGCGACAGCACGATGTTGCCGCGCTTCTTGTTGACCTTGATGACGCGCATCCGGAGCTCCTGCCCCTTCAGCGCATCGAGGTTCCGAACCGGACGGACATCGATCTGCGAGCCCGGCAGGAACGCACGGACGCCGATGTCCACGGCGAGGCCGCCCTTGATCCGCTCGATGACGCGGCCGATAACGACCTTGCGCTCGGCGTAGGCCTTCTCGACCTCGTCCCAAATCTTCATCTTCTCGGCCTTCTCGCGCGACAGCACGATATGGCCTTCGCGATCTTCGGTGCGCTCGAGCAGCACATCGACCACGTCGCCCCCTTGCACGGTGACTTGGCCGTTCTCGTCGAGGAACTCGTGAATGGGAATCAGGCCTTCGGACTTGTAGCCGACATCGACGACCACCGCCGTGTCGGTCACCTTGAGCACGGTTCCCTTCACGACTTCACCTTCCGCCATGTTGCGGAAGCTGTCGTCATAGATATCGAGCATGGCCGCAAACTCCTGCGGATCCATGTCCTCGTGATGCATCGGCTTGAAGGCCGGCCCGGCGGGCCTGCCAGCCCTGGTGCGCGCCGCTCCGGGCTGTTCGCCCGGCCTTTCGGGCACAGCCAACCCGTTTTCTACGTTCGCCATTCCTTACGCGTCCTCCTGAATCTGATTACCGGATTCTGTTGTCCTTCGACGATACTCAGGGGCAACACTGCAAACCCCGTTTTGAAGGTTCACCTGAGCGCGTTCGAAGGGTTGCAGGGACCGGCCCCCCACGGCTATAACGGCGAGACGATTTCTGGTGGTTGGATGGAGCTTGTATGTCAGCTGCTTCCTTCGCCGATAAGCACTAGACTTTACGACACTTACCCGGAAACAGTCAAGGTAAGCCGGTAGCGGAAAGGACAAGGGCAATGGCCAAACGCAAGGCCGCGGCAACCAGGAAAAAAAGGTCGGCGCGAGCGAATTCCCGAGCCAGCAAGCCGGCAAGGAAAAGCGCGGCGCGAAAGAACGCGGCGCGAAAGAAAACGGCGGCCGTTGCCCGAACCCGACGGGCGGCGAAGGCGAGCAAGACGGGTAAAGCGACCAGGGCGCGCAAGGCAAGCAGGGCCGGCAAGGCAACCAAGGTGACCAAGCCGAGTAAGGGCAGCACAGCCGCACGATCGACGCGCGGTTCGAAACGCGCGAGCCCGGTCGCCAGAACAACTGCACGTCAGGCGGCACGCGTGAAGCGCACGGTCATGCTCCGCAAGCCGCCAGGACTCGATCGCGAGCGCCGGACGATCCAGGGCGACGATATCGTTCCAACGCCGCCGTCGTCTCTGAATCTCGACCGGAGCGCGTCGGCGGCGCGCACTGGCCGCCGCGAGCTGCGCGAGCGCCTGGATCAACACACCGAGACGTCGCCGGCGCTGACCGCGGGTGATGTGGATGCGGATTGGGAGTCGGCCTACAGCGTGGGCGACGAAGCGCCAGGCGGCGACAACCCGACACCCGATCAGGACATCGTCGACGACATCGGCCGTGCTGTCGGCGTGCAGTACGACGACAACGAAGAACTGAAAGGCGAGGCCAAGATCTCCAAGCGCGACAAACATCGCTGGGAGCTCGATCCGGCCTCAGCCGAGGACTTCAAAGAGCACTGATTTTCTCGTCGACGAGGCGCATGACGCGCGCCACGACGTCGGGAATCGGAATGCCGGTCGTATCGATCAGCACCGCGTCGCTCGCGATCGTGAGCGGCGATACGGTCCGTGTGGTGTCCGACTGATCGCGCGCCTGAATCGACGCCGCCACGGCCGCCGCACCAGCCTGCCCACCGCTGTGGGCCGGGTCGTTCAATCGCCGCCGCGCTCGCTCTTCGGCTGACGCATCCAGATAGATTTTCAAATCCGCCTTCGGGAAGACGACCGTTCCGATATCGCGGCCTTCCATCACCACGCCGCCCTGCTCGCCCATGCGGCGCTGCCGCGCCACCAGTACCTCGCGCACGCGCGGCATCCGCGCGACCGACGAAGCAGCCTTGTCGATCTCGGGCGTGCGGATCGCCTGCGTCACGTCATGACCATCGATGGCTACGTGGCCTCCCTCGACAACGATTTCTGACTGTAACGCCAGCCTCGCCACCGCCGTCTCGTCGTCGAGCGCGACGGCATCATGCAGTGCCTTCCAGCCGACGGCGCGGTACATCGCACCCGTGTCGATGTGCCGGTAATTCAGCGTGCCGGCGAGCGTCCTGGCGATGGTGCCTTTGCCCGCGCCTGATGGTCCGTCGATCGCAATGAGGAGTCTCTTCATTCGAACGCAACCATTGAAGGTAACATGAGCGCGCATGCCGGCGCGTCGTCGATGGCGGATCCTCACGGTGATGGTCGTCATCGCCGCGGCGCTGGCGTATCTCGCGGTGCCGTACGTTCGCGCGGCGTCGCTGTTCGTGCGGGTGGCGCACGTCGGCGGCCAGGTCGAGGCGCTCGCCGTACGTCATGCGCGCACGGTGACGGTGCTGCCGCCGCACATGGTGCCGGTGCGCGGTGGAATCGTACCCGCGCAGTTCTACCGCCCTGACGGCCGCATTTCGCGCAGCGTGCTGCTGATACCCGGCATCCACTCGATGGGGATCAATGAGCCGCGCCTGACCGCGCTTGCCCGAGATCTTGCGGGCAGCGGTGTGATGGTCATGACGCTCGCGCTTCCCGACTTGCAGCACTATCAGCTGACGACGCAGTCGACGGATGTGATTGAGGACGCGGTCGGCTGGATGACGAGCCGACCGGATCTGGCTCCGGACGGCCGCATCGGCCTCATCGGCATCAGCTTCGCGGGTGGGATGTCGCTCGTCGCGGCGGGACGGCCGTCGATTCGCGACAAGCTCGCGTACGTCGTTTCATTTGGGGGGCATGCCGATCTTCCGCGTGTGCTGCATTACCTGGCCACCGGCGAGCAAACACAACTGCCTGGTGTCAGGACCGTCCCGCCCCATGACTACGGCGTCGCCGTCCTCCTTCATCAGTTCGCCGATCAGGGCATCGTCGCTCCCGAACAGGTTGCGCCGCTGAGGAAAGGGATCGAGACATTCCTCTACGCGTCGCAGCTCACTCTGGTCGACATGAACCAGGCCAACGCGACATTTGAAAACGCGCGTCAGTACGCCAAGACGCTACCCGAGCCCGCTCGGACGTTCATGAACTATGTCAACGATCGAAATGTGAAGAAGCTCGGGCCCGCGCTGCTGCCATATCTGAAGGCGACCGGCGTCGATTCTCCGACGCTCTCGGCCGACCGAGCGCCGTCGGTTCCTTCCGCTCCGGTGTTTCTGCTTCACGGCTCCGAAGATTCGGTGATTCCGACGAGCGAGTCCGTACTGCTTGCGGACTACCTGGGGGGCCGCGGAGTGGAAGTGCATCTGCTCATCAGCGAGCTGATTACGCACGCGGAAGTCGATCGTGCTGCCGCCGCCGCCGACACATGGCGGCTGATTGCGTTCTGGGCCAATGTGCTGAAGAGATGAGCCGTTCAGTTTCGGCGTTCGGTTCCCTGTTCACTTTCTCTGTTCGCTGTTCTTCAGCATGGCGTCGCGGGTCGCTTTGAATTCATTGCCGGCCTTCCAGTCGGGGAATTTGTCCGCCTGCGCGACGCGGTAGCCGACCGCGAAGAACACTTTCAGATCTTCGACGGCGCCGCTGAGATCCCAATCCGGCTTTATGACATCGGTCGGCTTGTGATAGTCGTGCTCGGTGTAATCGTCGCGAACTTTCTGACCGTAATCCGCCGGTTTGCCGATGAATTCGATCCCTTGATCCGGGTCGAGCGCCGGCACACCCTGCTTGGCGAAGTTGAAGTGATCCGAGCGGTAGTAGAAGCCCTTTTCCGTTTCGGGATCGGGGCGGATGATGCGGCCCTGCTCCGCGGTCGCTTCGCGCGCGTAGTCGTCGAGATCCGACGCGCCGTAGCCGATTAACGTCAGATCCTTGGTGCGGCCATGAACGTTCAGCCCATCCATGTTGATGTTCGCCAGCGTCTTCGCAAGCGGATAGATCGGTGTCACGGCGTAGTACTGCGAACCGAGCAGCCCCTGCTCCTCCGCCGTCACCGAGACGAACAGAATCGATCGCTTCGGCGGCGGCATCACGCCGGTAAACGCCCGCGCAAGCTCCAGAAGGCCGGCCACACCAATGGCGTTGTCTGCGGCGCCGTTGTAGATGCGATCGCCGTTGACCTCCGGCCCGATTCCAAGATGATCCCAATGTGCGGTGTAGACCACGTACTCGCCCTTCAGAGCGGGATCCGTGCCCTCGACCTTGGCGACGACATTCTGGGAATCGATGGTGCGCAGCTTGTTCTGAATCGTCATCGAGGCGGTCACGCCGAGTGGCACCGGCTTGAACTCGCGCGTGGCCGCTTGCTTCTTGAGCGTGTCGAAATCCTGACCCGCTGCGCGCATCAGCTCCTCCCCTCTGTCGAGCGTGATCCATCCTTCGACGTTGACGCGCCCCATGTTCTTGTCCGGCGTCACCAGATCGAACTGCTCCGTCGTCTTCGCCTGGACTACCTCGAACGGATAGCCGGCGGGGCCAGTCTCATGAACGATGAGCACGCCCGCCGCGCCTTTCATGGCGCCGACCTCGTACTTGTAGGTCCAGCGTCCGTAATAGGTCATGGCCTTTCCGCCGAAGACTTTTGGATCGAGCTCTGAAGGATTCGATGAATCCGGCACCGGCGGGTCGTTGACCAGCATGACGAGCGTCTTGCCTTTGACGTCGACGCCTTTGTAATCGTCCCAGTTGTATTCAGGCGCGACGATGCCGTACCCGACGAAGACCAGTTCGGATCGATCGAGGTTTGCTGAGTCCGCAACGTGTTTCGTCCACGCAACGACGTCGTCTTTCCAGGCGAGCGTGAGCTTGCGGGTGCCTTTCTGGAACACGAGCGGCGCCGGCGAGGGCGTAATGCCCACAAGCGGCACCTTCTGAATGTAGGAACCATCGGTGTTGCCCGGCTTCAGGCCGAGCATCTTGAACTGGTCGACGAGATAGCCGACGGTCAATTCTTCGCCCTTCGTCCCAGGGCCGCGCCCTTCGTACTCGTCTGACGAGAGCACACGCGTGTGCGCGAGCAGCGCATTGGAATCGACCGTTGGCAGCTGCGCAAGCGGAACTTGCGACGTCGCGATCGAGGATGTTGTTCTACCGCACGCGACCGCGAGCGCCACGGATGCAGCCACTACAAGACAGTTCTTCATAGCGTGGGATTATAGGGGCGTGAACCTCCGCCTTCAGAAGCTCATCTCGCAGGCAGGGGTCGCATCGCGACGCGCCGCGGAAAAGCTGATTGCGGAGGGACGCGTCACCGTCAACGGCGAGACCGTGACCGAGATGGGGACGAAGGCCGATCCGGCGCGTGATGACATCCGCGTGGACGGCCGGCGGATCAAAGCAACCGAACGGCTGCGCTACATCCTGCTCTACAAACCTGCCGGTTACGTGACGACCCGATCAGACCCTCAGCATCGACGCACGGTCATTGACCTGCTGCATGGCGTGCGTGAGTACGTGTACCCCGTCGGGCGGCTCGACTACGACACGCAAGGGGTCCTGCTCGTCACCAACGACGGAGACCTCGCGGCGAAGTTGACGCATCCGCGTCACCAGGTCGATCGAACCTACGAGGCGTCGGTCGCCGGAATGCCCGATGACGAGGCGATCGATCGCCTCCGCCGAGGCATCCCGCTCGACGGCCGCCGCACGCAGCCGGCCGACGTGCTGCTCGTGAACAAAGGCCGCCGCGATCGCAACGGCGTGCTCATCATCACGATTCGGGAAGGGCGCAATCGTCAGGTACGACGAATGCTCGAGGCCGTCGGGCATCCCGTGGAGTCGCTGCGGCGTATCCGCTTCGGACCGCTGGGCATCCGCGGGCTGAGACCTGGCGACTGGAGAGATCTGACGGATGCGGAAGTCGAAAAGTTGAAAA
>DASTZI010000416.1:0-27183 GCA_035764385.1 Vicinamibacterales bacterium
GGGATGATGGTGAGGAAGTACGGCCGATAGCCGTACTGCGGCATCTCCGCTTCGTAGATGCGACCGAGCTCGTATGTCTGACCGGTCTTCGGGATCCGAAGCGCCTTGATGATCTTTTCCGGGGTGATGTAATTGGTATTCCCCGCCTGATCCTGCCCGCCGTGCGGCGACGGCCACCACGGCCCCTTCTCACGCGTTTGCGCAAGCGGCGTGACGCCAGTCGCCAGCACGGTTACGAAGACGACGAACCCAGCGAGCCGTACGAACGTCGATTTCATCCCTCACCTCCAAGCCGGTGGGGATGGTAAGACCAAAACAGCCCGAAGGAAAAGTGGTCAGAGCTGCAGTTGAATGCGGGTCTGGAAGAACTGCGTCTTGCCAACGAGGCCGAAGCGGTCGAGCGAGCCGTACCCGTACGTCATCTCGAGGCGGACATTGTCGGAGAGATGCCAGTTCACCATAGGGGTAAACCGCCAGAACTTCCCTCCTTGAATTGCGCCGCTATCGAGGTTGATGTACGAAAAATTCGTCACGATTTCCCAGGCACCGGGACCGCCCTGGAATACTGGACGCAACGGCGAGATCTGATTGAAGTAGCCGCCTTTGGTGTTGTAGACGCGCGTCTCGCCGGTGGGGAGCCAGGACATGACGACATTGCCGCCGTTGACGAGCGGATTGCCACTCGCCGGCGCGTCGGCTTTGAGGAAGTAGTACTCGCTCCCGACTAACAGCGGACCCGGCCGATAGTAGGCCTCGATGCCCGCCAACTTAGTACTGTTCGCGGCAAAGGTTCCGGTATCGACGAAGAACGGCGCCTCAAACACTTCCGGTCGCGAACGAAGCTGTAGCTTGTTGTCGTCGGGCTTCCCGAACCGGAGATTGAGACCCAGGTGCAGTACACGTCCCTTGGTCTCGGACTCCATGGGCACCCAGGCGATTCGACCGTCAACCTGGTGCGCGTAGGTTGAAAACGTCTGGCCTTCAGAGAGCCAGTCACCGTAGACCCCGAAGTTCCAGAGGAGGTGCTTTTTGGGGACCCAGCCAAGCCACTTGATTCCGTCGGCGAGGATGGGGATTGCCGCGTCGCTGATGGGCGTGCGCTCCATCGTCCACCCGGCGTAGCCGACCATAACCTTGTTGAGAGAGATGCCTTCTTTCGTGCGCCCGACAAAGATGTTTCCCCAGATCTCCGGCACCTCGAACATCACCCCCGTCTCACGGAACAGGAATTTCTGAGTGGGAACGTCCCACATGAGGCCCGTGCTCCAGGTCGTGGTCCGCTTTGCGCCTTTAAAGCTTCCCTTGAACACGATGCGGGCATCACGAACCTTCCACTCCGGAAAGAGCGCAAACTGTTCCTTGCTCTGTTCATCCTGCGAGTAGGCGGCGAATTCGTACAAGAAACCGCCGCCCACACGGAATGTGACCGTATCGCCATTGAACTCGTTGAACGTGATGAGCCTCCGCGCGGGTACGCCGAGCTCCTCGTCGCCGGCCTCGGGCGCCTCGTTGTCAAGGCTTTCGGGTTTGGTCCCCGGCGACGTTTGACCGCCCGAGGGCTGCTGGCCCCATGCCGTCCGGGACCAGCAGCAGAAGATGACGATGAGGAGGGTACCTGCGGCGGCCCGTCGCATCACGGTCAGCTACATGTTGAACGGCTGCTGGAGCTGTTCGTCGTGTTTACCCATGGGTTTCACACCGGGAGGATCGAGCACCATCGGTGCCACCCGAACGCGGTGCGCCCGCACCATGGACGACCGAGATTGGGGCGAACGCGCCCAGACGGCACGTTTTGATTGACGAAATGCCGAATCACCCACCGGATGTTGTGGGCAGGTCAAAAGTCTGAACGACTCGTACCGTTCGAGCGTGTTAGCATCCCGCGTCGAGCAACGGGCGGTAGCACCGCATCAAATCGGAGGGCTATATGAGGCTGTTTCTCGCGGCGGTCACTCTGGTGGTCTGGGCGATACCGGCGTCGGCCCAGTGGCTCGATCGCGCAACCCCCGGCATTCCGCGCACGGCCGACGGAAAGCCGAACCGCGCAGCGCCCGCGCCGCGCGGACCGAACGGCAAGATTGATTTCAGCGGCATCTGGAATGGGCCAGTTCCCGATACCGATCCCGATCCCGCAAACGCGCAGCCGTGGATCAACGAGCTGGTGCTTCAGCGGCAGCGGGAGTACCACAGGACGCGGCCCTCGTATCAATGCCTGCCGAGCGGCCCTGAGGCTGATCGGTTTGCCGGATGGAAGCGCATCATCCAGACGCCGACCGCCATCGCGATCCTGAACGACGACCTCACCTACCGGATGATTTTCATGGACGGGCGCGAGCTCGAATCCAACCCCGCGCCAAGCTGGATGGGATATTCGGTTGGGCACTACGAAGGCGACGCGCTCATTGTGGACAGCAATGGATTCAACGACAAGACGTGGCTGAGCCGATATGGACAGCCACATTCGGAGGCCCTCCGCGTACGAGAGCGATGGCGGCGTGCGGATCTCGGCCATCTGGAGGTGGAGGTGACCTTCACTGATCCGGCACTCTACGCGAAGCCGTGGGGCTTCACATCACGCATGGCGCTGGCCACGGATACGGAAATGCTCGAATCGATCTGCGAACGAAGCAGCGAACATTGGATCGGCACGCTCTCGGATGCCTCCAACAGCGGCACCGCCGTTGCGCCCGACGTGCTGGCGAAGTACGTCGGTGTCTATCGCGGGATGTATACGACCAACAAGCGCACCATCGAAGTGACGCTTTCAGGCGGCCAGTTGATGGCCAAAATCATCGGCGGCGCCGCCATCGACGGCGGTGAGATGCGGCCGCTGCTACCGCTGTCGCAGACACTCTTCGAAGGGCTCGGAATCGGCTATCGATTCATCGTCGACGACAAAGGTGTCGCGACGGACCTGGTGGAGATTCACAATTCGGGTGAATCGCGGTTCCCCAAGGACAAGTAGCGCGCGACCCTAGCCCTCGAGCGTCACTGCCACCGACTCGCCCAGATTTTTCGAGTCGGTGCGCAGCAGCCGCGATGCGCTCTTCAATCGGCCGCGCCACCCTTTCAGCACGGCGTCCTTGGGCACCTCGTTCTCTCCGGTGAACCGGTCGGCATCTGTCGATATCACAGCGGCGTTCCGAGCGAGCTTGGTCGGCATCACCGTCGTAAACGACCAGGCCGGCGAGGCATTGATGCTGCCGTGATGCCCGACCTTGATCACATCGGCCTTGAGCGGCGCGCCGTTCTTCCGCATGATCTCCCAGCTCATCTCCTCTGCGTCGCCGACGAGCAGCACACGTACCGAGCCGTGCGTCAGTCGCATGACGATGGACGTGTTGTTCCGTGTCGTATCGACCGCGCCGAGCACGTCGAGGCCGCCGCTTTGAAGCTGCCGCCGCAACCGAGCCACATCGGCGAGTCCAGCCAGCGATGACTTGCCGAACTTCACCGCCCGCGCGCCGTCGAACGGATCCCGCGCGGTCGCCTTGATCCGGCCGTTTTTCGTCGAAATCGCGACGCCGCGAGCCTGGAGCGCATGCTCGAGCGGCTGCAGATAGCGCTTGCTGTCCTCCTCGGGACCGAAGACCTCGATGCCGAGCCTCTTCAGCCCGGGGGGAAGCGCCGGTTTCAAATCGAGTCCCCGATGGATCGTGAAGATGCGGGAGGTGGGCACGCCAATGTCCTTCAGGATGCTCGCCATCTGCTCGCGGATCTTGTCGCCGCTGGCGCCGAAGTTGTTCCGAAAGACGCGCCCGATGTCGGAGTCGCCGGCAGGAATCGACGCCGGCAGCATATTCCGAAGCGTCCGCGCGGCGATTTCGAAAACATGGTCCAGCGACGGCGTCACGTGTGCGTGCCATACGCGCTGAATCGTGAAGTCGGCCTTGAAGCGCTTGCGCAGGCTGAAGAAGCCCTCCATGTGATCGAGATGCCGGTGCGTAATCGCCAGCAGATCGAGCTTGCCCCCCGTTCGCGTCAGCACGTCGTTGTAGACCTTCTCGAAGACGGCGTTCGGATCGTTGTGGAAGTTGCCGAAGTCAATCCAGGCATGATGAGCGCCGTCGTCCTCCTCCCATGACACGAGGAGTGCGTCGCCGAACAGCACGTTATAGGCGCGCAGCGTGATGCTCATGTGCGTGGCCTCCGCGATCGCCCGCAGCACGCGGCGAGATTCGATCGAAGCGCGAGCCGACCACCCGCGACCTCCGCGATCCAGGGACGTCGCGCGGCCGACCGCCTGAGATCGTCGTCGATTGAGACGCCAACGACGGTAAAGGATTCCTCGGACCCTTCGAGGAGAAAGCGCTTCGCGGCATCGACTCGTTCTCTGGTGACAGGCTTTCGCGACTCATATAGCAAGACACCAAGTGCGTCGAAGATGAGCGTGCCGCCGCCACGAAGTGTGATCCACTGCTCGCCAAACGCCTCCGCCTCTTTGGGGCCGAGCTTCACATCAATTGGGTACTCGTAGACGATCGCAATCTGCGCGACTTCACCGGGAGACGTTGGCAGGCGCTTAAGCTGCACGTCGCGGACGACGAAATCGCGCTGATCTGCGTGGGGCGCAAGCGCGAGCCTGTGCCGATTCGCGTTCAGGAACAGGTACGCGTCACGGACCGAGGGTCGCGGCCAGCTGGGTGGGTACTCGAGCCAACGAGACTCGTCGAGACTCTCTTCTCGTTTGGAGACGAGGCCCCGCCGGGCGAGCACGCCGTGCACGATCGCGCGGAAGCCGCTGTCGTCGGTGGGATGCACCGATCGATCCGCGGCGAGCAACGCCTCGGCATACTCGGCCAGCGTGCAATCCGCCGGTGGCAGGAAATCGAGCGCCCGGACCGCCATGCGCTGGATAACGGTCCGCGCGGTGCCGAGCGCACTGAGCTTGGTCTCGCCCCGTCGCGTGAGCGTCTGATGAAGCGTTCGTAGTGCGAGATAGATCGTGCTCGAGAGCTTGAGCGACAGATCGTGAGGCTCGATCGTGTCCTTCCAGTCGGCTGGTGTGGCATCGACGAGGCTGCGGATCGACCCCCACCCTCGCACACCGGCTTGTTCGAACCCCTCGGCGATCTCGCTGAGCAGGTTCAACCGGTCGAGCGACCCGGCCACACGGCGTTGTACGACGTCGTGCGACAGCGCCGCGAATATGGCGCAGAGATCACCGATGGCCTCGTGCAGCGCCGACGTTTCTGGTTCGAACGGCTCGTAGTAACGAGGACGAACGGCGTCGAGAATGGCATGCCCGGTTTCGTGGGCCACGATGTCATGCGCGAGCGCTGTGTGATAGGCGCGCCGGCGTCGCTCGTTGCCCATGAACGAGTAGAACTGAAGGCTGTGGCTCTCCGCGCTGTAGAAGGCGTTTTCCAGAATGCCTGCATGCGGCACGACGAGCAGGCGACTGCCTTCGAATCCCCAGCGGAGAGGCCGTCCCAGTTCGAGCTCCACCAGTTCGGTGGCACGGGCTGCGATGGCGTAGGTATTGAGCTGATGGAACCGCATGTCATCGAGCTCGTACTCGGGGAAGCTGCCGTCTTTCCTAGGTGTAGCTGGAGGAAACACCACGTCGCGATCGACGTTGTAGTCGAACACCGCCATGCGTTCGCCGATCGGCCCGGCCAGCAGCGGTCCGCGCACGGTCACCTTGACGGGAGTGGGCGTCCGCCGGGGATCCTGGACGATGATGGGGATCGTGATCGCACTCGGCTCGCGGGCTTCGCGCATGCGCGGTCCTGGCATACGGGCGCTCCAGTGGACTGGTGGGGATGAACTCGCTCATCGTGTCAGCGACACGACGAACGGAGGAACTTGCTACGCCCCGTCGATTATGGCGTTGACTGGGCAGCTGTCAACACACAACAGCAAGGCGCGGCTTGTCATGAGCGAGGCCGCGAAGCGGCCGAGTCGAATGGCGGAGAGGGTGGGATTCGAACCCACGTGCCGGTTACCCGACAAGACGCTTTCGAGGCGCCCCCGTTACGACCACTTCGGTACCTCTCCGGTCACGCGTGGCAGCGTTGTACAGGTCATTATAACCGCCGCCTTTCCCTGAAGAACTCCTGGATCAGCTCACGCGCGGCGTCCTCCCGCACGCCGCCAGCGAACTCGAAGCGGTGATTGAGACCTGGCGTCTCCAGCGCACGCGCCGTTGACACCAGCGCGCCGGTCTTCGGTTCCGCGGCGCCGAAGATCAACTTCCTGACGCGCGCGTGGACGAGCGCGCCGACGCACATCAGACACGGTTCGAGTGTGACGTACACATCCGCAGCGGTGAGGCGATAGTTGCCGACGACACGCGCCGCTTCGCGAAGCACAAGCACTTCCGCATGCGCCGTCGGATCACACGCCGAGATCGGCTGATTGAATGCGCGCGCCACGATCCTGTCGTCGATGACGAGCACGGCGCCGATGGGCACTTCCCCGGCGGCCAGCGCAAGCCGCGCTTGTTCGAGCGCGGCATCCATGAACGGCTCGGGCGACACGGCCCGATACTACAGTCTTGACCGGACCTAGCGCGACGGGTCCACTTGATATAGTCGAAAAAGATGTTCTTCTTCGGGGCGCGCGCAGCGCAGGACGACGAGAGCGCCCTGCATGCGCTGGGCGATTTCACCGCCGACGCCCGACTCCTTCTGCTCTCATCGGTCGCCATCCTCATCGGGATCATCAGCGCCTACGTCGCCGTCACTCTGCTATCCCTGATCAACTTCTTCACCAACCTGTTCTTCTTCCAACGCTTCAGCATCGCAGCCGCCTCACCGGCAACTCACATGCTGGGCGGCGTTGTCGTCCTCATCCCCATCGTCGGCGGTCTGATCATCGGCCTGATGGCGCGATACGGATCGGAGCGGATTCGCGACCACGGCATCCCTGAAGCGATCTGCTGGCAGGGCGAACGCGGACCCTTGACGCGGAGCACCGTCGTGAGCGGGTCTACTCTCTGGGAATAGGTTCGCGAAGCTCCGTCTGACAGCCTGGCGGAAACGAAAACGGCCTCGACGGGGGGAGAGTCGAGGCCGTGTTGCAGGGCGCCTATTGGGTTGCTGGGGATCTACGAACTTTTGCGCTCGGGTCTGACAGCGATGCGCGAGCGACGGTCACTGTTCGCGGCTGCACGCTTTCTCTCTGACCCGTGGGCTGAGCGCGTTCCGCGCGGACCGACTCAGCTCAGAGCAACCAGCGGGCCGCTGGATCGTCAGCTCGCGATCTCGTTGCGGACGAAGTAGATGCATCGGGTGCACAGATCTGCGGTGCGCGGATCTGCGATGACGCGTGTGCGTGAATGCGACATGCGCGGGTTGGCGCCGGCTTCGTGTTCGTTATATCCGCTGAAACAGCAATCAGTTGGCGCATTCGTTCAGTTGCGGGACACGGTTGGTTCGGTTCGGAGCAGCCTTGCGAGGAAATCCCAAAACCCAAATCCCAAAACCCAAATCCCAATGCAGTTTCGAGAATTCTGTTTTGGGACTTGGGACTTGGGACTTGGGACTTGGGATTTGCTACCGACTGAAGACGACGCGAAGGTCGCGCCGGCCTGATGTGGCTGGACGCGGCTCCTGCTGATCGCGCGTCCGCTGTTCGCTGCGCAGTGCGGCGCCGACGATACGTCCAAGGTGCGGCGCCATCATCTCAACGAGACGGCTCTGATCGTCGGTGAACGCGCGCTGCGCCGCCGCGTAGGCGGTGAACACGCCGACCACACGATCGCCGTCCAGCAGCGGTGCGCTGATTGCGCTTCCCAGCTTGACACCACGATCGTGGAGATCGAGCGTGGCGTCGGAGTTCGCAATCGTCTGGCGGCAGGCCGCCACCCAGCCGCTCAACCGCTCACCGATCGGCATCGACATGCCGCGCAACGCAGCAGCATGTTCGCCGGTCACGTATCGCGCCACGAGATGGCCGGACGCCTGGTCAATTACGTAAAACGCGCAGGTCGTATCGGTGAGAACCCGCGCGAGGTGTGCGGTCGCGAGCGCGGCCGCGTCGCCAAAGGTAGCCTCTCCCCCGAGGATACGCGCGAGACTCACAATCGCAAGCAGATCGTCGGGCGCGTCGGTACGAATATCGGTGGCCGCCACTGGTGGCGGAGGAACGTGCGGTGCCGAGACCGAACGGCCGATCTTCGACAGTGCCTCCTGATGCGGGACAGGCTCCATCGCTTCCGCCGCGATTTCCTTATACACACGGACGAACGTATCGACCACCTGCGGGTCGTACATCGTGCCCCGCCGCTCGAGCACGATTGTCATTGCGTCGCGGTCGGTCAGCGCGGGTCTGTAGGGACGATCCGACGTCAGCGCGTCGTAACAGTCGACCACCGACAGAATGCGGGCGCCAATCGGGATCTCCTCGCCCTTCAACCCACGCGGATAACCGGTGCCATCCCAATTCTCGTGATGCGCGCGGACGATCGGGACAACCGGATAAGGGAAGTCAATCGCGGACAGAATGTCGGCGCCCACATCGACATGCAGCTTCATCTGCTCGAATTCGAGCGCTGTGAGCTTGCCAGGCTTGTTCAGGATGTACTCGGGGACCGCAAGTTTGCCCGTATCGTGCAGCAGCGCTGCCGCATTGATCGCCTTGATCGTGTTCTCGTCGGTCACGCCAAGCGCCCTGGCCAGACCGATCGCGAATTTCTGCACACGCCTGATGTGATCCGAGGTGACGCCGTCTTTGGCCTCAATCGCGGTCGCCAGCGTCTCGATGGTGGACAGATACAGCTTGTCCACTGTCTGCACGTAGCGTTCGGCGTCGCTCAGGCGTCCAGTGATCGATCGCAACGTCAGATGCAGGACGACGACGAGCGGTGCGACGGCGAGCGCGGCCATCCAGCCTGCCGATCGTATGACGATGACAAAGCAGAAGGCCGCGGATGCCGCGGCGATGTAGTTCATCGACAGCGGCCACAAACGGCGCCATACGACAACGATCGGTGTGTTCGACTCGAGTGCGATCGCCACCGACAGCAGCCCGGAGTTCAACCCGAAATAGATGGCTGTCAGTGCGGTCAGCGGCAGGATCGTGGCGCTGATATGCGTGGAGTAGTCGAGCGGTGAACCCCCGAGCAGCTGAGACACCCACGTGGCGACGCCGAGCGAGACGGCCGGCAGCGCCGCGTTGAACAACAGGCGACGAAGGTCATACCCACGCCGCCAGGCGAGCGCTGCGCTGTCGAGCGCGATCGCCACCATCGCGGGCGCGGGACCGAACAGCATGGCCGAGGCGATGAAGAATGTGTCGGAGGCGGAGACGAGCGCGTTGACGCCTGGAATCTTGACCGCGCACGCTCCCGCAACCAGTCCCAGCGCGGCGAACACGAGCGTGTTCATCGGCGGCGGTGTCACAAGCATCGTGTAAATGGCGTACACGATACCGACAAGGCCAGAGACGATAACGGCCCCGACATGAATGTCGAGGCCGTTACCTGCAGGGCGCCTATCAGGTTGCGGGGCTGTACTCACGAACTCATGCCGCATGTCGTTGAGACACACGGGACGCCAAAGGGTGCCGTCGGCAGCGCCGCCGCATCGCCAGAGTTCGCCTCTTCGTCAACGAAGCGCACCATTCTGACGATCGCCAGCAAATCGTCCGGCGCATTAGTACGAATGCGGGTCCCGGCGACTGGGGATGAAGGAACCGGCGGTTGTGCGACCGGGTGGCCGATCTTCGACGCGGCCTCCTGATGCGGTACAGCCTGCATCAGCGTGACCGCACACGCTCCCGCAACCAGCCCGAGCACCGCGAACACGAGCGTGTTGATCGCCGACAGGGTCACGACCACCGTGTAGAGGGCGCACACAATGGCTACCGTGGCGAAAGCGATAACGGCCCCGACATGCATGTCGAGGCCGTTACCCGCAGGGCGCCGATGGGATTGCTGGGTCGTGCTCATGAACTTAACGTTCGTCTGAACCGATCCGAACAGACCTCCTCGGACGAGCGATAGTTGGTTCTGCACGCGCTTTCTCCGTGGAAACGGGGGGTGCCCCCACAGGCTGCAACGGGCAAGCCGGTGGATCGTCAACACGCGAACTTCCTGAGCGGCAAGGAGATGGTCTGGGGTGCACAGATCCGCACTGCACGGATCGACCCGCGGCGATGTCCTCTAACGAATCATGTGCAGAACACGGTGATTCGGATTGGATCACCTCGGGAAATCCCAAAACCCAAATCCCAAATCCCAATGCGATCCCGAACCACGGAGACACGGAGGTCACGGAGAGAATTTGGTGCTCCGTGTTCTCCGTGCCTCCGTGGCTCGTCTGAGTGATTGTTGTGTCGATGAGGTTTTGGGATTTGGCGTGGTTCTATCCCAAAAAGAAGCGATAAGCCGGGTTATCGGATTCGATTGTGTATTCGTAGCCGAGTCCTTCCAGAAACGATCGGAAGCCTGGAAGGTCGCGATCCTCGACTTCAAGGCCCGCGAGCACGCGGCCGAAGTCGGACCCGTGATTCCGGTAGTGGAACAGGCTGATGTTCCATCTCCCGGCAAGCGCGTCGAGGAAATCACCCAGCGCACCGGGACGCTCGGGGAACTCGAAGCGGCAGAGGCGTTCGTGCTGAACTTCCGGGGCGTGGCCGCCGACCATATGGCGGACATGCAGCTTGGCCATCTCGTTGTCCGTGAGATCGACGGTTTCGTACCCGGAGTGGCGAAGCTGCGAAATGAGCGCATCGGCATCCTGGCGTGACTGCGTCGCGAACCCGACGAAGATGTGCGCCTGATTCCGTCCTGATAGGCGGTAGTTGAATTCGGTGACGACTCGGCGACCGATGGCGCCGCAGAATTCGCGGAATGCGCCTTTACGCTCGGGAATCGTCACCGCGATCAGCGCCTCGCGAGCCTCGCCCACCTCTGCGCGCTCCGCGACAAACCGCAGTCGATCGAAGTTCATGTTCGCGCCGCTCAACACCGCGACCAGCACCTGGTCCCGCGCCCCCTCACGCTCGGTCCACCGCTTCAGCCCTGCCGCCGCCAATGCGCCGGCAGGCTCCATGATCGTGCGCGTGTCGTCGAAGATGTCCTTGATCGCGGCGCACACTTCGTCGTTGCTGACCCGGACGACTTCATCCACGGTCTGACGCGCAATGGCGAACGTCAGTTCGCCAACCTCGCGCACGGCGACACCGTCGGCAAACAGGCCGACGTGATCGAGGTGCACGCGGCGGCCTTCCGCCAGCGAGCGGTGCATCGCATCGGCCTCGAACGGCTCGACGCCGACGATCTTCACGTCGCGACGCAGCGCCTTGATGTACCCCGCTATGCCCGCAATGAGTCCACCGCCTCCGACCGGCACGAACACGGCCGCCAGACGGTCCTGGGTGTGACGCAAGATCTCGGCGCCAATCGTCCCCTGGCCGGCGATGACGAGCGGATCGTCGAATGGATGAATGAACGTCATCCCGCTCTCGGCCGCAAGCGTGTCGCAGTGCGCCTTGGCGTCGCCGTATGTGTCTCCGGCGAGCACCACTTCCGCACCCATCGCGCGCACCGCATCCACTTTGATCCGCGGCGTTGTCTGCGGCATGACGATCACGGCCCTCAGTCCCAGCTTGCGCGCGGAGTAGGCGACGCCCTGCGAATGGTTGCCGGCACTGGCGGTGATGATGCCGCGGGCCCGCTCCTCAGGCGTCAGATGCGCGATCTTGTTGTAGGCGCCGCGCAGCTTGAAGCTGAAAACGGGCTGGAGATCCTCGCGCTTGAGGAGCACCGTGTTTCCAAGGCGGCGTGAGAGACCGGGGGCCGGATCGAGTGGTGTCTCACGTGCCACGTCATAGACGCGGCTCGTGAGAATGTTGTGGAGAAGCGTGGTGAGCGGCGGGTTCAATCCGTCGATGAGTATATCGTTCGGATCGTTCGAGTCGTTCGGATCGTTCGGCTCGTTCGGGTCGTTCGCGGGAGCCACGTGCTCGCCACGAGATCGGCCATCAGGCGTGCCGCCGTGAACGCTGAATGCGGCGTCGCCACGATGCGTACCCGCCCGGCTGCGATCGCCTCGCAGATGGCGTCGGGAGTCGGATCGGCATCCACGAGCGAATACGTCGTGCCGAGCTGCTCCAACCGATGTACGTCCCCGTTGCCGACAAGTGGCTTTCCGTGGCGGCGGGCCCAGCGCTCCGCCGGCGCATTGAAATTCACTGCCCGCGTGAACATTCCATTCCACTCAACGGCATCGAATAGATGCGCATACCGCGTGAGGGCGCCGCGCAACGCGCTGAACGCCGGAAAAAATGGATGCGGCGCAATGACAAGGCCTCGCTCGCGCTCACGCAAGCGCGCCAGCGCGTCGAACGAGTCGATCGATTCCGCCGCGCGGCTGTAATTGAGCAGCAGCACATGGCGTCCTTCTATCGTGCGCTCGATGCCCGGAATGAGCACAATGCCGCGCGCGGCAGCGTAAGAGCGCAACGCCTCTGGATCGAGCTGCCGATCGTGAAGGGTGATGGCCAGGCAGTCGAACCCGAGCTCTGCGGCTCTGTGCAAGAGCTCATGTGTTTGGTACGGAATTCGATCAGCCGGGTCGTCGGCGGTATGGGTATGGAGGTCGACCTTCAACATCACTGGGCGGTATTTCACAAATCCTGCCGAGTTTTGAGCGTTCGCGAGGTGTCCCGCGTATTAGAGAAAAACAACCACTTCTAGGATGGCTGCGGCTGAGCAGACATTTGTCGGCTCGGCGAGCACTCTCCTGACGATCTCAAGATAACAACCCTTCACAAAATTTCACGAGTGCGGAGAAGCGTTGCGATGAAAACAAATGCCTCAAGGGGGGCTGGAATCACCACCGTTGCGTCGTTGGCTGTGTTGGCTCTGCTCGGAGCACCTCCCCATGCTTCCGCGCAGGGTCGGAGTCCATTCGTTGATCATTCGGACACCGGCGAAACCGTCCACGTGCTTCCGACACCTGCCGCGATTCATTCGCCGCGTGACACTGGCCCCACGATGGCACCCCCGGCGGAAGGGGCCGCCGTGTACTCGGCGAGCTACGGCAGCGGCAACCTCGGAAATCACGGCGGACCCGTCATCAGCAATGCCGGGTTCTGGGCCTTGTATTGGAACAGCAGCGTCGCCACCTCCACGCAGACGTCACTCGGTTACACCACGCTGGCGGAGCAGATGCATGCGTTTCTCAACAGCTTCGGCAACGACACGGCATACAGCAGCACGATAGCGACGGATGATTTCTCGGTCGTGCAGCAATACGGCGCGATCAGCAGCACGGTCCGCAACTATGGCTACTACGTTGCGTCGGAGCGGGCTAAGTCCAGCATTTCGGATTCTGGTATCCGCAATTTCATCGCTGGCGTGCTGAACAGCGGACAGGTGAACGTCGACACGAGCATCATTTACGGCGTGTATATGCCCGCGGGCATGAAAGTGACGATGACCGGCGGCGCATCATGCTCGACCTTTTGCGGGTATCACGGGCACTTCAACTATGGCGGGCTGGACATTCGGTATGCCGTGTTCCCGTACCTCAATTGCAGCGCATGCAAGCTGTCGAATCTGTCGGTCGCGGACATGATCACGATCGTCGCGAGTCACGAGATCCGGGAAGCGGTCACCGACCCGCAGTTGAACGCGTGGTATGACGATCAGGGATACGAGGCCGATGACAAGTGCGCATGGCACAACCTCTATCGGATGGCCGAGGGAGGCTTCATGGTGCAGCCGGAATACTCTAATGGCGGCGGAACGGCCCCTGGCGGCGGGTCGTATCCGGGCCCCGGCTGCATCGTTCCGAACCAGCAGCCGTAGCGGACCTTCGGGTTCAATCGCTCGACGAATACCGTAAAGTGTTGGGGTGACGTCGACCGTTACCTCGACCGTTACAGTCCCCGGCACACCCGACCTGGGGCGCGCGGTGCGCCCCATCGTCGACACGATTTCGGAACGGCCGCGTGCGCTGACCACGCGGTTCGTTGATTTCTGGCTTCTCGGCGGCGCCAGCCTGCTGGTCTGGTTCGTGATGTTTGCGACCCAGGGGTTCCGGGCCGCGTGGGCAATCGATCAGCATTTCAAGAATCTCACGGTTACAACCGCCTCACTGTCGCTCCTGGTCAACTACCCGCACTTCCTCATCTCGTACAAGCTCGCCTACAGTCGCGGCCGCGCGTTCGTCACGTCGCACTGGTGGCAGCTGGTCGTCGTCCCGGCGCTGCTGATTGCGACCTTTGCGTTCGCGTACGCCTACTTCAACGTGCCGGTATCGCAGCTCTCGCCGGTGGGACTGTTGTCCCGTGACTTGACCGGATTCGGTAACAACGCCCGCGTCTTCTCCGGACCGCGGCTCGGCGATCTGCTGTTCGGGCTGACGTTCAACGTGATGATCTTCACCGTGGGGTGGCACTACACCAAGCAGGTGTTCGGCTGCATGATGGTGTACGCCTACTTCGATCGCTACAAGTTCTCGCCGCGCCAGCGAACGATTACGAAGTACGCGCTCCTGAGCATCTGGTGGCTCAACTTCGCGCAGGGCAACGTCGCCGGAGCGCAGAGCAACTTCTCGCAGTTCAAGTACTACTCGTTCGACTTGCCGGACATCCTCGTACCGATTACCTCATTGATCGTGGCGGCGGGCGTGCTCCTCGTGGCGTATGACGTCTTCTGGAAGAACTACAAAGAGCGCGGAGAGCTGCCGAGCGTCAACATGGTGGTGCCGTTCCTCGCGCTCTACGTGTGGTGGCTGCCGATCACGCGCCAGTACGAGTTTTATTTCCTGCTGACCCCGTTCTTCCACTCGCTGCAATACCTGGCGTTTGTCTACAAGATGGAAGACACACGGCTGCGCGGCCTCAAGAACCCGGAAGTTCGCGGCACGATCCTCGCGTTCGGCATCGTGCTCGCCGGCTGGCTCGCGTTCGAGTTCGTTCCCAACGAAATTGACACCGTGCTCGGCACCTTCAATGCCTGGCAGATGTTCTTCTTCTTCACCGCGGCGATGTTGTTCATCAACATCCACCACTACTTCATCGACAACGTCCTCTGGCGTTTCAAGGACCCTGAGATTCAGAAATATCTACTGGCATGAACCATTTGTGGGTTCAAGGGGTTCAAGCGATTGAACCTCGGATTACGCATGCGGGCGTTCGGCTTTGACGTCGATGCCGAGCTGCTGGCATTTCTTGTAGAAGTGACTCCGTTCGAGACCAAGTGCCCGTGCGGTCTCGGCGACGTTGTATCCGTGGGCCTGGAGTTCGGCGAGGACAACATCGCGCTCGAAGGCCGACACCCGATCGGCCAGCGGGCCGCCGCCCCCACGTAGGCGGGCTTGAACGTCCGCCTCTCCGGAGCTCGCGTGACGCCCCGCAAGAATCTGCCGTGCGGTCGCACCATCCACCACATCGTCAGTCAGCAGCAGCAGCCGTTCCACCACGTTGCGCAACTCACGGACGTTTCCCGGCCACGAATACCGCGTGAGCTGATCGATCGCCTCCGGGCTGAACGTGCGCGGCTTCCAACCGTTCTGCTCCGCCACCATCGACGCGAAGTGCTCGGCGAGCAACGGGATGTCTTCCACCCGCTCGCGAAGCGGCGGCAGCGTCACCGGGAAGACAAAGATACGGTGATAGAGATCCTCGCGGAACGTGCCTTTTCGAACGAGTGTCTCGAGATCGCGGTGCGTCGCCACGATGACGCGCGTGTTGACGACGATGGGGCGCTCGCCGCCGATGCGTTCCAGCTCGCCTTCCTGCAGCAGGCGGAGCAGCTTCGCCTGCATGGCCGCCGGCATATCGCCGATCTCGTCGAGAAAGAGCGTGCCGCCGTGCGCCTGTTCGAATTTGCCGAGATGCCGCGCGGCGGCACCTGTAAACGATCCCTTTTCGTGCCCGAACAGCTCCGACTCAATCAACTCTGACGGCACTGCCGCACAGTTCAGCGTCACGAACGGCTTGTCACGACGTGGGCTGCGATCGTGGACGGCCCGCGCGACCAGCTCCTTCCCGGTGCCGGTCTCGCCAAGAATGCACACGCGAGATTCGCTGTTGGCGACCCGATCGACCTGCGCCAGAACCCGCCGCATCGCTTCGCTCTTCCACACCAGGTCGTGTCGTCCGACGCGACGTCGGAGCTGACGATTCTCTTCCTCGAGGCGTGCGAGCTTCAGCGCGTTCTCGACGGTGAGCAGGAGTTTCTCCGACGAGATCGGCTTCTCGAGGAAGTCGACGGCGCCAAGGCGGGTGGCGCGCACGGCCATCTCGACCGTCGCCTGGCCGGAAATCATGATGATCGGTGTCGCGATCCCGAGCTCGCGCACCTCCGCGAGCATCGTGAGGCCGTCTTTGGCGGGCATCACCACGTCTGAGAAGACGAGATCGAACCGTTCGCTCTTCAGCAGCGTGATGGCACGCGCCGCGTTGTCGCAGACGACGGCCTCGTAACCGGCCATCCGGAACGCACGCGACAGCGACGCCAAGGTCGACTGGTCGTCGTCAACGATCAACAGACGGGTCATGCGGGAAGCTCGATGTGAAAGGTGGCACCGCGACCCGGATCACTGTCAACCCAGATCTTCCCCGCGTGATCGGCGACGACGGACTGCACGATCGCAAGGCCGAGACCCGTCCCGTGCTGCTTTGTCGTGTAGTAGGGAGTGAACAAGCGTTTACGTTCCTCCTCGTTCAGGCCCTGACCGGTATCAGAAACGTCGATCCGGACAACCGCACCGTCGCGACGCGTGACGATTCGAAGCGCGCCACCCCCGGGCATCGCATCGATCGCATTGAGGAGCAGGTTTTGGACTGCACGCCTCAGTTGCTCGCTGTCGCCTCGTATCACGCCGAGTGATGGATCGAGGTCGAGCGTCAGCGTGACAGGAGGATGTCCCGGCGACGCGAGCTGGGCCCGGAACAGGGACGCGCTTTGCTCGACGATTTCGTTCACCGACACCTGCGCGAACTCTGGCGCGGGCATCTTGGCAAAGTCGCTGAATCGACCGACCACGGTATTCAGGTTACCGAGTCCGGTCTGCAGCGTCGTCAGACTCTCGTCGAAGACTTCGTCGAATTCGCCCGGCGGTAAGGATTTCGCCCGTCGCAGATTGTCGATCGTGATCCGCAATGGAAAGAGCGGATTCTTCAGCTCGTGCGCGAGGCGGCGCGCGAGCTCGCGCCAGGCGGCGACACGTTCAGCCTGGACAAGGCGATCCCGGTGATCGACAAGCTGCCGCGTCATCGTTTCGAACGCGTCGGCGAGCACTTTGATCTCTCCCGTCGTCCGCACGTCATCGACGTGCACGTCCCAATCGCCATCGGCCACCGTACGCGCCGCGCCCGCGAGCTGCTCCACTGGGCGCGTCACCCGGGCCGAGATGACAAACGCAAGGATGAAACCGAGGGCGATGGCGACCGAGCCGAACGCGACACCACTCCACCGGATGCGGCTGACCAATGCCGCGAGCTGCCGTCCGGAACTCCCGACAAGCAGGACACCGAGCACGGAGCCGTCGCGTCCGCTGAGCGGAAGTGCGTCGACGGTCTCCGGCCCGTCGGGCCACTCGATCGTCTCCTTTGTTTCCTGACGATTGTGAATGACACGTGCGATGAGCGGTTCGAGCGGCGCCGCTTCCAGAGCGTCGTCTTCTCCTGTGAGCAGCTGCCGGTTCGAGATTTCAGGCTGCAGGTTCTGATACAGCAGTACTCGCATCCCGGGCGCCAGAACCAGCGATTGCAGAAATTTCCGGTCGAGCCTCCGGCCTCCTGCGATGTACAGATTGCCTGCGCCCGCCGCGAGTGTGCGAATGGCAACGAGCGCGAGTGTCGTTGTCTCCGGCAGCTCGATAGCCTGAAGGAACGCCGCCGGCGCATCCGCAGTTCGGCCAGCGGTGATCCAGCCATTGCGATACCCAAACCGCGCCGGCCATTCCGCCGAGGAGACGATCGTGCCGTCGGCCGCGACGACGTCGAGCACGTCGAGCCCCTGCGCCGCGGCGAGCGTGGTCGCTTCGTTTACATAGGGCGCGACGTCGCGAGACGCCGCAATCCGCGAGACCTCATCGCTCTGTGCAACCCGATCGACGCGCTCCGCCACCTGCAAGCCCTGATCTGCGAACTCCCGTCGGAACTGCTCGACCAACGCGGCAGTTCGTTCGACGTCCAGCATCGCGAACGACTGCCGTGCGCTTGCTGAAACTGTCAACGTTACAAGCACTACGGTGAGCAGTACGACCGCGCTGACGAGCAGAAAGAGTCTGTTGCGAAGGCTCATGGCGCGTTCAACCAGACGTTGGCCAGATTCCACCCACCCGAGGAGAGGACCGCTGATCCGTTCCACGACTGCACGCGCGGCGCAACGGCGTAAAGCTCGGGAACGTGGACGACGGGAACAATGATGTCCGTGGCGAGCATTGCCCGCTCGGCTGACAGGACATCGCCGAGTGAGGCACCCGGGTCCGGGCGTGTGATGCGCCCCAGGAGTGTCAGGATGCGAGGGCCCAGACCTGCCATCAGATCCGAGAGCGCTTCGGGCGGTGCCGCCGCGCGGAATGGCAAGCGCACCAGACGCACATCGAACCGCGGACCGAGGCCGGCCGGTGCCTGCACCGTCAACATAAAGCCGGCGTCACGCGCGTTTACCGCAATTCGCTGGGCCACAGCTTGCGCGACCGCGTCGGATGGAGTGACGCGTAATGCGAACGTCCGTCGATTAGCAGGGAGTGCGATGACCGCATTTCGAGAGAGCGGCACAGCCGTGCGATCCAACACGAACGGCGCATAGCCGCTCAGCCGTTGCGGCAGCATCGCGGTAGCCGGCTCCGCGCGTCCCTGCAGAACGACGCGGGCGATCGCGGCGCGATCGATCGCAGCGGCAAAGGTTCGGCGGATGGCCTCGTTCGCGCTGGTCGCCAGCGGCGGCTCGAACGTGAGTGCGATCAGTTCCAGTGGTTCAGAGCTCTCGATGCGCAATTGACGCTGCTCGCTGCGCCTGACATCGGTCGGCTGGATCGACACCATGTCGGCACGGCCGGTTTCGACATCGGTCAATTGCTCCGCCGACGAGCGGCCTGTGCGGACTTCAACGGCATCAAGAAAAGGACGGCCGTCCCAGTACTCCTCATGCGCGCGAAGCGCGATGACGCCCGCGGCCACACGCTCGATTCGGAACGGGCCGGAACCGACTGTGGTGCCGGTGCCCTGCCGAACCGCAATCGCATTGGAGGAGTCGGCAAGCTCCCACGGCAGATCGGACATGTCACGGGCCGGATCGATGACGAGCGCATCGCCTTCGGTGGCGATCTGCCAATCGCCGTGAAGAGCTTGCAGGATGGCGGCAATCTGCGGCGGTTGAAGCGTCGAGCCGTCGTGCAGCTTCACCCCATGCCGCAGCCTGATGGTCCATCGTTTGCCGCCGGTGTTGGCGTTCCAGGTCGTGGCGAGCGCCGGTCGCAGCATGCCTGACCCATCGATCGTGATCAACTGCTCGTAGACGAGAGCGTTGACGCGGCGCATCGCACCCGTATCCGTTGTTTCCAGCTTCAGCGTGCCGCCATAGCGCGGACGTGCCGCGCTCAACACGGCACCCGCCAGGCAGACGCTAACGGCTACAAGAAATGGTCGTCTGAAACGCGTCATAGCGACCGGCCCGGACGTCGTGCGTCACCACGACCGCCGAGGTTTGATCGGGCTGGGCCCACAGCGCGGTCAACACGCCCGGCAAACTCACGGGTGAGGCCGCTTGAACGAGGCGGCCGTCAGCCACACGTGACAGTTGCAGCAAATCTCCGCTGTCCAAACGTCCGCTCGGTGAGACGGCGGCGACGTACATTCCCGGCGCACACGCCGCGGTCAGCCCGATCGCATCGTCGTTACCAGCGGCACCAAGCGGAGCTGCGTTGTAGAAGACCGTTCCTTCCGAAGTCTTGAAGTAGTTGCGGCCCGGTTCGAGACCTCTGTTGTCCACGCCTATCGGCCACGGCTGCTGTCCATCGATGCAGCTGATTTCCAGCGGATCCGGCCGGCCGGCGCAGGTCATTGCAGGCAGGAACAGATCGAATCTGTTTCCGCTCGCCCGAAGACGGCCGCGCGGGTCCCGGGGCCACGGCCGCGACACGGGAAGTGGGCGTGACTGCACGATGCGCCATTCGCGATCTTTCCGTTCGAAAAGGGTTATCGCGGCAACATCGAGCACCAGGAGACGGTCGCCAATGAGTGCGGCGTCGAGAATCTGAATCTGCTGCGACAGGAGCGGACGCAGTTCCAGTGCGGGAACGGTGGTTCGCGAGGCCTCCGTCGACGATGTACGCCGGCCCGTTACGGTCGCAATTTGAGTCCGCCCATCGGCATGGATTTCAGCGACGCAGATTCGCTCGCGGAGATTTCGCCCGCATCCGATCGTAACCTCTGTGTTTCCAGCGGTCGCATCAGTGATCCGAAGACCGCGAGCGGCAAGAAGCGTCGTCATCCGCGTCCGTATTGCCTGCGCCTCTTCGCCGTCTGCGCTCGGATCCACCGTGAGGCTCACTTGAGCGCCGGCTGATAACGCAGATGTGACTTTCGCGGCGAGGTCCGGTATGAGGTCGTCGAAGGCAGATGGCAGCGGCGCCTGCGCGCCGACCGAAGACGACAAGGCGGAGAGGAGCAGCATGAGGCCCCACGGCAACAGCCGTACAGGAAGTCCGCGGCCGTGGGCACCCACTACCGCGGATTTTAGCATTGCGGTTTCAGTGCGTTGGCGAGATGAGCGGCATGCTGCTGCCCGACGTCGCCGCTTTGAGCACATCGTTCGCGAAAAACCCCTTCCCATCTATCGGCACCATCATGATCTGGACTTTGTCCGAGAGGCGTTCCGCGATGATTTTCTGAATCAGCAACGGATTGTCCTTCAGCACCTCGGCCTCCGACTTCATGCGCGCGGCATCAGCTACGGCCAGCAGGCGCACGCGCTGCGCGTCGGCCTCTGACAGCAAATTGCGTTTCTCGAGTTCCGCCTTGCTGTCGATCACCTTCGCCTGGGCAGCCGCCTCGGCGCCCTTCACGGTCGCCTCCTTCCGCGCTTCCGCCTCGAGACGGCTCTGCTGAATCTGCTTCTCCTTCAGCGGCAGCGTGTACTGCATCGCGTCGGCCTGCGCTTTCGCCTCGAGCACCGTTGACTGCGCACGTGCCTCGGACTGTTTCACCTGTCGCACCTTGTCGGCCTCGGCCTCGAGCTCGGCCGTTCGCACCATCTTCTGCTTCATTTCGACTTCGATCGTCAGCCGATCGTTTTCCTGCGCTTTCACCAGGAGTCCCTCGAGGCCCTTGGCGTATTCCTGCGGAAGATCGATGTCGCGCAGCATCACCTCCTTGACGATGATGCCGTCGGACGCCAGCCGCGTCGTGATGGACTCTGCCGCCGCCCGCCGGACTTCTTCGCGCTTGGTCGAGAACACGTCACGGACCATATATCCGGAGATGGTCTGACGAAACGCATTGGCTACGACCGCGGGAAGCAATTCGCTCTCGATCGGCCGCGGAAGGTTGCTCTCCATGAAGGGCAGCCGCCGCGGGTCGAGCTGATACCGCACCGAGATGCCCAGGCCCAGTGGCAGGCCTTCCTTGCTGTACACCTTCAACGCCGTTCCCTTCTTCGACATATCCGCCGCTGTGGTGCTGTAGATCTGATCGCGGACGTTGTAGAGCTCCACGTGCTGCACGAGTGGCGAGACGAAATGGGTGCCCGGATAGATCGTGCCGCCAAGTGTGCCGGAGACCTGACTGACCCGCACACCTGCCGTGCCGCTCGGCACCACGACGATGCTGAGCCCCGGCAGAAGGAGAAGGACTGCGATCACCACATAGCGTGCGAAGAGGCGCCATCGAATCGATGACGAATCCGGCTGGAGCATCGCCTTACGCGCGTCCGTGGTCAGGACGACCGCGGCAGCAATGAACATTGAAAGAGAACCTGTGAGCAGGGCGTACTTGATGGCCAACATTGGTAAGCCTCCTTAAAAAGCGCGAGTCAGATCGACGGTGAGAACTCAATAGGTTGACGGGAAGAGCTGATCGAGCTCGGGCGTTCGCTCGGCATGAAGCTCCACGACGTCGCCGGTGCGCACGCGTTCGAAGAGGCGCTCGACGTCTGCGTTGCGCAGCCGGATGCAGCCGTGAGACTTCGCGTAGCCGATCGATGAGGGCTGATCGGTGCCGTGGATGCCGTAGCCTTTCTGGTTCAGGCCGATCCAGCGCGTGCCTATCGGGTTCTGCGGACCGGGAGCGATCACCTTTCCCGGGTGGTAGTAAGTGGGGTTGGCAACTCGGTTGACGATGGTGAAGGTGCCGGTGGGACTTGGCGAGTTCGGAGCGCCGACAGCGACCGTGAATACTTCTACGACTTCGTTGTTCTCGATCACCGCAAGCTTGCGGTCGGGAATGCTGACGACCAGCCGGCGAACAACCACCTCATTGGCCGTGTCCGCGGCGTCGGCGCGGCCGTTCATCCCCACCGCCATCAGGGCCGCCGCCATCCACATCGCTCGGTTCGCTCTCATGTCGTCCTCCGTTGTCTCGCGGAGGAGAAGAGCAACCGATCAGCCAAAGGCTAAGCGATTGAGCGTCGGTAACTTAGTCGCTAATCAGCGCAAGGAATGCGTGTCTGCAGGTCCACGCCGTGTGTGGGCTGACACGCTCGGCGATGGCTGTTTTCAGCGGGTGCGCTCGAGGCCGAGTTCGTCGACCCACCGGTTGGCAATGATGCGTCCACCCTGTGTGTCCATCGCCCACTGCGTCCGGAGCACTTCACCGTCGCTGTACTCGGCGCGGACTTCATACCCGGTTCGCGTGAGGTAGAGACCGCACGTCAGCTCACGCCCGCCGGCATCCTTCTGTCGACCGATCATTTCGATCAGCTCGCGGGGATGTGAATCCGGTGTGGAATCGTCCGCCATGCGCGCACATCCTATAGCGGCCGGCAGACCAGTGTCGCCTTGACACTCCAAGATCCGCAGGTATAAGGTCCCGGCGGCCTCGTCAGATTTCCCCGGGCACGTCGAATCCAGGCACATCACGACACGCTGGTCCGGCTCACGCCGGACCCTACGGGCGGTTCCTCCGGTGACAGACGCGACAGGAGGTTCAATGAGATCGAGTGTCAGACGGCTGGCTCTAATCGGGATCCTCGCAGTGCTTCCGTCGCGCGCATTCGCGCAGGAAGCGACCTTCAACGGCGTGATCACGGATTCATCGGGGGCCGTGCTTCCCGGCGTCACGGTGACGGCAGTCCTCGAAGCCACGGGCAACACTTTCGTCGCCGTCAGTGACGAACGGGGCTTTTACCGCATTCCGGTGCGCGTCGGCACTTATCGGATCACCGCGGAGCTGGCGGCGTTTGCCACCGTCGAGCGGCCGGCCATCCAAATCCTCACCGGGCAGACGTCGACCATCAACATGCAGATGTCGCCATCCACCCTTCAGGAAACAGTCACGGTCACCGGGGAAGCGCCGCTTCTGCATGTCGCCACCTCGAGCCTGGGTGGCAACATCGACCCGACGCAGGTGCAGGAGATGCCGTCAGAAGGACGCAACTGGATGGCGCTCCTGCTGATCGCCCCGGGCAGTCGCAGCACGTCGGCCAATCCGGCCGAACCGCTCGAAACGCGAAACGCCAACCGCACGCGTGAATATCAGACCAACGTGGACGGCATGCAGTTCGCCAACACGATGGGTGGCGGCGCCCAACCGGCGTTCAGCCAGGAGATGATCGCGGAGTTCCAGTACATCTCGAACCGCTTCGACGCGACGCAGGGACGTTCCTCAGGCGTGCAGGTGAACATGATCACCAAGTCGGGCACGAACAGGTACGCCGGATCGCTGCGCGGCAACTTCCGCGACGATCGCTTCAACGCCGCGAACCCCGTGATTGGCCGCGTGATCCCGATCACCAACCAGCAGTTCGCCGGATCGATCGGCGGACCGATCATGCGCGACAGACTGCACTTCTTCGGCTTTCACGAATACGAGCGCGCGCCGAAAAACGAGGTGTGGAACACGCCGTTCCCGCGCTTCAACGTGGAGTTGACGGGAACATCCACCGTCAGGCACGAAGGCGCGCGCTTCGACTATCAGTTCTCGCCCGAAACGCGGCTGATGGTGAAAGGCAACAAGACGAACACACACGATCCGTTCGGTCCGGGTAACAATCAACATCCCGCCGCGACGGCAGTCGGCTGGACGATTTCCGACGGCATGGTCGCGTCGCTGACGAAGGTGTTGAGCAACCGCGCGCTCAACGAAACGCTCGTCGGCTATTCCAGTTACCTGTTTGGCGAGTCGAACCTGACGCACTGGTCGAATCACTGGATGTCGAAGGGCGGCCCCTTCGGACCAATCACCACAGGATCGCCGCGCATCACCTTGACGGGCTTCTCGATCCTCGGCAACAACGCGGCGCCGCGCTATCGGGTGCAGGGGCTCTACAGCGTCAAGGACAACGTCACGTTCTCGTACGACATGCACGGCCGCCACGACCTGAAGTCGGGCGGCGAGTTCATGCTGGAGGAGATCTACACGTCCAACTGCACGCAGTGCATGGGCGTCATCGACGGCCGCGGTGGCCCGCTTCCCTCCAATCTCGAACAGTTGCTGCCCGATCCATTCGATGTTGATACGTGGAACCTCGCGGGTCTTTCGTCGGTGACCCGGCGCTATACGCTCGGTATCCACAAGAGCCGGCGCACGCCCGAGCGAGTCTGGGACTACTCCGCCTATGTGCAGGACGACTGGCATCCCTCGTCAAAGCTGACGCTGAACCTGGGAGTGCGCTACGACCTGATGTGGGACATGTTCCAGAACCAGCAGGAGTTCCTTCCGATCATGCGGGCGGGTCGTCCGCAGAACGCCAACAACATCCAGCCGCGGTTCGGGTTCGCGTACCAACTGGATCAGGCCACGGTCCTGCGTGGCGGCATCGGCAAGTACTATGGCGAGATGCTGTCGCGCACCTATCCCGGCGAATCGAAGACGGTCGCGCTCGTCGAGGTGACCAACGACGGCCGGCCCGACTTCGCGGCCAATCCATTCAATGGGCCACCGCCGACGTTCGAACAGGCGAAGGCGACAGCGTGCTCGGCGCCCGAACAGGCCGCGAACTTTGCGGCGTGGAAGGCGCGCAACTACGCGGGCACTGCGCCGTGCCTGCTGCTTGCCAGCGGTGAGGTCAATCCGCCGGCGGGGACGTACAACGTCAACAACTCGTGGCAAACCAGCGTCGGCTTCCAGCGGCAGTTCGGGACGTCGATGGAGATCGAGTCGGACTACGTCTACACGCGTGGACGCAACGAAGGCTGGGGGCACCTGAACCTGAACATCGCCTTCGACCCGACGACCGGCGTGAACTATCCGTACACCGATCGGTCGAAGCTGCCGTATCCGGAGTTCGGCATCCTCGCCATGACGCTGCAGAACGGACGCTCCGCCTATCATGGTGTGATCACCTCGTTCACGAGGCGGATGAGCAACCACTGGCAGGCATCGGGCACGTATACGCTCTCGGGGTTCTGGAACGCGGTCGGCGCACCATTCCAGGGTGTGCCGGGCTCGACGCCGGTCGAGGTCACGTTTCCGCTCGCGCAGGATCTCAAAGGTGAATGGGGTCTCGCCGAAGGCGATCAGCGGCACCGCGTCGTGCTCAACGGCATCTGGCAGGTTGGACACGGCTTCCAGCTGAGTGGCATCCACTACGCGAGCGCCGGCGATCGAACCGCCACCTCGTACGGGGCCGATCTGCGCAATCTCGGCGCGGGCTCCGTCGAGCGCCAGCGCCTGCGTCCCGATGGCACGATCGTTCCGCGCAACGCATTCACGCAGCCTGCGCGCAACCGCACCAACGTCCGCGTGCAGCAGAAGATTCCGCTGCAGAACCGTGTCTCGATCGACGTGATGGCCGAAGCCTTCAACGTCTTCAATCGGCCGAACTGGACGATTACGACGCAGGAACAAAGCCCGCAGTACCTCAAACGCACCGCGGGTGAAAATCGCACCATGCAATTCGGCTTCAGGGTGACGTTCTGATGTGCAGCCGGCGGACCTTCATGGTCCGCTTGCTCCTTGTCGTGGTTGGACTCGGCGGCCTCGCCGCCGCCGAGTCCGCGACGGTCAACATTCCATACGCGGACGGCAGGCCGATCCTCGACCTCCTGCAACCCCAGTTGTGGCCGATGGAGTTGCGCGGGAAAACACCGGCCGCGCTCGAGTCGTTCTGGCCCGATTGGGTGAAGCGCGAAGACGCCGCCATCCGCGCGCGTATTCAGGCCGGCGACGAAGACTCGATCATCAACTTCCTGCTCTTCGGCACGAGCTTCACCAAACAGCCGCGCGCGACCGAGACCCAGCTGGCGGGCATCGTCGTCCGGCAGCGCGAAACGGGGGCGACGACGTTTCTGCCATCGCCGTTGCTGAAAGGGCGCATCGACGATTTCATCGCGGGCCTCGCCTCGCCGGCGGGCAACGAGCGCATGCAGTTCGCGCGTGAGGTAATCGCTCGCCTGGGTATGGACCTCTCCACCGAGGCTGGCCGGATGCGCCTCCGCCGCTACCTTGAAGATCGTGCTGCGCTCGTCGGCAGCGCCGTGCATGCGTCCACACTGTCGGACCCGAATGCGTCACTCGTCGACCAGATCACGATCTTCCGCGACCGCGGGCTCTCGTCGGACTCGGCGATTCCGATAGAGTTGGGAATCGAACAGGCGCTTGCGGCGATTCGCGCTGCGGGCACGCTGGCCCCTGCCACCGTCCGACGCGTGGCGATCATCGGTCCCGGTCTGGACTTTACCGACAAGCAGGAGGGGTACGACTTCTACCCGCCGCAGACGATCCAGCCCTTCGCGGTGATTGACTCGCTGCGGCGGGTTGGCCTCGCGTCGTCGGCCGGCGTCCAGGTCACGACCTTCGATTTGAGTTCACGGGTACTTGCGCATATCGCTGGCGCACGGGAGCGGGCAGGCAAGGGGCGCGGGTATTCGCTCGTGCTGCCGCGCCCCACGGATCGCTCGTGGTCGGCTGAACTTACTGTCTACTGGCAGCGCTTCGGCGATCGGATTGGCCAACAGGCGTCCGCGGCACCGCCGCCACCCGCCGCTGGCCGCGTCGACGTGCGCGGCGTACTGGTTCAGCCGTCGGTCGTCCTTTCGATCGAGCCGCGCGATCTGAACATCGTCCTGCAGCGTGTCGAGCCGTTGGCGGCCGGCGAGCAGTTCGATCTGATTC
>DASTZI010000417.1:0-13711 GCA_035764385.1 Vicinamibacterales bacterium
GCATTTACCGACCCGCAATCGTATGCGGCAAGGCTGGCCAGAACGATGATGCGTCCGCGAACGCGGAACGTCCCAAAGCCGGCGCCTCAACAACCAACGCACGGCCCGACCGGCGATGTTGTCCGGCAACAGCGGCTCGAGCGGGCAACCACGGATTTCCAGAAGATGGGAGAGGTGGATCGAAGGCAGTTCTTTCATGCAGTCGTGAACGACATCCCCCTCGCGTCGTACGTCGAGCTTCACGCAGCCGGCAAGCCGCAGCGGCTCGACTACGAGCATGCGGACATCTACCTGCGCGTGACGAACAAGACCGAGATGTTCCGGGTGAAGGCATGTGCGAAAGAGCCTTTCACGATCGACTGGATTCACAATCGCGTCGGCCACGGCGATGTGATGTTCGACATCGGCGCCAACGTGGGTGCGTATTCGATGGTTGCCGCGAAAAAGCGCGGCGGCGGGGCCCGTGTCTATGCGTTTGAACCCAGCTACGTCAATGTCGCGACGCTCTCCGCGAACATCGCGTTGAACGACCTCGGCGGCCAGGTCACGCCGATTCCGGTGGCGCTCTCGGCGTCGACGGGAATGAACGTGCTGAATCTGCGCGATCTCGAGGCCGGCAGCGCACGTCACGGCCTCGGCGATCAGATGCCGGATGACGGCCACGTGGCGTTCCGCCAGCCGGTGATGACGTTTCGCCTGGACGATCTGATCGAGCACTTCGATGTTCCCGCGCCGAACCACATCAAGATGGATGTCGATGGCGGCGAGCTGGACGTCATCGCGGGCGCATCGCGCACGCTGTCGTGCGCCACGCTGCGGTCGATGCTTGTTGAGGTAGCGGTGGACGAGTCGTCAGAGGTGACGCAGGCTATCGAGCGCCACGGCCTCCGGCTTGTGTCGAGATTCTTCGTGACGAATCGGGCAGGGAAGCAGTCGGTCTGGTACGGCTTGTTCGAACGAGAGTCGGCCGGCAACGCGAGCAAGTGAGCATTCACGCCAAAGCCGAGAAGATCCGAGCCGCGTCGTCGGCGCACGAATCGTATCAGCGGGCGCGAGCAGAAATTGCCGCAATGACCGCACACGGGCCCGGCGACGAGGTTCTCACGTCGTCCGAGCGCGCCCTTCTCGCGGATCTGGACGAACTGTGGCGCGCCGACGCGGAGACAGTCGCGGATCTTCGACGCTTTGGAAAGGCGATCAGCGGCGTACGCCGTTCCAACTACAGAGGTGAACGCGCCGAAGTGGTCAAGCAGCGCCTGGATCGAGACCGCCTCAAGCTCGTCGAACATGGTGACCCGGCGCTCTGGGTGAACGAACCGGCAGTCCTCGGCGGCTTCGGGCTGCACAGTGATGGTGCCTTCTTCAACGAAGACACGCTGCGGTTCTTTCGCGTGGCATGCCTGCTGAACGACGCGGCCCTGCTTTGCAGCTTCCGAGGGCGAACGCCGCGCGCGACACTGTGGGAAATCGGCGGTGGCTGGGGCGGCTTCGCACACTATTTCAAGACGCTGTTTCCAGACGTCACGTACTTGATCAGTGCGCACCCTGCGCTGTTGTTGCTCTCGGCGACGTATTTGATGACGCTATTCCCGGACGCACAGTTTCGGTTCTTTCAACCAGCGAATCCTGCTGCGTTCATCCATAACTGGGACACGATCGATTTCGCCTTTGCACCAGACAGCACGATCGACCAGCTGCATCCGCCGAACCTCGGAGTGATGCTCGATATCGGAATGCTCGAGCGGATGAACGCAGATCGAATCAGTGCGCATATTCAACACGCGTTCGACATCGATTGCCGCTATCTGCTGTCGGTCTGCGGCGACGACGAAACGCAGAACGCATCGATCGTGCGATCGACGATTGAGACGCGGTACTGGCCGCATCCGATGGCGACTCGCGCCTACCTCGACCGCCATCTCCTCGTGCGAAGCGGCGCATTCCTGCTGGCGTGGAAACGGCTCCTGGTGTGAACGCGTCGCCACGGGTCGTCCTGGGTCTGCCCGCCTTCGCCCGTCCTGATTCGTTGCCAAGGGCGCTCGAATCGCTCCTCTCTCAGACGTATCAGGATTTCGCGCTCGTGGTCGTTGACGATGCGCCAGATGCGAAGGTGGCGCCAATCGTCGATCGCTATGCACGCGAGTATCCGCGGATTACCTACGCAGCCAACCCTGCTCGCCTCGGCATGGTGGGCAACTGGCGGAGAGTGTTTGAAGAGGGCCGCACTCGTTATCCTGGCAGCGATTATTTCGCCTGGGTGAGCGATCACGACGTGTGGCATGCGCGCTGGCTCGAAACACTCGTCTCCGTGCTTGATCAGGAACCGAGTGTCGTCGTCGCCTATTCGGCAAGCCTGCGAACGACGTCCGACGACGCGTGGCTCGAGAAGAAGGGATTCGACACGGCAGGAATCAGGCGCGCGTCGACGCGCATTGCTCGAGCCGCGGAGCAGATGCTCGCCGGCGACATGATTTACGGTCTCATCCGCGCACGCACCCTCGAAGCTGCCGGCGTCTTCCATCATGTGGTCACGCCGGACCGGCAGGTGCTGCTGGCGCTGTCGCTCTTCGGAGGTATCCGTCACGTCCCGGAAGTTCTGTGGTATCGGGAAATGGAACGTGACTTCGACCTCGAGCGCCAGCGGAAGGTTTTCTTCCCTGACGGCACGCCGCTCTACGCGTATTTCCCGTCACACCTGCAGCACTGCGCCTCGTTGCTGTGGGACTTCGGGATCCGCGGGAAGGGACGTCCCCAATTCGGACGGCTTGTCGGCGCGTCGTACGCCGCGGTTCATCTGTGGTTTTCTGTAGCGCGGCAACTGCCGCGCCTGCGCAGGCGAGCCCGACCGTCATGAAGATTCTGTTCGTCATGCGCCACTCGGGCTACGTCCGCAACTTCGAGTCGACGCTGCGGATGCTGTGCGAACGGGGACACACGGTCGACCTGGCTTTCCAGATCGCCGGCACGCACTGGCTCCTCGACCCGTCCGACATGACGACGCAGCTGGCGGACACGTATCCGAGGTTTTCGCGCAGCACCATTCCAGTTCGCGACGATGCATGGGGATATGTCGCGCGCGAACTGCGCCTGGGCCTCGACTATCTTCGCTACCTTGGTCCCGCCTACCGCAATGCTCCGAAGCTGCGCGAACGTGCCGAGCGCGAGGTGCCCGACTATCTGCTCGAGCGAACCAAGCGCGGCCCGGGCACGACGCCGTCGGGCCGTGCACTGCTGGGTGGGACGCTGCGCACCCTGCTGCGGGCCATTCCGACCGATGCGCGGATCGATGCATTTCTCGAAGTGCATCGTCCCGACGTGATCGCGCTTACGCCACTCATTGAGCCGGGGGCGCCTCAAGCCGAGTACGTGCGAAGCGCGCGAGCGCTCGGGATTCCAACCGCCCTGTGCGTCGCCAGCTGGGACAACCTCACCAACAAGGGATTGATCCACGGCCCGGTCGATCTCATCACGGTGTGGAACGCCATGATGAAGGAAGAGGCCATCACCCATCACGGTGTTCCCGCGGAGAAGATCGTCGTGACGGGTGCGCAGCCGTTCGACCACTGGTTCGGGTGGCAGCCAAGCGTCGGGCGCGAAGAGTTCTGCCGACAGGTTGGTCTACCTCCGGATCGTCCCTACATTCTGTATGTCTGCTCGTCGCGCTTCATCGCGCCCGAGGAGGTGCCGTTCGTCCGTTCGTGGCTGCAGCACCTCCGACAATCGGGCGTGTGCGCCGGCGTGCTGATCCGTCCACATCCGCAGAACGCCGAGCAGTGGCGGCATGCGGATTTGCGCGAGTACGGTCCTGCCGTTGTCTGGCCATTGACTGGCGCGACGCCGAGCGATACGGAGAGCCGAGGCGACTACTTCAACTCGATCGTCCACAGCGCCGCCGTGATCGGGATTAATACGACGGCGGAGATCGAAAGCGCGATCGTCGGACGCGGCGTGTTGACAATTCTCGCGCCGGAGTTCCAGGCAACACAGGAAGGGACCCTCCATTTCGAGCATCTTCGCCGCGCCGATGGCGGTCTCGTCCGCGTCGCCCGGACATTCAGTGAACACATCGAACAATTGAACGAGACGCTTCGCGATTCGCAGGTGGACGGCGTCCGTTGCCGTCGATTCGTCGAGGCGTTTGTCCGCCCGTACGGAATCGATGCGCCCGCCACGCCCAGACTCGTCGAGGCGCTCGAGAGACTGGCGCAACGAGGGCGGACGACGAAGGAGCGTTCGCCGTGGTGGGCGCCGCTGTTGCGCGCCCCTGTCGCGCGTCGCGGCAACCAGCTTCGTCGCGAAGCGTTGATCGATGCGGAGAGAAAGGCACTGCGGGCGCGACGAAAAAAAGTGAGCGCGGCCGCGCGAGTCCGGGCGACGAAGTGAGGCCTTCTGCGCCAAGGACCGTCCTCGGCATGCCCGCATACAACCGGCCCGACGCACTTCCGCGCGTCCTCGAATCGCTGCTGTCACAGACCTGCCAGGACTTCGCGCTCGTGATCGTCGACGACGCGCCTTCCGACGAAGTGCGGACGATTGTCGAAGCGTACGCCGGATACGGGCCGACGATTCGCTACGAGCCCAATCCTGTTCGCCTCGGGATGATCGGGAACTGGCGCAGAGCCTTTGAGCGAAGCCGTGAACTGTACCCGTCCAGCGAATACTTCGCCTGGGTCAGCGATCATGACATCTGGCACCCGCGCTGGCTCGAAGTGCTCGTCGACGTGCTCGACCGCCATCCGAGCGCCGTCCTCGCCTACCCGTTGATGCAGCGAGTCTTTCCCACTCACCGGTTCACGGTCCGGCGGCGATTCGATACCACCGACGTGAAGAATCCGGTCGCACGGCTGCGGGCCGCCATCCGGAATATGACGTCGGGCAACTGTGTGTATGGGCTGATCCGGTCGCGTGCGCTCGAACAGGCCGGCGTCTTCACCGCTGTGTTGGCGCCCGATCGGCACGTTCTGATGCAGCTGCTCCTGTTCGGCGAGTTCAGCCACGTCCCGCAGGTGCTGTGGTACCGCGAAGTGGCGGGCGCGTTCAGCTACGGCCGCCAGCGCCGTATGTTCTTCCCCACGCGCGTTCCGATTCACACATACCTGCCGATGACGGTCCAGCATTTCGGCGTGATGCTGTGGAGTTTCGGCGTGTGCGGACGCGGGCGGCCATCGTTCGGCCGGCTGGCGGGGATCAAGTACGCCTTCGCCTACCTGTGGTATGCGAACAAGCGTGAATTGCTGCGAGACGATGCCCGCTGGCGGCTCGCGCTGCAGCGGACCGCGATCGGAAAACGCCTGTGGCAGGCCAGTTCGTAGAGTCGGATGGAGACGATGGATTCAGAGACGGCGCCACGCAAGAAGACACAGGAAGACAAACGACCACGCGATCCCGATCGCTGGATCAGGCGTCCCATCGAGAAGTATCGGAAACGGAAAATCGCGCCGCCGCTTCAGCCTGGCGATGCGTTTTTCGCGCTCGCCGACGAAGTGGTCAACCGCAAGCGGACGTTGCTTGGATACGACCGCCTGTGGGTGTTGTGGCAGGTGATTCGAAATGTCGCGGACGCGCCCGGCGACGTGGCCGAAATCGGCTCCTATCGCGGCGGTTCGGCGCACTTCATGGCGAAGACGTTCATGACGTTCACGGGACGCGAAGTGCCGATCCACATCTTCGATACGTTCGAAGGCCATCCCGCGAGTGCGATCACACCGAACGACGAACATCACACCGCCGGTCAGTTCGGTGGAACGGACTTCGACAGCGTGCGCGCGCTGCTGGCGCCGTTCACGCAGATCACGATCCACAAGGGGGATGTCTCCGCGTCGCTCCCGCATCTCGTCGACAGTACGTATCGCCTCGTGCACATCGACACGGACTTGTACCAGCCGACGGTGGTGTGCCTGGATTACTTCGGTGACCGCGTGTGCCGCGGCGGTGTCATCGTGGTCGACGATTACGGCGCGCCGAAGTGCGCGGGCGTCGCAACGGCCGTCACCGAGTACCTCGCGCAGACCGACGACTTTCACGTCTGGGACATGCGCACCGATCAGCTCGTGCTCGTCAAGCGCTGATGAAGATCCTGTTCTGCCTGCGCAGCACGGTGTATGCCCGCAACTTTGAATCCACCCTGCGCATGCTCGCCGAGCACGGTCACGACGTGCACATCGTTGCCGATCGTCATTGGGCCGACTCGGACGATCTGGTTCGGCGGCTGTGCGATGCGTATCCCTCGATCCGCTACTCGGAGCCGCCGATCGTGCCGTTCAACGCGTGGTCGTTCTTCGGTTCTGAGTTGCGTGCGGGAATCGACTACCTGCGGTATCTCGGTCCTGAATTCGAGGATGCCGCGAAGCTTCGGGTGCGGGCCGAGCGGAACTCGCCAGCCTTCGTCCTGTCGATACTGAAACGACCCGGCATGAACACGGCGCGGGGACGGCGACTGCTCGGCCGGATGTTCGCCACGCTCGACCGTGCTCTTCCTCATCATCCGGAGATCGAGCAGTTCGTCCGCTCATGCGCCCCGGACCTCGTGCTCGTCACCCCGCTTGTCGAGCCGGGTTCCCCGCAGTCCGAGTACGTGCGCGCCGCGCGCGCACTCGGCATCCGCACCGGGCTCTGTGTTTACAGCTGGGACAATCTCACGAACAAAGGTCTTATCCACGAACCGCTCGACGTCGTCACGGTGTGGAACGACGCAATGAAGCACGAAGCGATCACGCTGCACGGCGTGCCTTCGGAGCGCATCGAGGTCACCGGCGCCGCGGCATACGACCACTGGTTCGAGTGGCAGCCGCGTGAATCGAGGGCTGAGTTCTGCGGGCGGATCGGCCTGTCTGCCGATCGGCCCTATATCCTATACATGTGTTCGTCCCGATTCATCGCACCGCAGGAGGTCGATTTCATCAGGCGTTGGGTGACCGAGCTTCGCGCCTCGTCCGACACGCTCCGTAACATCGGCGTGCTGGTGCGACCGCACCCGCAGCATTTCAAGCCCTGGAAGACGAAGCCGCTTTCGGATCTCGAACGCCTTACCGTATGGCCAGGCGAAGGAGCGAACCCGCTCGATGAACGATCGCGCGCGGAGTACCACGATTCGATTTATCACAGCGCCGCGGTCGTTGGTGTGAACACCAGCGCGTTGATCGAAAGCGCCATCGTCGGACGAGCCGTGAACACGGTACTTGCTCCTGAGTTCCGCGATACCCAGGAGGGCACACTCCACTTTCACCACCTGGTCCACGTCAACGGCGGCGTCCTCAACGTCGCGCATACGATGCAGGAACACGCGACGCAACTCGAAGCCGCTATCGGCGGAGGCGGCGATGTCGCGCGCTGCCGGCGCTTCGTCGAGGCATTTGTTCGCCCCTACGGCATCCAGGTCCCGGCGACGCCGCGCCTGGTCGCCGCCATTGAACGCACGGCCGCACTCGGTGCGCAGCGCCCGAGCCGTGGGCCGTGGTACCGACGCCTGCTGCGCGCGCCATTTGCAGGAACCGCGGCGGTGCTGGCCCGCACCGATGCTGCCAGGGCGGAAAAAGCCGCCCGCCGAAAAGCCATCAAACAGCGCCGCGAGGCTGCGCGCGTCGCACAACGAAGGGAAGCGATCGCGAGAAGGCATCAGCGTGAGACGCAACAGGCTGTCGGCGACTCGGCGCCGCAGTCTGCCTACGTGCACTATCTGAACGTGCGCGACTGGCTCCGATCGTTTCCTTCATCTACCAGTCTGGCGTCGAGTCATGCCGAGCGGCACATGACCTCGCAGCTCGCGCACTTGTGGGACGCAACGCCGGAAACCATTGCCACCCTGCGGCAATGGTGCGAACCGATCACCGGCGTCCGGGCGGCTGATTACATCGAGACGTCGCCTGACTCGGAGCTGTTCACGCGGCTGAAGCGCGACGTCTCGTTCCTTCGCCGGCAGGGTGGCGAGGACCTATTCGTCCAGGAATCGCCACTGCTTGGTGGGTTCGGCTTCAGGCGGCAGCATGGCCTGTACAACGAAGACACGATCCGGTATTTCAAGGCGCTCACCGCGTTACAGGACGGCGCTGTGCTCGACGAATTCCACCGTAACGGGCAACGGCGCCTCGTCTGGGAAATCGGGGGCGGCTGGGGCGGCTTCGCGTTCCAGTTCAAGACACTGCGCCGCAACGTGACGTATTTGATCACCGGGCCTGCGGAGACACTGCTCGTCTCGGCTGTGTACCTGATGACGACGTTCCCTAGCGCACGAGTCGTCCTGTATCGCGACTGCACGAACCACGACTCGTGGGCTGATTGGGAGCAGACCGATTTCATTCTGGCGCCGGAATCCGAACTGCGATCGCTGAAGCCGCCGCGCGTCGATCTCGTCGTCGATCTGATGGCGCTGCGGCGAATGAGCGCCAGCCGCATGAACTTCCACGTGCAGCGCGCCTTCGAGTTCGGGGCGCGCTACTTTTATTCCCTCGAGCCGGGACCCATCTTTCCACCCGAACCGCCGCCGGTCTGGCGAGAAATCGGGACGTGGTATTGGCCACACCCGATTCCGCCGCGCCTCGATGCGTCCGTGTTCGCAGTCAGTGCAGACCACGCCCCGCAAGTGGAGGACTACGCGCATCTGATCGGCTGGCGACGCATCCGTCCTCTGCAGACCATCGACACACCGACCCTCGCAGCCGTCGAATGAAGATCCTGTTCCTCGTCGGTGCGACCAGCCGCATCCGAAATTTCGACCACACGATTCTCGAGCTGGCCGACCACGGGCATGTGCTGCAGCTCGCGGGTCGGCTGCGGAAGGGCGTGTTCGAGCTGCCAGGCAGCGTGCGGCACGAACGGGTCAGCGGGCGCGTGAACCCGACGCGGCGCTCGGATGAGTGGGACGAGTTTGTCGATCTGTTACGAGGCGCGCGCGACTACGTCCGCTATTTCGATCCGCGATACGCGCAGGCGACCCGATTGGTACGGCGCGCATATGACATCGCGCCAACTGAGTTCGTCCTCTTCTGCGAGCGTCATCCCTGGGTGAAGCGCCACTGGCGGCTGGCGGCGCGCGCGCTGGCGCTCTGCGAGGAGCTGATTCCCGCTGCTCCCGAATTCGAGACGTTTCTCCGTGATGAGGCGCCCGACATCCTGCTCGTCACGCCGCTCGTCACGTTCGAGTCGTACCAGACCGATTACGTGAAGGCGGCACACCGTCTCGGCATTCCCGTCGTATTCATCCCGTTCAGCTGGGACAACCTGACGAATAAAGGGCTGATGCGCGTGCAACCAGACCGCATCATCGTCTGGAACGACGTCCAGCGGCGCGAAGCGATCGAGCTGCATGGATGCGCACCTGAGACAGTCGTGATTGCCGGCGCCGCACGGTTTGACGACTTCTTTGCGCGACAGCCGTCCACGTCCCGCGCCGAGTTCCTGAGTGCGTACGGCCTCGATCCTGCCCGGCCCATGGTGCTGTACCTCGGCTCGTCCCAGCTGACGGGGCCGAACGAAATGGAGCTGATTCGCCGCTGGGCCGACTCGTTCCGCAGTTCTGACGATCCGACCATTCGCGAGTGCGGCATTCTCGTACGTCCACATCCGGCGCTGCGAACCTCGTGGGCATCGATGGACATGTCGGACATCGGCAACATCGCGATCTCGCTCGAGGCAAGCCGTGGCGCGGATCAGGAACTATTCGATTCGCTGTATCACGCGCATGCCGCGGTGGGTCTCAACACAAGCGCCATGCTCGAAGCGGCGATCGTCGGCCGGCCGGTGCACACGCTGCTCATCCCGGGGTTCGACGAGGGTCAGGTGGGTACCATCCATTTCCATTACCTCGTCGAGGCGTACGGTGGGCTCGCAACGATCGCGCGCGACTTTGCCGAACATCATCGTCAGCTCGCGCCGATTCTCCGCCAGGCGCCGTCATCGTCGGCTCGAAGCCGCGCGTTCGCGCGGCAGTTTCTGCGGCCGCTCGGCATCGACCGTCCGGCTGCTCCGATCCTCACGGCGGAAATCGAGCGCGCGGCGAAGGAGGTCGTGAAACGTCCACGCCCAAACGACGCGGCGTGGAAGGCGCCACTGCGACGGGCGCTCCTGCGGCGACTTCAACGGCGACGGACGAAGCGGCAAACACCGGTGGACTCAACAATCATCGGCTCGTCGATGTCGCTCCGCGTCGTCAGAACCGCGCTCGAGGAAATTCAGAGCAGTGCGGCGCCGGTTTTTGTCGGCCCATGGAACGATTGCACCGAGAACGAACTGCTGTACTGGATTCCGTTCGTGCGCTGGGCGGCGGCGGCGTACGGCATTACGCCCGAGCGTCTCATCGTCGTCGCCAACGGCAGCCCGGCGGGGTGGTATTCGTCAATTGCGCAGCGCTTCATCGACGCCAGATCTTTGTTTTCATCGACCGAAATCGACTATTGGACGCGGCGAACGGTGCCGCAGCGCGAACAGGACTACAAGCAGGCGGTCATGTCGCCGTTCGATGGGGAGATCGTCGAACGGGCAGCGCGCGCGTTCGAGTTGTCGGATTATCAGGTGCTGCATCCGTCGATGCTGTTCCGGGTACGCTCGCGCCTGCAGAAAGACAGGGCCCTCGAGCGAATGCAGGACGTGCTGCGGCACGAGCGGTTCGATCTTTCGACGCATAACGGGTTGGGCGGACTGCCGGCTTCGTATGTCGCGATGAGCGTCGCTTTCACCGAGGCGCTACCCGATACAGATGAAAACCGGCAGTTTCTGGCGGCGCTTGTCGACCATGTCTCCGTCGATACTGAAATCGTCCTGGTCGATTCGCCGCCTCCAGCCGAGATCACGATTCCGCGATCCGACCGTGTCCACCGCTTAGAGACCATTCATCCCAACGCCGACACCGCGATCCAGACACAGGTCGTCGCCCGCGCGAGGGCATTTGTTGGCAGCCACGGCGGCCTGGCCGTGGCCGCCGCGTTCTGTGGAACGCCTGCGTTGACCTACCACAGCGACCGCATCCCAGCAGACCAGATGGAGCAGCTCGAGGCGGCGGCGCAGGCTGGCTGGGGACGAGTGACGCTGGAACGGACGCACCGCTTCAAACGGGTCCACCTCCCGCGGGAGTCACAGCCCGCGCGCCGAGCACGGTAGTCGAAGACACGCCATGCGGATACTCTTCGCGATCACGCACCTCGGATTCCTCAGAAACTTCGAGTCGACGCTTGCCCTGCTCGCCGAGCGCGGTCACACGGTTCACCTGGTCACCGACCGCGACTCCTCTGGTGGAGTCGTCGACGGGATGCCTATCGTCGAGCGATTGCGTACTCGGTTTCCCGATGCCTTCACCCTGGAAACGCTTCGCGCATCCAAGAACGACCGCTGGCACCGCGTCGCAACCGGCATCCGCGAAGGGCTGAATTACCTCCGGTATCTCTCTCCCGCGTTCGCCGACGCGCCAAAGCTACGCGAGCGTGGACGGAAGCAGGCTCCCGCGTCGCTGGTGTGGTTCAGTGGGCTGCCGGTCGTGCGATCGCGCCCGGGGATCGACGCCCTCAGTCACATCCTCCGACGTTTTGAGCGCGCCATTCCGTACCGACGTGAAGTGGACGCGGTGTTCGATCGTCTCAGTCCTGACGTGCTGCTCGTGACACCGTTGCTGTACTTCGGATCGCGCCAGGTGGACTACGTCCGAGCGGCACGCGCGCGCGACACGCCAAGCGTGCTGGCCGTCGGCAGCTGGGATCACCTGACGACGAAAGGCATCATCCACGAGCTGCCGGACCGGATCGTTGTCTGGAACGAGCTGCAACGGTCTGAAGCCGTCGAGCTGCACAGCGCCCGCCCCGAGCAAGTCACGGTTACGGGGGCTCAGGCGTACGATCACTGGTTCACGACGCGACCGAGCACCACGCGCGACGCATTTTGCGCCCAGGTCGGGCTGCCGCCTCAACATCCGTATCTGTTGTATCTGTGCTCGTCGCCGTTCATCGCCCCGCGCGAAGTCGATGTCGTGAAGCGGTGGATCGCGGCGATTCGCGGCAGCCGATGCGAGCGGCTCCGTACTCTCGGCATTCTCGTGCGACCGCACCCACAGAACGCCGCGCAATGGGCGGACGTCGATTTGTCGGACTTCGGCGATGCCGTGATCTATCCGCGAGCGGGCGCGAATCCGATCGGGCTGGATGCGCGCAGTGAGTACTACGACTCGATGAGCCACTCCCATGCCGTCGTCGGGGTCAATACGAGCGCGCTGATTGAATCGGGAATCATCGGGCGGCTGGTCTATTCGTTCCGCGTCCCTGAACTCTCTGGAACCCAGGAAGGCACGCTGCACTTCCGGCATCTCAAGCGCGAAGGGTTGTTGCAACTGGCCGACACGCTCGAGGCGCACCTCGCGCAGCTCGAACGGTCGTTCCACTCGACGGACACCGACCAGCAGCGAGTACGCGCGTTCACGCAATTGTTCGTGCGGCCGTACGGATTCAACGAGGCCGCCACGCCGCGCGTCGTGCGCGCCATCGAAGAAGCGGCACACCAGCGACGATGAAGGTCCTTTTCCTGATGGACTCGCCGGAGTACCTGCGCTTCTATGACTCCGCGATCGAGGAGCTGGCGCGACGCGGGCACGAGGTCGCGATTTCGGTCAACAACCAGCGCGACAAGAAGCCGGTCGGGATCGAAGGGCTGCGCTCGTACGCGGATCGCGTGCGGGTGCTCGGCGTCGTGCCCGAATCGGTCGGGCTGTGGAGTCAGGTGGCCTACAGGCTCCGCGGAACGATGGATTTCGTGCGGTTTCTGCACCCAACATTCCGCGACGCACCGGCGCTCCGGGCCCGCATCAAACGGAAGGTCCTTCCGCGTGCCTACTATTGGCTCGATGCGATCCCCCGGCTGAGCTCCGGAAGCGTCGAACGGGTCGAGCGCCTGCTGATGGCGGCCGAACGAGCCATTCCGGTCCAGACGTCAATCATCGAATTCCTCGAGGCGCATTCACCCGACGTATTGCTTGTTTCGCCGCTCGTGGCGGCCGCATCCGATCAGGTCGATTGGGTAAAGGCGGCGCGCCAGTGCGGGATCCGGACGGGCGTCTGCATCGCAAGCTGGGACAATCTGACCAATAAGGGGCTGTTGCGCGTCGAGCCGGATCGCGTCATCGTCTGGAACGAGGCACAGCGTCGCGAGGCGCACGAGTACCACTACCTGCCGATCGACCGCGTGGCGGCGACCGGGGCACAGCTGTTCGACAAGTGGTTCGAAAAGCGACCGACGCGTGACCGCGAGGCGTTCTGCCGTGCCTCCGGGCTTTCCGACGGCGAACCATTCGTACTCTTCACCGGATCGTCGAGCTTCATTTCCGAGTCGAGTGCAGAGGTGGCGTTTGTGCGGCGATGGATCGCCGCGCTCCGAGCGAGCCGCCATCCCGAGCTTCGCGAAATCAATGTGCTCGTGCGGCCGCATCCTTATAACTTCCATCGCTGGGCGGACGACCCGGTCGCAGACCTGCCGCGGGTGACGGTGTACCCGCGGCGGCCGTACAACCCGGTCGAGCAGTCGAGCCGCGACGATTTCTTCGATTCGCTTTACTACTGCGCCGCCGTGGTCGGCATCAACACGAGCGCGATGATCGAGGCGGCGATTATCGGACGTCCCGTTTGCTCCATGCTCACGCCGGAGTTCGCGAACACGCAGGAGGGGACGATCCACTTTCACCACCTGTTGCCCGAGAACGGTGGGTTCCTGAGGATTGCCTCGACGGTCGAGCAGCATGTCG
>DASTZI010000418.1:0-3807 GCA_035764385.1 Vicinamibacterales bacterium
CCGACGATCGCACCCTCCGGAAAGGGCTTGCCTTCGCGGTAGGCCTTGAGGGCCTTGTCGTTGCCGATCACGACCCGAATGTCGTTGAGTGCACCGGCTTCGTGCGCCGCAGACACGAACTTCCAGTCCCGGTATCCCTGCGGGATCGTCGTGACGATGACTTGCCTGGCTTGGCCTGACAATGATGCCGCCATCTGCGCGGCAACGCCGGTGACCGCGACAACTGCTACGAACAACGATGCCATTCGTTTCATAGGTCCCCCTTCACTTCGCCTGGCGAAGCGACCTGAACGCGGCTCTGAGTTCCTCAGTGAAAATCTGCGGCTGCTCCCACGCGGCGAAGTGGCCGCCCTTTTCAACCTCGTGGTAGTAGATGAGGTGTGGATAGGCCCGCTCGGTCCAGCTCCGCGGCGCCTGATACTGCTCGCCGGGAAAGACGGTGACGGCCACGGGAATCGTGACGCCCTTGGGGTTGAAGAAGCCGCCCTTGTATTCCCAGTAGAGACGAGAAGCAGAGACCCCCGTATTCGTCAGCCAATACAGCGTGATGTTGTCGAGGATTTCGTCTCGCGTCAGTTCACCTGCGTCGCTCGACGTGCGCTGAAGGGCAGCAACCACTGCGGCGGCGGGCTGGCCGCCACGGTCACCATGGTCGAGCAGATACGCGGCGAGGCCGACCGGCGAATCGGCGAGCCCGTACAACGTCTGAGGCCGACTCGCCATCAGCAGATAGAGAGGCAGAGTCTTGTAGGTGAAGGCGAGCCCCTCGTACGCGCGCTTTTCTTCGGCCGAGAGGCCGGAAGGCGTGGGGAAGCCGGCGAAGGCAGCCTTATCGATGTCGGCTGGAACCGTGCCCGGCATGTTGGTGTGGATACCGAGCAAGCCCGCTGGGGCCTGCACACCCATGAAGTCAACGACAAATGCGCCCCAGTCTCCACCCTGCGCCACGTAGTCCTTGTAGCCGAGACGCGTCATCAGCTCCGCCCACGCTCGGGCCATGCGCTCGGGCCCCCAGCCCGTGCCCGTCGGTTTTTCGGAGAATCCGTAGCCGGGCATCGATGGGATGACAACGTCGAACGCGTCCTCGGCCTTCCCGCCGTGGGCAGTCGGATCGGTGAGACGTGTGATCAGCTTGACCTGCTCGAGAACCGAGCCCGGCCACCCGTGGCTGATAAGGAGCGGAAGAGCATTCGGGTGCTTCGAGCGGACGTGGATAAAGTGAATGTCAAGACCGTCGATGTGGGTGATGAACTGCGGAAACGCGTTCAGTGTGGTTTCGACCCTCTGCATGTCATAGTCAGTCGCCCAATGACGCGCGAGTTCCTGCATCGTGGCGAGCGGCACACCCTGCGACGAATCCGCGACGGTCTCCTTCTCCGGCCATTGTGTGGCGAGAATCCGACGGCGCAGGTCAGTGAGTCTCTCGTTCGCAAAGCGGACGCGGAACGGTCGGAAGGCTGTGCCGTCGCGTTCGGTCGCGGCCGCCGCCGTCACCGAGGAAATGCCAGCAACGGCCGCAGCCACTACCGCGAGTCCCACGAGGCGGGCGGACGCTGACGCCGACGAAAGTGCGAGAACCACGATCGCCACAATGACGAGGAGTCCGCGCCGGAAGGTAAGAACGTCGCTCAGTCGCTCGAACGGCTTCATGGTGATCTCCTTGCGCACATGAAACCAGACGTGAGACATCCCGGCTATTGGACGAACGTATCGACAATACCTTCGTATCAGTCCGGCTCGCTTCACGACCACGACGCGCGGTCCCCATTTCTCGACGCCACGCGTGGCGAGGCTCTGCGTCGTGTGCCAATTGCCGACGTTTTCTTTGAAGACCGTTTTCAGTTAAACGCTAACAAACCAAAGTCTGATGGACGACAGCACGTTCGGCCGCGAATCCGGCCGCTCACGCAGCAGCGGATGCTCTTTGAACGGCGTTTGCCGCGGCACGGATTACGTCGAGCACTTGGTCGGGGTGGGAGAGCATCGGGACGTGGCTGCTCTTCACATCGACGGTTGTGGCCCCCATGCGCTTCGCGGCGAAGCGTTCCAGGTCGGGATGGACCGTGCGATCCTCCGTGGCGACGATGGACCAACTCGGTTTCGACCGCCAAGCGATGCCGTCATGCTTCTGCGTGAAGAGATCGAGTGCCGGCGCGAAGTGGGTCGCATAAACGACCCCCTGCTCTTCGGGAGACAGATCGCCCGCGAAGCACGTGACGCCGTCGGGCCGCATCCAGACACGGCCGTCCGCGACTTCCACGTACTTGAAGACGTCCGTCTTGGGGAACTTGTCCTGTTGGCCCTGCGACGTCTCTGTCTCGTCCGGGCCCAGAGCCGCGATATAGACCAGAGCTGCCACGCGGGGGTCCACCCCAGCGTGAGTGATGACCGTTCCACCATAGGAGTGCCCGACGAGCACGATCGGCCCCTTGACCCGCCGGAACGTGCGGAGCGTCGCGTCGACGTCGCCTTTCAGCGTGTCCAGGCCGTACTGCGCAGCCATCACTTCATGACCCTCCGCCCGTAGCGTCGGAATCAACTTTTGGAAACATGAGCCATCGGCCCAGATACCGTGGGCGAAGACGATGCTTGGTTTGCTCTGCATACATGCTCCTTCAGCGTCAGTCGGCCTCCCGGCCATTCGCCAGTGAACGGCGCAGTGCCGCACGACGATGGCTGGACGCTCGGCGGCGACAAGAAATCGAACCGCTTCAACGCCCGCCAGCGTCAGTTCGTTGAGATCAGGCGCGGTGCGCCACGACAGTTCGTGAGTTCGACGCGCACATGCTCGATGCGCTCGGCCCGCGTGTAACCGACGAACGAATCGTTCTGCCCTGTTTTCTTGGCGTCCGCGACGATCCAGAGGGCCAAACGCGCCATCGAGCAAGCCCACACCGTCGTGCAATCTGCGAACCCTTTTTTCTCTAGACAATCACAGGCAGTAGCTATAGCTGCGCTTCGGAGCTCACCTGGCCGGCCTAGTACAGGACGAGAGGAGCTCGATATGAAGGCGAACGCAATCCTGGCCGAGAAACGGCGCGCGCTCGGTTCTGGTAGTAGCGGAGTAGCATCGGCTCAAACCCAGGGTTTTTCAGTAACCTGCTAAGAGCCTCTGCTCTGGATCGAGGGAGTTACCTAACGCGAGCGGATTGGGCGTCGGCTCGCCCGTCCGGCTCAGCACGCTTCGATCGCGGTGATGAAACGGCTCCGCCCGACCGCGAACCATCAGTATCGTGTCCTCGTCGTACGCCCAGGTTCCGTCAGGATTGATCCTCACGCAGATGCGGAACTCAATCGTTCTGAACGCGTCCTCGAGGAACGGATTCGAGCAGATGCCGTTTATCATCGCACCACGCTTCGCTACAAGCTCGAAGCTCGTCGCATCAGGGGCCGCTTGTCCGATTGCCATCGCCGTCTGCCCGCGCGGAATCGCAACGGTCTGAATCACGCAGCCGGTCGCCGGCTCCCACAACCAATATCCGACCTGGTCGTGGTACGTCTCGACCTCGCCGGGCTTGACGATGTGCGTGTGGTAGCGCAGACCGTAGAACAGCTGCGGTCCGTTGGCCTGCGGGTCGATCGGTTGTAACTCGATTCGCTCGATGAACGCCTGCCGCAATGGTCCAGCCGCCTTCGGGTTGATGTCGAGGCTCCGCGCGCCCTCGAAAATACCGGCCATGGGGCGCAGCGGGCCGAGGTTCCGCAGCGTGTGCACGTCTACATGCGCGGGCTCCGTGTAGATGTCCTCGCCGTACTGCGCCATGACGAACCTCCAGAGCTCTTTACGCGGCCCTCTTGTGCGTGCGC
>DASTZI010000419.1:0-5232 GCA_035764385.1 Vicinamibacterales bacterium
GTGCGGAACTGCTGCGCGGTGCTGGCATCGATTTCGATGTCATCCATGCGGACGTTGACGAAACCGCGCATCCAAGTGAAATGCCCGACGCCTATGTCCGTCGCGTCGCTGAAGCAAAAGCACGTGCGGTCGCGGCGCGTGACCGGGAACGCCTTGTGCTGGCGGCGGACACGACCGTCGTCATCGACGGAGCGATGCTCGGAAAGCCGGTCAGCGATGCCGACGCGAAGCGGATGCTGTGCCTGCTGTCAGGAAGGACCCATGAAGTATTGACGGCAGTGGTCGTGTTTCGCGCAGGAATGTCCGAACCCCTCGTGGACGTCGAGCGTACGGAAGTCGAATTCGCACCGCTGACGGAGTTTGAAATCGATTGGTATGTGGCTACGGGCGAGCCGCGCGACAAAGCCGGCGCCTACGCTATCCAGGGGTATGCGTCGCGCTTCGTCACGCGCATCGACGGTTCCTATTCCAACGTCGTCGGCCTGCCCATTGCGCTCGTCTACCAGATGTTCAAAGGACTTACGACGCTTTGAACTTTTCTGGGAACTGTTTGATGATGCCGTCGGTCAATGCGTCGGCCATCATCAGAATGTGGTCGTAGACCGCGTCATACGCCCTCACGTCGGCGTTCCAATCGTGCGTCAGGCGCGCAACGACTTCAGCCGTTGTCCTCGCCAGATGCGTCTTCATCATCTCAACGAGCGTGTCTTTCGGCCAGTTTGGATTCGCCTTGTTGAGAAACGTCGCGATGTCGACGGCATTGGCCTGCCATCGATCGTCGGCTTGCTTCTGAGCGACCTTATCGCCGTCTTTCGCCGCCTTGATCAAGTCGACGGCAATGGAGATGTGCTGCTTGAGCAACGCGGTCAGCTGCTGACCAGCCGCTGCGCCGTAATACGCCGCGATGGCGTTGCCGATATCCTCCTGATTTTTCATCAGGCGATTTGCCGCCGCCGTGGCGTCGGGTTTGTCATCAACCGCAGCAATGATGTAGTCGCGCGTCCAGACGGTATGATCCGTCCACAGCTTCCGCATGTCCTGATGCAGCTGCGTGGCCTTGTTGACATGCTGTGCGGCGACTGGCGCTGAAATCAGCAGGCTGCCGACGACGATTGCGACGAAGCGTGTAAGCGTCTTCATGTTGACCTCCCTAATCAGGCGGTGACGGTTCGCCGCTGTCGCACGGACGCTGCTGCCGGCGTGGCCTCGCGTACCTGTTCAAAACGAGCAAGGGCATAAGCCGCAACCGCGAGCACGACATCGCGGACCGCGATATCGAAGTGGCCGCCGAGGACGAGATTGATTGCGACAAGAACGAGCCAGGCGCTGGCGACCAATGCGCCGAGACTCGGCCGGATGACGAGGATGGTGATCCCCACGGCGAACTCGACCACACCCACGATCGCCATGAACGTTGTCGCTGAAATCGGCAGAAGCTGCTGAGCAACCGGCGCGATGTACGCCTCCCAGTTCGTCAGCAGATTGAAGAATTTGTCGAGCCCGGCCAACGTGGCCATCAGACCGATGGCTATGCGCAGCGTTGAAACGGTCCCGTTGAGTCGTGTGTCCATCTTGTCGTGCCTCCACAGGAATAGAGTCGGAAGGCCGCGGAAGGTGACAGCGGTGCACCGCTTGCACGCGAAAGGCACAGGAGTGGTGTATGGAAAGCAGAGCCAAACTGTTCGGACATCCCATCCATCAGATGCTCATCGTGTTTCCGCTGGGCCTGCTGGCGATGGCGGTGATCTTCGACATCATTCATCTCGTCACGGCACATGGGTACTGGTCGGAAATCGCGTACTGGATGATGGCTGCCGGCATCCTCACCGGGTTGATCGCCGCGCCGTTCGGCCTCGTTGACTGGCTGGCCATTCCAGCCGGCACGCGTGCCAAGCGGATCGGGGCCTGGCATGGTGGCGGAAACGTGATTGTGTTGCTGATGTTCGTCGCCAGCTGGTGGCTCCGCCGCGCGGCGCCACAGGAGCCGATGATGCTCGCCTATCTGCTGTCGTTTGGCGGCGGCATCATCGCGCTTGTGACCGGCTGGCTCGGCGGCGAACTCGTCGATCGACTGGCTGTTGGTGTGGATCCGGGCGCGCACATCGACGCACCGAGCTCGCTAAGGTCCAGACGCGCGGCCTAATATGCCGTACGCGGTCGTCCGTCCCGACACGCTTTATGCGTGGTCGGGACCATCGTTGCTCGTCGTCAACACTCGTGGCGAGTGCGCGGAGGACCAGCGCCTGAGCGGTTACTACTTCCGCGAGGCGCGGTTCATCCGAACACTTCAGTTGCGGATCAACGGCCGCACGCCGTGGCCGTGCGAAGCCGCCTCGATTGCTCCTGACACGCTCGCCTTCACCTACATTCATCCCGAGATCACCACGCCCGGCGGCGGCGGTACCGGTCAAGCTGGCGACGAAGAAAACACCGACAGCGACGGCGTTCCGGAACGCGCCGTGGATCTTCGCGTCACGTATACGGTTCGCGCGGGATGGCTCGACGTACGCACGGTGATCGCGAACCGCGCGCGCAAGCCGTTGCACTTGAAAGTCTCTTGGACGATTGCCGCGGACTTCGCGGACATCCAGGAGGCGGAGTGGTCACGGCCAACGGATCATCATCTGGGCTTCCGCACGCGCATCGATCCTGAAGATGCGCTGAAACAGGAGTTCGATCTCGCGCCGCAGCAGAGCCAAGAACTGGTGTTTCGGGTCTGGCCGTCGGGAACACGTGCGGATCTGAGCGCTGATGACGTCATGGCGCGGCACGCGGCGCTCGACGAGTGGCGGGCGCGTTTGTCCCGCGTCGAGAGTCCCGCCAATCGCATCGCAGAGCAGATCATTGCGAACAACATTCGAGACTTCGCATCGTTCCCGCTGCTGGACGGCGACCGGGAGGAATGGCTGGCGCATCAAGCGGGGATGCCGCTCTATCCTGCGTTCTTTGGCCGCGATGCGGTGACGGCTGGCTGGCAGGCGGGCATGGTTGACCAGGGACAGTCGTTGTCGGCTGCGCTCGTGCGACTTGGCCGCATGCAAAGCAACCGGTTCGACGAGTGGCGCGACGAAGAGCCCGGGCGCGTTCCCTACCAGATGCGTACGGGGCCACTGGCGATCGTCAACGAGAACCCGTATTCCGCGTACTACGCCGACTTCGCCAGCCCGCTGATGTTTGTCATTTCGCTTGCGAACCTGTACGCGTGGGTCGGCGACCTTCAGGTGATTCGGAGGCATTGGGACGCCGCGCGCCGCATTCTCGATTGGGCTCGCCAGTACGGCGACCGCGACGGCGACGGGTATCTCGAATACCTGACGCGCTCAAAACAAGGCACCAAGAACCAGGGATGGAAGGATAGCGGCGACGCCATCATCTACGACGATGGCAGCCCCGTGCCGCCACCGATCGCGACGTGCGAGCTGCAAGGCTACTGGTACGTCGCGCAGTACGTAATGGGTGTGATGGCGTGGATGCTCGGCGCGCGCGACGACGCCAAGGCGCATTGGAAACGCGCCGCGGAGCTCAAGGAGCGATTCAATCGGGACTGGTGGATCGAGGACGAAGGGTTCTTCGCGCTCGCGATGGATCGCGACAAACGTCTCGTTCGAGCCGTGACGTCAAATGTCGGTCATTGCCTCGCCACTGGGATCATCGACACCGACCATCTGCGCCTCGTGGTCGACCGGTTGTTCGCGCCGGACATGTTCAGCGGATGGGGCATCCGCACGCTTTCGTCCTCACACGCGTTTTACAACCCGTTGAGTTACCACCGCGGCACCGTGTGGGCCGTTGAGCAGGCAACCATTCTGTTCGGATTGAGACGATTCGGGTTTGGTGCACGCGCGCACGATCTGGCGAAGGCGTTGTTCGATCTCGCACAGCTCTATCCCGAGCATCGCATCCCCGAATGCGTCGGCGGATATCCGCGTTCCGAGACGCGCACACCGGGTGCGTATCCCCGCGCGAATACGCCGCAGCTGTGGAACGCCACGGCGATAACGCTGACGACGCAGGTCCTCCTTGGCCTATTGCCCCTCGCGCCGTTCAGCACGCTCGTCGTCGATCCCGAACTGCCCGAGTGGCTGCCGGACGTTGTCGTTCACGATCTCCGTGTCGCCGATGCCCGGGTGACGCTGCGATGTTGGCGTACACCGGCGGGGAAGTCGCATTTCGAGGTCTTGAGAAAGGCCGGCACGCTGCACGTGGTCCGCCAGGCGCCACCCGAGGCCGATGCCGGGTTCATTCAACGGGCCCAGGCTCTGGCCGAAACGGCGGTGCGGGCGGTGAGCTGAGCCGGATTGCGGACAGGATGTCACCTTTCGGCCAGTTGCGACTCTAATAGGCATGCGCGTGGTAAGTGGAGCAACGCTCGACCGGTGGACCGCGCTCAGCGACGAGGACGTCGTCTCGCGTGTTCTCGAGGGGCAGACGGCCCTGTACGAAGTCCTGATGAGGCGCTATAACGAGCGAATTTATCGGGCCGCCCGCTCGATCGTCAGGGACGAGGATGAGGCGGAAGACGTAATGCAGCAGGCGTACGTGAACGCCTATTTCCACCTGCGTCAGTTCGATCGGCGAGCGCGTTTCTCGACCTGGCTGACGAAGATCGCCATTCACGAGGCGATGGCGCGCGCGAAAAAGCGCGGCCGGTACGATCGCGTTGATTTCACAGAAGAGGAGAATCAGGCCGTGGAGCGCGACCCATCACGCAACCCCGAGCACCACGCATTTGCCGGCGAGTTGCGGGCGCTCCTCGAATCGTCGATCGACGAGCTTCCCGACGGCCTGCGAGAAGTGTTCATGCTCCGGGAAGTCGAGGGACTGAACACTGCCGAAACCGCCGAATCGCTCGGGGTGACCGAGGACGTCGTCAAGACGCGGTTGTCGCGTAGCCGCGCAGCGCTTCGCAATCTGCTCGGAGAACGGGCAGGAATCCTCGCGCCCGATGCTTTCCGCTTCCCGCAGCCGCGTTGCGACCGGATCGTCGCGGCCGTCTTCGCCCGAATCGGATAGGCGATTCTTCGACTTGAGGCGCCGCCGTCGCTGACGCTTCTCGAAACGAGAACGATCCACGTAACTCCGCACTAAATCACTAGACAACATGGAAAGACCGACCTCGGCTTTGCAAAGCGCGGGTTACGCTTCGCGTGGGTCGCTCAACGCAGAGCCGCATACAAAGGAGGTCGGTCGTGCTGAAGTCTATAACCATCATCGCGTTCGATCATCACGCGG
>DASTZI010000420.1:0-19239 GCA_035764385.1 Vicinamibacterales bacterium
ATCGACTGTGAAGAAGTCCACGACGCGCTGCAGTGTCCTGTCTGCGCATCCGAGACCTTCGAATATGTGACGCGATGGGTGCCGACGCACGAACGGCGCGCACACAAGCGGCCGCCGCCGCCCCCACCATCGCCGCCGGCAAGCAAGAGCAGGCTCGTTGGTTACGGCATCCTGGGCCTCGGCATCGTCGGCCTGACGCAGTGGTTCGTGAAGGGTCGCAAAATGATTGAGGATGCGGCGAGCCGGAATGCTGGGGAGTTGAAATAAATCCCAGAGCCCAAGTCCCAGGCCCCAAATCCCAATCGAACGACGGGCCACAGAGGGCTCAGAGACGCAGAGAATCAAATTTCCTCTGAGTCTCCATGACGTGCGGCGCTTGAATGCTTGTTCGGATTTGGGCTTTGGGATTTGGGCTTTGGGATTTGCTACTTCGGCTCCGACGCGACCTTGACGCCCGCGACTTTCGCGCGATCGAGCGACGACTGAACGAGCCCAGACTTCCGCGCGTCGGCGAGAAACCGGTTGATCTCGGCGAGCTGCGGCGCGCGACCTTTCGCGACGACGATCGCCTGCAGCGTCACCATGTAGTCATCGGGCAACACACGCAGCCCCGGCACGTCCCGAACGAGCTCCTCCATCCGCGTACGATTCGCGGCAAACGCATCGACGCGCTTCTCCAGAAGCATCCGGCCCATCTCGGCGTTCGGCGGCACCGCCGAAAGCGACTGCACCTTCGCGTTTTTCACATGCTCGCGGACGTAGACTTCGGGTGCCTGGCCGGTGATCGCTCCAATCGTCACGCCGGCGCGGTCGACGTCGGCCGATTTCTGAAGCGGCGAGTCAGTGCGTACGGCGTAGGCCGCACCTGAACTCGAGTACGCGTCGGAAAAATCAACCTGTCGGGCGCGCTCCGCTTCGACGGCAAGGTACCCGATGTCGACCTTCCCCGACTTGACGCTCTCCAGCACGGCATCGGCGTCCGGCAGCGGCATCACGACTGCCGGCACCCCGATACGGCGCGCGAGCTCGCGCGTCAGATCGGCGGCCGGGCCGCTCGTCTCGCCCGTTTTCGCGTCCACCCGCCCCTGCACAGGGTTGGTGGCGATGAAGGACGCGCGCAACGTCCCCGTCGGCGCAAGCGCCTTGCTCTGGGCATGAAGCATTGCGGCGAGCGCGAAACAACCGACGACGCAGAGTGTGCCGATCTTTCCCATGAATCCTCGATGTATCAGGTCTCAGGACTGATCCCTGGACCACCCCTGAAACCTGATACCTGATACCTGCTACCTGCTGTATTAGAAGACGAACCTAATCCCCAGCTCCGCCTGCCGCTTCGGGTAGGCCGACGTGATCTGACCGAAGTTCGACGCCAGCGCATTGGTGATGATCGAGCTATTGACGTTGAACAGCAGATTGGTGCGGTTCAGCAGGTTAAATACTTGCGCGATCAACTCAACCCGGCGGCCGCTGGTGAGCCGTACGGACTTGCTGGCTCGCACATCGAGGCCGTAGAACTCGTTGGTGTCGATCTGCGACACCGGCACCGCCGCAAGGCCGCGCGTCGCACGGTAGGTGTTCACCGCCGCCATCATCGCGTCGTTGTTGCCACGGTTGAACACATTGCGCGTCGTCCCGGGCACGTAATCGGTAATATTCGCGTCCCCATTCAGGTCGACGCCCGCGATCGCGCTGAAGGGCAACGTCGAGCGCGCGGTGAAGACAGCGCCGAGATTGATCTCGAACGGGAGCAGGACCGAACCGCTCGCGACGAGTGCCTGGCGGCGATCGCTGTTGTTCGGACCCTCGTCGTAGTCGATGTGCGCTGAGTCCGTGACCGTCGAGAGGAAGCTCGAGCTGCTGACGTTCCCGTTGGTGCTCGCCAGCGTGTACGACACCGTATACATGTAGTTGTGGTCGAGGCGCCTCTCGAGCCGCAGCAACAGCGCCTTGTAGTCAGCCCATCCGATTGACTGCGTCTGCAGCACACGCCCGAATTGCGGAAGCGCGCGGTTGCCCGTCGCGCCGCCGCTGCGCGGGTTGATGTCGATCGCCATCGGCACCTTGGTCATCTTGTTGTAGACGCCGTCGACGTGAATGGCGAGGGCAGCGCCGAGCTGGCGCGACACGCCTCCCGTGTAAGCCGCTGACTGCAGGTTCTCGAGATCGTTGGCCTCGACCGCGATGTTCTGCACGCCCGCGGACACGAACGAGATGGGATCCTGACCGCCGTACGGGTCGGGATATCGCGGATTGGCGATGGTCGCCGTTAACTGTCGGTAGTTCTGAATCTCCGACAGCTCGGACTGCGTGTTCATCGGGTTGTAGTACAAGCCATAGCCCGCACGCACCACCGTCCTGCCGTCGTTCTTCAAATCCCATGCGAGTCCGACGCGCGGCCCGAGGTTGTTCTTGTCGCCGCGATTGGAGAAGTCGACGAGCGGAGCCAGGCTCGTCGCCGTCCCTGTCGTCGGGAAGATGCTCTTGTCGTTCAGATCACGACCCTGGTTGAAGACCTTCCCCTGATATTCGTAGCGGAGCCCAAGGTTCAATGTGACGCCCGCGGCAGGTTTCCATTCGTCCTCGACGTAGGTGTCCCACAGCTGGTTCGGGGCGTAGAGCGCGACGTTCAACAGCGCCGACGTGAACTGCGTCACCGATCCCGGAATAGGCACGAACGATGAGAGGTTCGCCGGATTGAACGGCTGATCCTGGTTGAAGACCCACGTGCCCTGTGCCTTGCGAATCGACTGGCGAATGGGCAGGCTCTGGAAGCCGGCGCCGGCCTTCCACGTGTGCTGGCCGGTCGTGATCGACAAATCGTCGCGAATCTGACGCGACAGAAGGTCACCGTACTGATTGATGTTCGCGCCCCACGACGCGAGGCTCGGGAACGTATAAATCTGCGTCGTTCCGGCGATGCGGGCGGGGGACTCGTCGTACAGCTTGTCCTGTGGCTCGACACCCGGGATGTGCGCGCGGAAAAGGTACGTCGTCCACTGGCCGCGAACTTCGTTCAGAATACGTGGCGACAGCACCCAAGTGTGCGCACCCGCCCATGAATAGCGCGGCTGCTTGATGCCGCCGCCCGGCGAGAACCACGGTGTGGACGAGGAAGCGGCGCACCCCTCGCAGGTGAAATCGGAAACCTGCCACGCGTAGCGGATGAACAGATTCTGCTTCTGATTGATCTGCCAATCGCCGCGCGTGAAGGTCATGTTGTTGTACTCGGGGCTCGAGAACACGCCGTTCAGATTTCCGTAGAACTGTGGCTGCCTCACGACCACGTTGTCGTACAGGTTGTTCTTCAGACGTTCCGCCGCCTGGAAGAAGTGAACCTTATCCTTGATGATCGGCCCGCCGATCGCCCCGCCGAACTGATGCCGGCTGAAGTTCGGCTTGGACTGTCCCGCCGCTTTGGCAAACGGATCGATCGTGTTCATGCTCTTGTTGCGATAGAACTCGAATCCTTCGCCGTGCAGCTGGTTGGTGCCGCTCTTGGTCGCCATCGACACGGCGCCGCCAGCCGTCCACCCGTATTCAGCGGTTGACTGGCTGAGATAGACCTTGAATTCCTGGATGGCCGATTGCGGGAAGTCCTGACGGGGCTCGCCCGTGTTCCCCTCTTTGTTCCACACGCCGTCGACGAGCAGCGCCGAACCGTTGGTGAACGCGCCGGCGCCGATGTTCGAGTTCGACTTGCGCGCGCGTGCCGCGTCCTGGCTGGTGCCCGGCATCAGCAGCGCCAGGTCCATGGGCTGGCGAGTGGCCAGTGGGAGGTTCTGCATCTGGTCCTGCGTGATGACGCCCGACACATCGCTCTTGGTGACCTCGACGATCGGCGCTTCACCAGTCACGGTTACCGACTCGTTCAGCCCCTGCACCTGCATCGTGATGTTCCGGGTGATCTCGGTGCCGGTCGTCAGCGTCGTCTCGGGAACGTTCGCGGCGCCGAATCCCTGCAGCTCCGCGCGGATTTCGTAACGTCCTGGCGGCAACGCCGCAAGGCGGTAGCGCCCGTCCGACTCGGTCACCACCGTTCGGGTGATGCCGGTCTCGATGTTGCGTCCTGTGACGGTGACCCCGGGGAGCACGCCTCCCTGCGCGTCGGTGACGATGCCGGAGATGACGCCGTTGGTCGTCTGTGCCGCCGCGGGCAGAGCCGCGGCGATCAGTGCGAACAGCAGCGCAACGATGGAAACCCGTCGCACCATAAGTCCTCCGTTGACAATCTGCCCGGTCCGAAAGGACCCGGCCTACCCTGGAAAAAGTCCGCCCGTTTAATTTCTCTTCAATCGAGGAAACAATTCGAGCGCGTTGTCGCGCTCGATTGCGCGCAGGTCCGCCGGCTTGAAACCGTAGTCGGCGAGCCCCTTCGCCACGGTTGCTGCCTGAGCGAATGGATAGTCGGTGCCGAACAGGATGTGGGACTGTGGCACGACTCGGGTCAACGTCGCGAGCGTATATGGATTAAACGCCTGCGCGGTGTCGTAATAAAACTTCTGCAGCGCGGCCAGGTTCGCGTTCGGTTTTCCGTCCGGACCGACCGCCGCGCCGAGGCGGCTCGTGATGTACGGCGCCGTTCCGCCGCCGTGCGACCAGATGAACCGGATGTCGGGGCAGCGCGTCGCCGTATTCGTGTACAGGATGCTCTGAATGGTCAGCGTCGTCTCCGTGGACAGCGTGACGCCGAGCGCACGCCCGTCGGGGAGCATGTTGATCATTCCGCCGCGGAACGGGTGCGTGTAGCACACCGCCTTCCGCCGGTTCAATTCGTCCATCACCGGGGCGAATGCCGGATCGCCGAGGTACTTCCCCTCGTAGCTGCTCATGAAGCAGGCGCCGTCGGCTTTGAGCGTGCCAAAGGCGTACTCGATTTCCCGAAGCGCGCCATCGACGTCCGGCAGCGGCAGCGTCGCAAACATGCCAAAGCGCGTCGGATGATCGGAGACGAGGCGCGCGAAGTACTCATTGCATTCGCGGGCGAGCGTGCGGGCGGCCGCGGCGTTGCCGAAATACACGCTCGGTTCGCTCGTGGACATGATCGAGGTCGCAACGCCGTCGCGGTCCATCTCCTCCAGCGCTTTGGTCGGCGTCCAGTTCATGAGCGCGGTCTGACCGGTGTTGTGCGCCTTGATCGCCGCAATGAAGCCCGGCGAGTTGCCGTGATAGTGGACGTCGATCCGGAACGGCGTCGTCGCGGGTCGGGTCTGCGCTTCCGTGAGGACGTCCGGCACCAGCGCCGATGCGCCGATGGCGGCTAGACCGGCGAGAAACTCGCGCCGCTGCATGCTCTACGCCTTTCTGCTCGAAGTAGTCATTTCGTTGCGCAGTCGTTCGGGCGTGAACGGAACCTGCCGGAGCCGCACACCGATCGCATCAAAGATCGCGTTGCCGATCGCCGCCGCGACGGCGGTCGTTGAGGCCTCGCCGGCGCCCATCGGCGGCAGCTCCGGATGGTTGATCAGGACGATGTCCACTGCCGGCACTTCGCTGAATTTGATGATCGGATACGTATTCCAGTTCAGGTTCTTGACGCCGGCCGAATCGAAATTGACTTCCTCCATCAGGGCCCGGCTGCATCCTTGAACGATATTGCCCTCGATCTGATTCCGCACGCCGTCAGGGTTGACGATGATGCCGCAGTCGTGGGCCACGGTGACCTTCTTGACCGTCACCTTTCCCGTCGAGCGGTTCACTTCGACGTCCGCCACTTGCGCGACGACGGTTCCCGCCAATCCTGAAATCGCCACGCCGCGTCCCTTGGCGATCGCGGACCCTCGCTGTGCGGCGGCGGACCTTGCAAGGTCCGCCCCGCGGGGTACCCATGCCGCCTGCTTCGCGACCGCCCGGAGCACTGCCGCCACGCGCTCGTTATTGGCGCCGGTGAGATGACGAAGGCGGAACTCAATCGGATCGATCCCCGCCGCCGCCGCCATGTCGTCCATCTGCGACTCGGCGGCGAGGCAACGCGCCTGCGAGTACGGCGCGCGAAGATTGGCCGTCCGCAGCGGATTCGGAGTCATGATCCACGGCATCGTCGCCGCGGTGACCTTTCGGTTGGGGAAGACATACGGCGACGCATCGCCACCGCCGAGCGCGATGCCGTTTTCGTCGGGCTTGATTCCGGTCTGCCGCGACGCCAGCATCGGTGTCAACCGCGCATCCGTCCACGGGACGGTGTGCTCGGCGTAGTCCCAGGTGGTCACGTTTCCTTGCGCGTCGAGACCTGATCGAATCGTGATCAGCTGCGGCGGCCCTTTCGGTTCCCAGCCATGCTCGTCCTCGCGCATCCACTGCACGCGAACCGGCCGGCCCACCGCCTGCGACATCAGCGCCGCATCTTCCGGCGCATCGTCGGGTTCGAGACGACCGTAACAACCCGAGCCTTCGCAATAGATGAAGTGCACGTCGTGTTCGGCGATCCCGAGCAGGCGCGCGATGCCATTGCGGGTGATGAACGGCGCCTGCGATCCGGACCACACCGTCGCCTTGCTGCCCTGCACATCGGCGACGGCACATGACGGGCCGATCATGCCGTGCATCTGGAACGGCCATCGGTACGTCGAGTCGAACGTCTTCGACGCCTGCGCGAATGCCCCGGACGCGTTGCCCGTGTTGGTGCCCACGCGTTCGGCGACCGGTTTCGTGTTCTGAAGGTAGTCGTAAATGCCGTTGGGACCGCCTGGCAGCTGCGCCGGTGGTACAGACCACGTGACCTTGAGTGCGCGCGCGGCTCGAATCGCCGCCCATTCGGTCTGCGCCACGACGCCCAGAAAACTTCCCTTCTGCACGACTCGGACAATGCCGGGAATATTGGCGATCGATCCTTCGTCGACCGAGGTCGGTCGCGAGTTGACGACCGGTGGCCGCACCACGCGGCCATGCAGCATGCCGGGCACGCGCACCTCATGCGCATACAGAAATGTGGCGGCGACCTTTGATGGCAGGTCGAAGCGCGCAACTGATGTCCCCACTACTTTGTAATCCTTGGGGTCCTTCGGCCTGACATCGGACGCCAGCTTCAGATCCCATTGCTCTCCGGAGGCGTCGATCTTCGTATTGAACCGCGCGCCTCCAACCAGCGCGGCATATGAAACGTTTCTCCCCGGATTGGCGGCGACGCTGACGACGCCACCGGCCACAGTGAGCTGGCCCGCCGGCGTCGCGAGCTGCATGGATGCACGTTTCAGCAGCTCCTGACGCGCTGCCGCGGCCGCCTGACGCAGCTGCGGGCCCGTGCGCTCGAGCGTGCGGCTCGCCGAGGTGCGGCCCTGATCGACGCTCCTGGCCGTGTCGCCAATCTCCATGCTGATCGTCGCGATCGGCACGTCGAGCTCCTCGGCGACGATCTGCCCGAGCGCGGTCCCGGTACCGGTCCCGAGATCGACTTTGCTCGTGAACACGCTCACCGTCCCGTCCGGTGCAATGGCGAGCCACGAGTCGAGTTGATCGGCAGGAAGGCCCCCTGCATTCGACAGCGGTGTGCCGCCCTGAAGGCCCTGACCCAGGACGCGCGTCAGCGGCTCGAAGAGGTTGAAGCCGACGACCAACGCGCCGGTCTTGAGCAGATCTCTTCGCGAGAGAACGTACGTGCGCATGGTGTGCGCGCGATTATGACTCTCTCCGGGGCACTCCGTACACACGTACGTGTACCCACTACTCCGGCACTCAGTGGACCCGTGACCGCAGCGCCAATAGCGCGTGGTGTCGTCGAGTGTCGGCTGAAGTCGTGATCTCACACCGATTTATGTGCCGTCTTCGAGCACGGGTGTTTCATTCCGACACGTCCGCGATTAAGCGACACGGGGGGAATGTTTTACGGCCAACTTGCGCCGATAAGCCCAACGACGAGAGCGTCTGTGCGTGTTCCGACACGGGGCATGTGCGGATCAAACACACGGCCTCTCGCGATCAGACAAGCAGCTGAATTCAAACAACTTACGTGGCCAACGCGCACAGCAGAGCTCCTGGATCCGATGTTGCTCAACCGCTCGCCGTCATGAGTCTCCTCTGGCTACGTAAATGGTCCGTCGCGGTCGTCGCGGCCATGGTGTTGATGCCATCGCTCGCGGCCGCACAGGCGACTCCCCCCAACGGGGGACCCAGGGTTGATGGCGCCCTCACGGACGCGCTCAACCGCCAACCCAAAGAGCGCGCTGCGGCGATCATCCAGATAGTTCCCGGCGGCGAGACGGCGGTGCAGAAACGGATTGCCGCCCTGGGACGCAAGATCACCGGTCAGTTTGTGAATATCCGAGGGATCGGCACACAGCTGAATAGAGCCGAACTTGCGGCGCTGGTCGCGGATCCAGCAGTCGCCCATGTGTCGCTCGATGCGCCTGTGCACGCGCACGCCCTGATAGGGGCTGACTCGCTGATGACCCTCGACCTCGTACGTGCCGACCTCGGTAGCGTGGCCAAGGGGGTGACCGGCAACGGCGTCGGCATCGCCATCATCGACTCGGGCATTTCCGGAGGCATTCCGGATATCAAGGGTCAGGTCGCGGCGTTTTACGACTTCACACAAGGGGGCAAAGCGGTCCAGGCCTACGACGATTACGGTCACGGAACGCACATCGCGGCCACCATCGCCAGCAGCGGCCAGCAGAACGCCTACCTGTATCAGGGCATCGCGCCAAAAGCCCGTCTGATCGGCCTGAAGGTGCTCGATAAGAATGGCAGCGGCTCGACCAGCGCGGTCATCGCGGCGCTGCAGTTCGCCACGACCAACAAGGCGGCTCTGGGCATCGACATCATCAATCTGTCGCTCGGCCATCCGATTTATGAGTCGGCGAAAACCGATCCGCTCGTGCTCGCGGTGGAAGCCGCAATACGCAGCGGGATCGTCGTCGTCGTCTCCGCAGGCAACCACGGCACCAACCCAGACACGGGGCTGGTTGGCTATGGCGGCATCACGTCCCCTGGCAATGCGCCGTCCGCTATCACGGTTGGTGCAGCCAACACGTCGGCAACACTGAACCGGTCAGACGACTTCGTCGCGCCCTACAGCTCCCGTGGTCCATCGTGGATTGACGGCTACGCGAAGCCCGATCTGGTTGCGCCAGGACATCGAATCGTCGCGGACATCGACTTCAAGTCGACGTTGTACGTGAATTACCCGACGTGGCAGGTGGTGCCACCACTGGTCGGAGGCAAGTACATCCGTTTGAGCGGATCGAGCATGTCGGCTGGTGTCGCGAGCGGCGTCGTGGCACTCGTGATCGAAGCCAATCGCACGGCTCTGCTTCCCGACGGAACACGCAAGGCACCGCTGAATCCGTACGCGGTGAAAGCGATTCTTCAGTATTCGGCAACGCCCCTCGCGAACGCCGACACGATGTCCCAGGGAGCCGGCGAGATCAACGCCGACGGCGCGATTGCGCTGACGCGCGCGCTCGACACGAGAACGACTCCATGGGGCGTGGCACCGGTTACGCTGGCCAGCACGTTCGGCCTGGAAATCGATCCGTGGTCGCAGGCGTTGGTTGCTGGAAGTGCGAAGGTCGGCAACCTCACGCCGGGGCTGGCGATCAGCGGCTCCAACATCGTCTGGGGCGAGAACATCGTCTGGGGCGAAAACATCGTCTGGGGCGAGAACATCGTCTGGGGCGAAAACATCGTCTGGGGCGAGAACATTGTCTGGGGCGAGAACATCGTCTGGGGCGAGAACATCGTCTGGGGCGAGAACATCGTCTGGAGCGAGAACATCGTCTGGGGCGAGAACATCGTCTGGGGCGAGAACATCGTCTGGGGCGAGAACATCGTCTGGGGTGAAAACATCGTCTGGGGCGAGAACATTGTCTGGGGCGAGAGCACGGTCGACGGAAAGGATGGTGCCCTGTGAGCCGGGTGAATTCTTCCGCCGCACTGATTTGCGAATCTCTCGATGTCGCCGAAAAGGTGAATGCCGTGACAAACCTCGAGCCGATTCGTTTCGATTCCGCTCCAGTCACCGCACCGGTGATCGAAGCCGATGCGGATTGGACAACCGGGCTGCCGGTGCTCAAAGGGCGCAGGATCATGCTGCGCGAGCTCCTCAAGAGCGATGCGCTGTCACTGTTGTCGATGCTCTCGTCGGAAGAAGTGGCCAAGTTCATATCGCCGCCGCCGACCACGCCTCAGGGGTTCGAGAAGTTCATCACGTGGGCACAACGTGAACGTCAGGCCGGCAACCAGTTCACGTTCGGCATGGTGCCGGAAGGCTGCGACCATGCGGTGGGTCTTGTGCAGGTCCGTGCAATCGCTCCGAGATTCTCCGTGGCGGAATGGGGATTTGCGGTAGGCTCTCCATTCTGGGGAACGGGCATCTTCCTCGCCAGCGCGAGGATGACGCTCGACTTCGCCTTCCAGCACACTGCGGTCAACAGATTGGAAGCCCGCGCGGTCGTGCAGAACGGCCGCGGCAATGGTGCGCTGCGCAAGCTCGGCGCCGTGCAGGAGGGTGTGCTGCGCGGATCGCTGCTGAAGGACGGCAAGTACCTCGATCAGATCATGTGGTCGATCGTGTCCCAGGACTGGTTCCAGGCGAAGACGGCCTGGAGCCCGGTTGTGCAGTAGGCCCCAAGCGGAACGGCTGAACGACGGCCCGTCAGCCGTCCCGAACATCGCCATGCAGGTTAGCGAGGACGCAACTCCAGCGGCGCCGCCGCAGCCCGTATCCGCACAAGAGGCACATCTGCCCCTTCTGGGAGGCCTCTATGTCGGCAGCGTGATCGCCGCCGGGGCGTTCGTCCTCGTTTACTGCGCCCTGCACGTCCAGGTCACGCAGCCGACGCTCTTCCTTTCGCTGATCGTTCTGTCCTGCCTCGCATCAACGCTGAAAATACGGCTGCCGCTCACGCGCAGCGCGTCGACGATGTCGGTGTCATATGTCGTCGACTTCACGGCGCTGCTGCTCCTTGGACCCGAGCAGGCCGTATTTGTGGCCGCGTCGAGCGCGATCGCGCAGTCTACGCTGAACGTCCGGAAAGGGAATCCGTTCTACCGGACGCTGTTCAACATCGCGGCGATCGTCCTCACCATCGAGTTCGCCGGGCTGGTGTGCGGATGGAGCGGAGGCGGCGCGGGTGATCTGAGCTGGCCACGCATCGCCACGCCGCTATTTGCGTCAGCGACCGCATACTACCTGGCCAACACGACGTCCGTTTCCATTGCCGTCGCACTGACGTCGAGGCAGGCGCTGCTGCGGGTCTGGAACGACAATTTTCTGTGGACGGCACCGAACTATTTCGTCGGCGCGGCTGTCGCGGCCGTTTCGGCCACCATCGTCGACGGCGCCAACCAGTGGCTGCTGCCGATTCTGATACCACCCGTTTACCTGACGTTCCGCAGCTATAAGGTCTATCTGGGCCGGATCGAGGCCGAACAACGCCACACGAAGGAAGTGACCGAGCTGCACGTTCAGGCGCAGGAGGCGCTGAAGTTCGCACAGCAGTCCGAAAGCCGGTTGCGCGACACGCTGGGACTGCTGAAACAGAGCGAGGAGCGCTACGCGCTTGCCGCCGCCGGCTCGAATGACGGTCTCTGGGACTGGGACGTCGTCCGCAACCGTGTGTACTTCTCGCCGCGATGGAAGGCCATGCTGGGCCTCGGCGAGGATGAAGTCGGCACCACCCTGCTCGACTGGCTGAATCGCGTGCATCCGGATGACGTCGAGGGCTTGCGCTCGGCTCTGGATGCGCATTTGGCGGGTGAAACGCCGCATCTCGAACACGAGCATCGCATTCAGACGGCTGCCGGTGCGTACCGCTGGATGCTGTGCCGCGGCATCGCCGTGCGGGACGCGGACGGCACGGCGACGCGCCTGGCGGGTTCGCAGACCGATGTGACCGATCGGCACGAAGCGCAGGCCCGACTGGAACACGCGGCCCGCCACGATTCGCTCACGAACCTTCCAAATCGCTCGGCGTTCATGCACGAGTTGGAACGCGTGCTCGCGCGCTCGACGCGCATGGGCGATTACCGCTACTCGGTGCTGTTTGTCGACGTCGATCGCTTCAAGCTGGTAAACGACAGCCTCGGTCACCTGATTGGCGACCAGTTGCTCACGGCGGTGGCGTACAAGCTCGCGACATGTCTGCGCACAGGCGATGTGCTCGCTCGTCTCGGCGGCGACGAGTTCACGATCCTGCTGGACGGCGTCAACGGCCCCGGCGATGCGGAGTTCGTTGCCGAACGGGTCCAGGCGCTCTTCCGCGAGCCGATGAAGGTGGACAACGGGCGCGAGATTTTCGTGACGACGAGCATCGGTATCGCCATGGGCGGTCCGCATTATTCGCATGCTGAAGAACTGCTGCGCGATGCCGACACCGCGATGTATCGCGCCAAGGCGCTCGGGAAGGCTCGTCACGTGGTGTTCGAGCAGCGGATGCGCGACCACGCCGTGGTACGACTGAACCTCGAGACCGAGCTCCGGCGCGCGCTCGAAAACAACGAGTTGAGGCTGGTCTACCAGCCGGTGATTTCGCTGAAAAACGGTGCCCTGTCTGGTTTCGAGGCGCTGCTCCGTTGGGAGCGCCCGGGCGGCGAACTGATTCCTCCGTCGGAGTTCATCCCGCTGGCCGAGGAAACAGGCGTCATCGTTCCGCTCGGCATCTGGGTGCTCGGCGAAGCGTGCCGCCAGGCCGCGCTCTGGCAGCGGCAGTACCACTTCGACCGGCCGCTGACGATGAGCGTGAATATTTCGCCGCGGCAGCTGATGCAGCCGGGGATCGTAGACGCCGTCGGCCAGATGATGCGCAAGCATTCACTCGCCCACGGGACGCTTGCGCTGGAGATTACCGAGAGCGCGCTGGCCGAGGATGCGGCGACGGCCATGAAGGTCATCAAAGAGCTGAAGATGCTGCCCGTGCAGCTGCTCCTTGACGATTTCGGCACGGGCTATTCGTCGCTTGGCCACCTGCACCGCTTCCCGGTCGACACCGTCAAGATCGATCGGTCGTTCCTCGCGAAGGATCCGCTCGACCCGAGCGGGTCAAACGTGCTGGCCGCCGTCGTGTCGCTCGCCCAGAATCTCGGAAAGGGCGTCATCGTCGAAGGAATCGAAACGGCGGAGCAGGTCGAACGGCTGCGCAAGCTTCGCTGCCCGCACGCACAGGGCTTCTACTTCTCGAGACCCGTAGATGCCGTTCAGGCAACCGCTATCATCGCGCTGGCCAGCACGACATCGGGCCGGCCGCCCTTCCTGGGTGGCGAATCGGCGACCCAGGTTGCTCCGCGCGTTCATTAAGCAAATCCGGCAAATCGCTTCAGCGATTTGAAGGCGGCAAGCATCTCGGCGTACGAAAAGTTGGCGTTCCGGCCGCTCGTGTTCGGCAGTACGAAGACCGGCGTTCCCTCGAACGTCTGCGTCTGCAATCCGGCAACGACGCGGCCCCGGTGTTCCGGAAACATCGCCCTGAACACCGTGACGCCGACGAGCGCGATGACGCGAGGACGGAACTTGCGGATCTTGGCGTGCAGCCGCGTCCGGCCGCGCACGTATTCATCCGGCGAGAGCGTATCGATGCCGGGCGTCGCACGCGGAACGATGTTGGTGATTCCAAAACCCCAATCGGGCAGGCGATCGTCATCCACGAACGTGATGCGCTCGGGAACCAGACCCGATTCGTAGAGCAGCTTCCAGAACCTGTTCGAAAACCCGGCGAAGTGATGTCCGGTCAACGCCGACCGGACTCCCGGATTGATGCCGACAAACAACACCTCAACGCCGGGACGAATCCGATCCCGCAGCGGGGGCAGCGTGAGCTTGTTTGCCGGTTTCCTCACTGGGCTTCTTTCCTTCTTCCTTCGCTCCTCCCTATCCCCTGATCCCTTATGACTGGACCACCTCTTCCCCCTTCCCCTATCCCTCTTCCCCCTATCCCCCTTCCCCCTTCCCCCTTCCCCCTTCCCCCTTCTGTATAGTTGTTCCATGCCCCAGTGGCTCGTCAAAGAGGAACCGGAACACTACGCATACGATCAACTCGAAAAGGATCGGAAGACCGTGTGGGCCGGCGTCAGAAACCCTCTCGCGCAGAAACACCTGCGGTCGATCCGGAAAGGCGATCGGATTTTCTACTATCACACTGGCAAGGAGAAGGCCGTCGTCGGCGTCGCGCGTGCGATCGGCGATGCGTATCCGGATCCAGGCGATGCCACCGGCAAGGCGTTCGTCGTCGACGTTGCGCCTGAGCAAAAGCTGCCGCGTCCTGTCACCCTGGCTGAGATCAAGGCGGACCGTGCCTTTGCGGATTTCCCTCTCGTACGGATGTCGCGCCTCTCGGTTATGCCGGTCACCGACGGTGAATGGGCCCGCATCGAAAAGATGAGTCGAAATCGGTCGATATAATCAACCGGTGTGGCTTCGCTGCGTTCTTGCTCTGATCGGTGCCGCCCTCATCGCATCAGCGACGGTCTACGCCGACGACACATTGCCGTCGGTATTGATCTCGCGTCAACTTTCGGAAGGCGAACACCTCTCGGTCGGCGACGTCATCCGTCTCAGCGCATCTGACAACGGCAGCAACGTTCAGCGGTTCCGCATCGCGGGCATCTATGAGCCGACTCCCGATCCTGCCAGATTAGGCGCCGTCATTCGAGAGGTGCAGCTGCACCTTCCCGACCTGCTCGGCCTGACACGCGAACCATCGGCGCCGAGGGGCAGCGAAGACGTGCAGACGATCAACGTGGCGCTCGTCGATCCGAATGACGCGGACGCATTTTCACGCGACGTTCGGGCCCGGATGCCGGGCATCGACGCCGAGCCGGCCAGCGGGGCGGCCGAGTCGACCGGCCCGTTCATCGTGTTGCGGCGTTTTCACCTGGCGATCGCCATCGTCACGATCGTCGCATCCACGGTCTTTCTGCTGGCGCTCACCATCATGCTCGTCGACGAACGCCGTGCTGCAGTCGGCGTCCTCAGGCTGATCGGATTACCGATCCGCCGGATCCTGCTCCAGCTGTTCCTCGAAGGACTGTTGATTGCCGTGATCGGTTCGGTATTCGGGCTGGCACTCTCGCTGGTGTCGCAAGGGATCATCAACCGCTTCTTCCAGTGGCGCTACGACACGGCGCTGGTGTTTGTCCGCATCACACCGCAGGTCGCGGCGGTGTGTGTGGCGATCGCGATCCCGCTCGGTGTTTCGGCGACGGTCGTCGCAAGTTGGGCGCTGCTGCGGCGCAATGGCCTGCGGCTGGCTCGTCGATGAACGCGATGGGCTTTGCGTGGCGCAGCCTGGTTCGCCAGCCGGCGCGTGCCTCGCTCGGCGTCCTCGGCGTCGCCGCTGTCGGCGCGTTGCTCTTCGACATGCTGTTGCTGTCTCAGGGCCTCGTGATTTCGATGCGCGACCTGCTCGAGAGAACAGGGTTCGATCTCCGCGTCACGGCGACCGACGCGCTGCCGGGGCAGGGACCGCTCATTCCAAACGCTGTTGACCGCACGCAGGCGATCTCACACCTGCCTTCGGTGCGTTCGGCAATCGCTCTGCGTTTTGCCAACGCCGTCGTGCTCGCCGGCGCTCCGCGCGGCGTGTACACCACATTCCAGGGAGTCGCAGGCACCGGCGCCGCGCATCCATGGACGATTCTTCGTGGCCGTGACGTGACGGCGGGACGTCCTGAGATTGTGATCAACGAAAACACCGCGGCACGTACGCGGCTCGCCGCGGGATCGCGTGTGATGCTGCGCGCGTCGTGTAACAGCCAGGAGCAGGCGCTTCCTCCGGTGCCATTCATCGTCTCGGGGATCGCGCAGTTCCCGTTCGACAGCCCGAATGGAACCACCATTGCGACCTCGCTCCAGATGCTGGCGACCGCGTGCGGCGGAAACGAGGCGAACGAGGCGGACGTCATCATGGTGGCTTCACGGGAGCGCGCCGGTCCGGCCGCTGCCGTCTCCGACGTCGCCAAACTCCTTCCGGACCTCCATGTCTTGAGCAACGCTGAAGCCGTCAACCGGTTCGAGCGCGGCGGTTTCACGTACTTCCGCCAGATTTCCACCGTATTAACGGCCGTGACGCTCTCGTTTTCGGTGCTGCTCATCACCGTTCTGCTGACGGTCTCGATCAATCAGCGCCTCGGCGAAATCGCGGCCCTGCGCGCACTTGGCTTTTCTCGATGGCGCGTCGTTGCCGACGTGTTCTGCGAGTCAGTGCTCATCGTGGGCGGTGGGGGGCTGTTGTCGCTGCCGGTGGGCGCGCTGCTCGCCATCGGACTCGACCACATCCTGAAACGGATACCCGGCATTCCGGCGGACGTGCATTTCTTCGTGTTCCAGCCGAGCGCTCTCCAGATTCATCTCCTGCTGCTGTCGGCAACAGCGATCGTCGCGGCGCTCTACCCGATTCGCATCGTCGCGAGGCTCCCGATTGCGGCAACGCTGCGCGACGAGGTGGTCGGATGAATACAGCCGTTCACCCTTCTGTGTTCTCGGTTCTCGGTTCGTGTTCACTTTCGGTGTTCAGTTCCGGCGTTCAGGTTCGGTGTTCGGTTCCACGTTCGGAACTCGGAACGGAGAACACTGAACCCAGAACCGAACGTCGAACACAGAACGCCGAACCGAACCGTGAAAGTGAACCCGAACGGAGAACAGAGAAGGCTGAACCGTGAACGGTGAGATTGTGCAAGCCAGCCACATCAGCCGCGTCTTTCCGATGCCTGCTGGTGCGGTGACAGCGGTCGCCGATGTCAGCCTCGAGATTCGGCGTGGAGATCACATCGCCATCCGCGGCCCTTCCGGCTGCGGGAAATCGACGCTGCTGCACATGCTCGGCTGTGTCGAGGCGCCAAGCGCCGGCACGCTGCTGTTTCGCGGTGACGATGTGACACAGCTGTCCGACCGGCAGCGGAGCCTGCTGCGCCTTCGTCAGATCGGCTTTGTGTTCCAGCGCTTCTTTCTGCTGCCGATGCTGACCGCGGCGGAAAACATCGAGCTCCCACAGTCCGAGGCAAATGTTCCGAAGACCGAGCGTCGGCAGCGTACGCAGGAGTTGCTGGAGTACGTAGGGCTCGCCGCCCGCGCGGCTCACCGGCCATCGGAGCTCTCGGGCGGCGAAATGCAGCGCGTGGCGATCGCACGCGCGCTGGCGAACAAACCGGGACTGCTGCTGGCGGATGAACCAACCGGTGAGTTGGATCGTGCAACGGGCGAACAGATTGCGTCCCTCCTCGACCGCGTCAACGCGGACGGCACGGCGCTGGTCATCGTGACGCACGATCCCGCGCTCGCCGAGCGGTCCACGAGGATCCTGAGCATGCGCGATGGACGAATTGAAAGCGAGTCGACATCCGCATGATCGGCAGGCTCGCACTTCGCTCGTTGACGGCACACCCGGTCCGCTCGGCGGTCCTCGCGGCCGGTTTCGGGGTGGGTGTCGCGGTGATGGCGATTCTGTTGGGCGTCGCCGAAATCGTGCTCACACAGGCACGGTCTCCCGATCTGGTCGGCGGCGGCGACGTCGTCATTCACCTCGAGCGGTCGGTCCCCGCACGAATGGTGATGTCGGGCGCGCTGCAGTCCGATCAGTTGCGCAAGCGAATCCGGACGGCCGGGCCGTCGCACTCAACGGCGTTGTACCTCGTTGGCGACGACGGTCCCGTCCGTGTGGACGCCCACGGCGGTATCCCCAGCATCGAGAAGGCGATGGGCGATCCAGAAGTCGCCTCGAGTCCCCAGTGGCAGGACACGCCGGAAGACGTCGGCTGGACGCAGACGAGCCCCGAGGACGTGCTGCGGCAGATCGATCGGTTTCATGAGATCCCGAACGCCCCAATGTGGGAAGACTCGTGGGCCGAGTGGCTCTACTTCAACGGACGCACGCGCGACGCGCGGTTCTATCTGACGTTCATCGTGGGGCCGCGGCAGCACGATGGTCAGCGGCAGGCAGGCGTTCGGCTGCAGCTTGATCGCGGCGGGCGTGTCGAGAACTTCAGTGCGTCTGCACAACTCACCGAGGCCGATACGAAACGCGCGCCGGAATTGGCGATTGGCGACAACCGGGTTCGGTTGGATGGATTGCAGTACATCATCGACCTCGATCTTCGCGGCGAAGGTAGTCGCTCCGTACACGGGCGGATCAGCATCGAAGCATCACCCGGCCGCCTTGTCCCTCCGATCGAGATCGGTGGCGCTCACGGGTGGCGAACGGGGTACGTGGTACCCGTCATGTCCGGAAAGCTTGACGGAATGCTCGACGTCGCTGGCGAGCGCGTTTCGTTGGCCGGCGGCGCCGGGTACCACGACCACAATTGGGGATTCTGGCGCGGCGTCTCATGGCAATGGGGGCAGGCGCAGCAGGGCGACCTATCACTCATTTATGGGCGCGTGTTTCCACCTCCCGACGCCGCGGACCCGGCTCGCATCCCTGGTTTTGTCGGCGCTCTGGGCCCTGACGGCCCGCTCGGCTATGCCACAGATGTCACGATCGACGAAATGAATGACGCGAACGGCCAGCCGCGCACGATAACCGTGACGAGCCGCAGTCGCCTCCTCGACGTGCGCATGCAGTTTGACGTCGGATCGGTTGTGATGACGCGGATGACCCAGGGGACGTTATCGAGCGGACTGAGCTTCCTTCAGATGCGCGGGCAATATACGGTGACTGGCCACGCGGGCGAGCGCGAGATCAACTTCGTCGCGCCAGGATCGGCTGAGACATTTCGCGAAATTCCCAAACCCCAAATCCCAAATCCCAAATCCAAATAAAAGAAACGCGCCACTTTTTTTGATTTGGGTTTTGGGATTTGGGATTGGGATTTACCGGAGATCTAACGCGCGTCGCGCGGCAATCTGCGCACGTCCGCGACGACGGGCGAACGTTTCGAGCTTGTCGGCCAGCGGCAATTCCTTTTGCGTGGCGTTCCAGCCCCGCGCGAGCTGTGCGGCGACAATGCGGCGCCTGTCCATTTCCATCCGGAAGCAATCGAAACAGAGTGTGCGCGGCCGCTCGACGCCCGGATCGTCGTCATGCTCGTCCCTGAAGCCGTACCGCGCCTCGCGCTCCCTGCACGCAGCGCACAGCGTTCGTCCTGCCCGTCCAACCCGTCCCGCCCGTCCCGCCTCATAGAGTGGCAGCTGCATGATCCGTCTCCTCTGTTGAGACCAGAGTACGCAAGCCCTATGACAGACTAGGTCAATGCCAGCTGTACGGGAGACGACGGCCGGGGACGAACTGTTCCGCCTGCCACTTTCCGAGTTCACGGCGGCCCGAAACGCGCTCGCTTCCAAGCTGAAGAAGGACGGCGATTCGGAAGAAAGCGACC